>NZ_JBEYUK010000044.1:0-29830 GCF_040643475.1 Streptomyces sp. NPDC047130 | reverse complement strand
CTTCGTTTCCGACTCTATCAGACCGTTTCCGTTCCGATTTCCTCGGTGCTTTCCAGTTCCAGCACCACTTTCGCGGCGCTTTTCCTTTCCGGCGGCTCCGACTCTATCAGCCTTTTCCTGTCTTCGATCACCGGTCCCGGCGCATGCCGGAAAGGCGATCTCGAATGAAGATCAGCAGGATCTGAAGGAGTCGGGGTGCTGCTCGGGTGGCGGAGGTGCGATCTCTCGCGGTCGCTCGTCCCCGAACAGGTGTAAGACTCTACACACCTCTCGCCCCTGGAGGCAAATCGCTCAGGGAGTCCCTCTTCCGGCCCCAGAGGGGGTCAAGACCCGGATTCGGGGCAACCCCCGACATACGCTGCACTCTCGTGCAACGTCACTCACCCACTGTGACCCCCCGTCGGCTCTGGAGGCCTCTCTGATGCTCACCGTGACGTCGCCCCTCGCGGGCCGGGTCGTCGCTCTGGACACGGTGCCGGATCCCGTCTTCGCGGAGGCGATGGTGGGCCCAGGCGTGGCGGTGGAGCCCGCCGCCGGTACCACGGTGACCGTCGCCCCGATCGACGGGATCCTGGTGTCCCTCCATCCCCATGCCTTCGTCGTGGTGTCCGACGGTGGCCGGGGCGTGCTCGTGCACCTGGGGATCGACACCGTGCAACTCAACGGCGAGGGGTTCGTGCCGCTGCTGAGGAAGGGGGACGCCGTGCGCCGCGGGGACGCGGTCGTGCGGTGGGATCCGGGGGCCGTCGTGGCGCGGGGCAAGTCTCCGGTCAGTCCGGTCATCGCGCTCGAGGCCATGGCCGACGCGCTGTCGGGGTTGCCGGTGGACGGCGCCGTCGCGGCGGGCGACCGGCTTTTCGCCTGGGAGTGACCTGGGAAGCCGCTGCACCGTCGCACGCCTGTGACGCGTGGGCCCGGGGCCGTCACACTGGCAGGCAGAGATCAACCGGGCGCGACCAGCGGGGTGCGCTCTCGCACGAGTGGACAGGTGAGATGGAGACGACGCTGCGAGGCGTAGGTGTCAGTCACGGTGTGGCGGTGGGCGAGGTCCGGCACATGGGGACCGCCGTGCTGGAGCCGCCGGCCCGGCAGATCCCCGGGGGCGAGGCCGAACGCGAGCAGCGGCGGGCGCGCCAGGCCCTGCACGCGGTGTCCGCCGACCTCACCGCGCGGGGCGTCCTCGCCGGCGGTGACGCGCAGGCGGTACTGGACGCGCAGGCGCTGATGGCCCGCGATCCGGAGCTGCTGGCGGACGTCGAGCGGCGGATCGCCGTGGGCAGCACCGCCGAGCGTGCCGTCTACGACGCCTGCGCGGCCTACCGGGATCTGCTGCTGGGGGCGGGCGAGTACCTGGCCGGCCGGGTCGCCGACCTGGAGGACGTGCGCAACCGGATCGTGGCGCGGTTGCTGGGAGTGCCGATGCCTGGAGTTCCGGACAGCGACGAGCCGTACGTACTCGTGGCGCGGGATCTCGCTCCCGCGGACACGGCCCTGCTGGACACGGCCCTGGTGCTGGGCATCGTCACGGAGGAGGGCGGGCCGACCAGCCACAGCGCCATCCTGGCGCGTGCTCTCGGGGTGCCGGCGGTGGTCGGGGTACTGGGAGCGGCGGACCTGCTGGAGGGGGCGGTGCTCGCCGTGGACGGGAGCACCGGTGAGGTGGTCGTCGATCCCTCGGAGGAGCGGAAGGAAGGTCTGCGCGCGCTGGCCGAGCAGCGGAAGGCCGAACTGGCCGCCGCGAAGGAGCCGGGGCGCACCTCGGACGGGCATCTGGTGCCGCTCCTGGCCAACATCGGCGCTCCTGCGGACGTCCGGGCGGCGGTGGAGGCCGGAGCCGAGGGCGTGGGGCTGTTCCGGACCGAGTTCTTCTACCTGGACGACACAGGCGCGGCCGGGGCTCCTTCCGAGAGCCGTCAGGTCGAGGCGTACCGGGATGTGCTCGCCGCCTTCCCGGGCCGGCGGGTGGTGGTGCGCGTCCTGGACGCCGGTGCGGACAAGCCGCTCGGCTTCCTCACCGCGGCGGACGAGCCCAATCCGGCCCTGGGTATGCGCGGGGTGCGCACGCTGCTGGAGCACCCCGAGGTGCTGCGGACCCAGTTGCTGGCGCTGACGAAGGCGGCGGAGGGCCTTCCGGTGCACCTTGAGGTGATGGCGCCCATGGTGGCCGACCGGGCCGACGCCGGGGCCTTCGCCGAGGCGTGCCGGGCGGCGGGGCTTCGGGCGTCCGTGGGCGTGATGGTGGAGACTCCGTCGGCGGCCCTGCGGGCCCGCTCGCTGTTGCGTGAGGTCGAGTTCCTTTCCGTCGGGACGAACGATCTGGCGCAGTACGCCTTCGCGGCGGACCGGCAGGCGGCGACGTTGTCGCGTCTGCAGGACCCGTGGCACCCGGCGCTGCTGGACCTGGTGGCGATGACCGCCGAGGCGGCCCGTGCCGAGGCGAAGAGCTGTGGGGTGTGCGGCGAGGCGGCGGCGGATCCGCTGCTCGCCTGTGTGCTGACCGGGCTGGGGGTGACCTCTCTGTCGATGGCTCCGGCCGCGCTGGCTCGGGTCCGGGCGGCCCTGGCCACCTGCACGCTGGCGCAGTGCCGTCGGGCCGCCGCCGCGGCACGGTCGGCGGACAGCCCGGAGGAGGCCCGGCTGGCGGCGCGGGCCGTGCTGTCCGGGGAGTGACGGGCCGCCGCGGGTGGGACGGCGGGCCGTGCCGGTCCGGGCCTGCCGTCAGTGCGGGTGGTGCGGCTCCACGTGGAGGTCGGGCGGGGCGCAGTAGTCGACGCCGGACTCCGGGGCGATGGGTTCGCCGGTGGTGACGTCGGTGCAGTAGGCGTCGAAGACCTCGCCGGCGGTGAGCGGTTCCAGTCCCTCGGGCCGCAGGCGCCAGCCGTGGACGCGGTCGGACCTGCCGGGGGCGACGGTGCGCAGCACCAGGCCGCCGGGACTTCGGGTGGCGAGGCCGAGGGCGAGCACGGCCGTGAATTCCAGGGCCTCGCCCTCGTCGACCTCGATCTCGCCACTCTCCTCGCGGTCGGCCTCCAGCACGCTGAAGAGCGAGTGCGGCACGGTGCCGATGCTGCAGACCAGGTGGAGGGCGCCGGGTGCCGCCGTGTCGAGGGCGGCACCCAGGACGCGGGCGGCCTGGGCGAGGGCGAGGCGGCCGCGGTCCTCCCCACAGGTGGGACAAGGGCCGAGACCGGACAGGATCTGGGTGGCGTACTCCCACGTGGCCTGGCGGACGGCCTCCTCGACCAGGTCGGGGAGCAGGTCGGCGAGGGGCCGGCCGTCGTACGGCACGGTGGGGCCGGTGCTGGCGAGTTCGGCCGTGAAGCGGGCGCGGCTGGCGACGGCGTCCGGGTCGAGTCCGGCGTTCTCGCAGTACGCGGCGTACTCGGTGGGGTCGAAGAGGGCGACGCTGGTGTGGCTGCCCTGCGAGGCCCTGGACCGCAGGAGCGCCTCCATCTGGTCGAGGTAGGTCCGGTGGTCCTCGAAGACGAAGCTGCGGTAGCGCCGCATGACCTGGAAGTCGTGTTCGTCGGTCAGCAGGCCGACGGTGCCGGCGATCTCCTGGCGCAGGACGCGGCGGAGGCTCTGGGTGCCGGTGTGCCGGGTGCGAGTGGTGCGAGTGGTACGGGCCATGATTCCCCCATGTGTGCGAGCGGTCGAACAATGCTCACTCACCGTAACGTCCGCCACTGACAGTGACAGGTGCCGTGGGGGCGAGGGGGGAATCCGGCCCGTACCGGGGCCGCCTCGGCGCGGCTCAGGCCCGCTTCCGGGCCAGTTCCTCGTAGAAGGCGAGCAGGCCCACGTCGTCGATCGAACCGGGGTTGACGGCCTTCTCCATGGAGACGCCCTGGAGCAGCCGCTTCACCGGGACCTCGATGCGCTTGCCGGTGAGGGTGTGCGGCACGCCCGGCACCTCGATGATCTCGTCCGGGACGTGGCGGGGCGAGAGCTGTTCGCGGATGGTCCGCCGCACCTTGTCGACCAGTGCGTCGTCCAGGACGGCTCCCGGCGCGAGGTGGACGAACAGCGGCATCCAGTAGCCGCCGTCGGGCTGTTCCACGCCGATGACCAGGGATTCCTTGATCTCCGGGAGCCGTTCGACCGCCTCGTAGATGTCGGCCGAACCCATGCGGACGCCCTGCCGGTTGAGGGTGGAGTCGGAGCGGCCGTGGATGACCACCGAACCGCGGGAGGTGATGGTGATCCAGTCGCCGTGCCGCCAGACGCCGGGGTAGGTGTCGAAGTAGCTGTCGTGGTACCGGCTGCCGTCCGGGTCGTTCCAGAAGCGGACGGGCATGGACGGCATGGGGTTGGTGACGACGAGCTCACCGACCTCGTCGACCAGCGGGTTGCCGCTCGGGTCCCAGGACTGGAGGTCGGTGCCGAGACCGGCCGCCTGGAGTTCGCCGATGTGGACGGGGAGGGTGGGGACCGCGCCGGCGAAGCAGGAGCAGACGTCGGTGCCGCCGCTGACGGAGGCGATCCACAGGTCCTCGCGGACCTCGTCGTGCAGCCAGCGGAAGCCGTCCGGCGGGAGCGGGGATCCGGTGGTGGCCACGCAGCCGATCCGGGACAGGTCGTGGTCGCGGCCCGGGTGGACGCCGGCCTTGCGGCAGGCCATGACGTAGGCGGCGGAGGTCCCGTAGAGCGTGGCGCCGGTGAGTTCGGCGATGCGCCACTGGGCGCCGGTGTCGGGGTAGCCCGGGCTGCCGTCGTAGAGCACCACGGTGGTGCCGGTGAGCAGGCCGGAGACGAGGAAGTTCCACATCATCCAGCCGGTGGAGGTGTACCAGAAGAAGCGGTCCTCGGGCCCCAGGTCGCAGTGGAGTCCCAGCTGCTTGAGGTGTTCGACCAGGATGCCGCCCTGGGACTGGACGATGGCCTTGGGCAGACCGGTGGTGCCGGAGGAGTAGAGCACCCACAGCGGGTGGTCGAACGGCACCTGCTCGAAGACCGGCTCGGTTTCCGCGGAGGTCAGCGCGGACCAGTCGAGGGCGCCTTCGGGGGCGTCGGTGCCCAGCAGGGGGATGTGCACGACGGCGCGCAGCGTGGGCAGTTCGCGGCGGAGTTCGGCGACGGTCTCGCGGCGGTCGTGCTCCTTGCCGCCGTAGCGGTAGCCGTCCACCGCGAAGAGGACGACGGGCTCGACCTGCTGGAAGCGGTCCAGGACGCTGCGGGCGCCGAAGTCGGGCGCGCAGGAGGTCCAGACGCCGCCCACGGCGGCGGTGGCGAGGAGGGCGACGACCGCCTGCGGGACGTTGGGCAGGTAGCCGCTGACCCGGTCGCCCGGGCGGACGCCCAGGGCGCGGAGCTCGGCGGCCAGCGAGCCGACCTGGCGGTTGAGTTCGGACCAGGTGACGGTGCGCGGGTCCTGGCTCTCGTCGACGTGGAGCAGGGCCGGGTCGTCCGGTCGCTCGGCGGCGGCGCGCAGGGCGTGCTCGGCGTAGTTGAGGGTGGCGCCGGGGAACCAGGTGGCGCCGGGCATCGAGCGGTCGGTGAGGACGCCGGTGGGAGGGGTGGAGAAGCGGACGTCGAACCACTCGGTGACGGCCGTCCAGAAGGTCTCCAGCTCCTCCACGGACCAGCGGTGCAGGGCGGGGTATCCGCCCTCCGCGGGGGCTCCGTGGTGTCGGGCGGCCCAGGCCTGGAACCGGGTGATCCTGGCCTCGGCGGCCCGCTCGGGGGTGGGCTGCCAGAGCGGGGCGGGGTTCTGGGTGGGCATGGTGCGGCTCCGGGGATCCAGCGCGGGTGGGGCGCATGACGCGGCTGACACTGGACGATGCCATGTGATCGTCTTTCGTACCAGGGTGCGCCCCACATAGTCAGCACCTGATGTGTGGGGCGTCCCACCACGGGAGGGATCAGGCGTACCGGCCCTGGAACCAGTTGCGGACGGCCACGGTGTGCAGCGGGAAGGCCAGCTCGGCGGGTTCGCGCAGCAGGGTGCGGGCGGAGGTCTCGTCGGTGGGGACGAAGGGCGGGAGGGAGGCGGCCGGGCGTTCGGGGAGCAGGCCGAAGACCAGCAGGTGGCCGCGGGGGGAGCTCAGCACGTCGGCGGGCCGGACGTCCCCGGGGTCGGCCGCCAGGCCGGTCTCCTCGTGGAGTTCGCGGGCCACCGCGTCGCGCCAGTCCTCGGCGTGGTCGATGAAGCCGCCGGGGAGCGCGGTGCCGCCGAGGGCCGGTTCGACGGCCCTGACGATGACCACCAGACCGCTGCCCTCCTGGTCCCGGACCGGCTGGAGGGCGACGGCGACCGGAAGGGGGTTGCGGTAGGCGACCGTTCCGCAGGCGGGGCAGGTGCGGGGCCAGCCGGAGACGCCCTCGCCGTAGCGGGATCCGCAGGCGGAGCAGTGGAAGCCCGGGGGGTGGACGGCGGCGGGGTGCTGGATGGCGGACACGGCCGGAATGTATCCGATCCGCGCCCTGCGCGGGCGGGGGCGTCCCGATGTGGCCGGACGGGCCCGGCGGCCGGGCGGGTTCAGCGCGCGGGGGTCAGGGACGCCTTGGAGACCGGGAAGTCGAAGTAGGTGTCCGGGTAGAGCTCCGGCTTGTAGGTGTAGTGCCACCACTCGTCGGCGTAGTTGACGAAGCCGAGGTCCTCCAGGGTGTCCTTCAGCAGCAGCCGGTTGGCGCGCTGCTCGCCCTGGACGCGCGGGTCGAGGGTGTGGGAGAGGGTGTCGAAGCAGTCGTAACCGGTGCCCATGTCCAGCGAGTTGTCGGGGAAGCGCTGCTCCTCGGGTGCGAAGCAGGGCACCAGGGGGCGGCTGGGCACCCACGGCTTGTCGGGCTTGGCCGGCAGCTTCACCACCGTCAGGTCCACCGTGGAGCCGCGGCTGTGGCCGGACCGCTCGGCGATGTAACCGTCCGGGAAGAGGCGGGACTTGTCGAGGTTGGGGTAGAACTCGGCCTTCATCGCCGTGTCCTCGGGGTCCTTGGCCCAGCGGACGAAGTGGTCGACGGCGCGCTGCGGGCGGTAGCAGTCGTACACCTTCAGGCCGTAGCCCTGGGCGCGCAGGCGGGTCTGGGCCCGGCTCAGGGCCTCGGCGGCGGGGCGGGTGAGGATGCAGACGGGCTGCTGGTAGCCGTCGATGCGCTCGCCCACGAAGTTGTGCGCGGTGAAGTAGCGGATCTCCTGGATGATCGTGGGGTCCACGGCGCCCAGGGCGACGAAGTCGTCCGGCGCGTGCGGTTCCGGGGCGGCCTGCGCGGTGGCCGCGCCCGCGGTGACGGTGAGCAGGGCGGCGGCGGAGGTGGCCACGGTACGGGCGATGACGGGGAGTCTGTTCATGGTCCCTCCGTCTATCAGGGCGCGGGCGTCGGGGGGAAGGGATCGCCCTGGAAACCAGGGGCCCCTGACCGGCCGGGACCCCGGTTCGGACGCCGTTCGGACCCGGTTCGGACGCCGTTCGGACCCGGTTCGGAAAATCTTGCCGAGTTTTGAGGCATGACTTCGGGAGGAGCGGGAACAAGTGCGCCACGCCCGGTACTCGTGCCGGGCACGGCGCGGCCCGTACCCCAGTCGGCGGGGGTACGGGCCGCGTTCGGTTCACCGCCGGCCGCTACAGGGCGCGCAGGCCGGCGATCACGTCGCGCAGCACCGTCGCGTCGACGGCCTCGACCAGGCGGACCGGTGGCTGGACGCGGATCAGGCCGTTGTCCAGCAGGTCCGAGAGCAGCACCCGTACGACCCCGACCGGGAGGTCGAGGTCGGAGGCCAGATCGGCCACGGAGCAGGCCTCGTCGCGGCACAGGCCGAGCACCGTCAGGTGTTCGGGGACGAGCGCGGCGACGACCTCGGGGTCCGTGTCCTGCTCGTTCACCGGCTGCGTGGTGACCATGGCGGTCAGCGGCAGCCGCTCGCAGGACGCCGCCGCCGTACGGCCCCGGGTCATGGCGTACGGGCGGACGACCGGACCTGCGTCGTCGTCGAACCACTGGGTGGAGTTCCCGTCGGCGGGACCGTCTGCCTTCATGCCCGGTCCCTACCCTCCGGCGACTGTCTCGTCGCGGGGGGCGGTGCTCAGGTGCGAACCGACCTTCCGCACCAGGAGGGTCATCTCGTAGGCGACCTGGCCGATGTCGGCGTCGGCGTCGGCGAGCACGGCCAGGCAGCTGCCGTCACCGGCCGCGGTGACGAAGAGGAACGCCTCCTCGAGTTCCACCACGGTCTGCCGGACCGCGCCCGCCTCGAAGTGGCGTCCCACGCCCTTGGCCAGGCTGTGGAACCCGGAGGCCACCGCGGCCAGGTGCTCGCCGTCCTCGCGGGTCAGTTCCTTGGAGACCCCCGTGGCCAGGCCGTCACCGGACAGCACCACCGCCTTGCGGATGCTGGTGACGCGTTCCACGAGGTCGTCCAGCAGCCAGTTGAGTCCCCCCGAGCCCTTGCCCGCCTCGAACGGGTGTGCGGCTGTCATCGATCATCCACCTTCGTCGTTGCTGCTGCTACGGGTTCGGTCGGCACTCCCCCGGGCGCCTCCCGGTACGCGGATCCCGGGCCGGCGTCCCGGCCGGCCTCGGTCTCCGCGGAGTCGTTCTCCGCGCGTCCCCGCCGCCAGCCGTTCTGGAGCGAGGACATCCGGTCGCGGACCTCGTCCGCGTCGCGGGTGTCGGGCGCCTGGGCCCGCGATCGCGCCCGCTGCCCCGCGGCCTCGGCCGGCGGTTCCTTGAGCTGCGGAGCGAGGTTGGCCTGGCGGACCCGTCGGGGCAGGCCGCCGGGCGTACGGGGCGGCTCGACCTCCGGACGCACCGGTCCGCCCGGCCCGCCCTGGCCCTCCTCGTCGGGGACGGCGGCGTGCTCGGTCGCGGGCTCGGCGTCGGCCTCGCCGCGCGTCGGCAGGCTTCCGCCGCGCCGGGGCAGCTCCCCGCCGAGCGGCGCCTCCGCCGTCTCCTGGATCGGGCCGAGTTCGACGAGTTCGAGCTCTCCGGTGCGCTCGGCCTCGGAGAGCCGCTTCCGGGCGGCGCCCTCGAGCCGCAGGCCCGAGCCGTCGGTCTCCGGCCCTTCGTCGGTGAGCAGGCTCTCCGGCAGCAGCACGACGGCCGTCGTGCCGCCGTACGGCGAGGGCTGGAGGGTGACCCGGACGTGCTGGCGCCGGGCGAGCCGGCTGACCACGAAGAGGCCGAGCCGGTCCGTGTCGGAGAGTTCGAAGTCCGGCGTCTCGGCGAGGCGCCGGTTGGCGTCGGCGAGCGCGTCACCGGCCATGCCCAGGCCGCGGTCGTGGATCTGCAGGACGAATCCGGTCGGCAGTCGCTCGCCGATGACCTGCACGGCGGTGTGCGGCGGGGAGAACACCGTGGCGTTCTCGAGGAGTTCGGCCAGCAGGTGGGTGAGGTCCGCGACGGCGGGCCCCTTGACGAAGAGCCGGGGCAGCCGGCGTACCTCGACGCGCTCGTAGTCCTCCACCTCGGCGGCCGCGGCGCGGACCACGTCCATCAGGCGCACCGGCTTGCGCCACTGACGCGCGGGCGCGGCGCCGGAGAGGATGACGAGGCCCTCCGCGTGGCGGCGCATGCGGGTGGTGAGGTGGTCCAGGCGGAAGAGGTCGGCGAGTTCGTCGGTGTCCTCGGCCCGGCGTTCCATGGTGTCGAGGAGGGTGAGCTGGCGGTGCAGCAGGACCTGGCTGCGGCGGGCCAGGTTGACGAAGACCTCGGCCACGCCGGCGCGGAGCTCGGCCTGCTTGACGGCGGCCTGGACGGCGGCGCGCTGCAGGGAGTTCAGGGCCCGGCCCACCTCGCCCATCTCGTTCTCGGGGAACTCCCGGGCGGGGATCTCCGCCTCGACGTCGATCTTCTCCCCGCCGGACAGCCGCCGCATGACGCCGGGCAGCCGGACGTCGGACGCCTCGTGGGCCTCCCGGCTCAGCCCGCGCAGGTCACGGACCAGGCCGCGGCCGATGCGGACCGACACCACGACGCTGACCAGGACGGCGAGCAGGCCGAGGATCGCGCCGGCGACGACCTTGAGGATGATGTTGCGCGCGACGGGGCCGACGCGGTCCTGGTAGCGGTCGGCGGTCTCGTCGTTGAGCTTCTGCAGCTCGGCGAGGGCGGTTCCGGCGGTGTCGTCCCAGGCCCTGGCGGTCATCCGGCCGTCGCCGTCCCGGGCCCGGAGTTCGGCCTTGCGGAGCGCGGTGGCGGCCTCGCCCTCCCAGTACTTCTCGTGCCGGGCGCGGTCGGTCTGCGGAAGCATCGGCAGGCTGACCTCCTTGAGCATCGAGCGCTGGGCGGTCAGGTCGGTGATCTGGAGGACCTCCTTGTCGCTGGGGCCGCCCGCCAGCAGGGCGGAACCGAGCAGGGCGTCCTCGCGCGCCATCATTTCCCGCAGCCGGAACAGGTTGACCACGGCCCTGGCCTGCTGGTCGAGTTCGACGGTGTCCGCGGCGGGCAGCGCGGTGAGGAGCTCGAAGCACTCGTCGATCAGCTTGTTGTAGGACTCGTACGCCTTGACGCGGTCGGCGGCGCCCCGGTCGACGGCGCTGCGCGCGGTCTCCACGGCCCAGAAGGTGTCGAGGACCTGGTCGAGGTGGCGGCTGGAGGTGGGGCCGAGGGCCTCGCGGACCTCCTCCTTGGCGGCGTTCCCCCGGACCTCTTCCATGGCGTCGTCGGTGGGGCCCCAGCTGTCGGTGACGAGGTGGATGTTGGAGGACTCGGGGCTCGCGAGGTGGACGAGGGCCTGGCGGCGCTCGGCCTGCAGGGTGACGATCACCTCCTCCACCGGGTAGCCGATCTCCTCGACGGCCGTGGCGACCGTGAACATGCGGTTGGCCTCGGTGGTGGTGAGGACACTGGTGAAGGCCCAGATACCCGTGAGCGAGACCAGCGGCACGATCAGCAGAGCCACGATCTTCCTGCGGATGGACGTCCCGCGAAAGCCCATGGCCACCCCCACTCCACCCCCCGGCCCGTACCGGGAGTACACCAGTGCGTCAACGAAACGGCGCGAGCCTACTACTGCGGGGGACCCGTCGAAGAGGAGAACGGACCGTGAAAATCCTTGTGACAACTGGTCCTGGGTAACAGTCAGGTGATTGTGGGAGATTTGTCTCCCGTTTCGGGAATCCTGTGGTCGCGCCGATCGTCCTCACGATGTGGGGGTATCAGCGTCCGGACGAAAGGGGGTGTGCCGCGTTGCCGGACACTGCGGAGACGTTCAGGGAGATCGGGCCGGAGGAGCAGGAGCGGCCGTTGTGGGTCGAGGTGCCCGCTCGGCGCAGGCGCCTGCCGGATCCGGTGCGGACGGCGGCGGTGCGGGCGGGTCTGATCGTGGCCGTCACCGTCCTGCTGGCGGTCGTCGCGTTCCTGCTCAGCATGGCCAAGGCGTGGTCGGCCTTTCCCGCGGTGATCACCGCGGTGGCGGGCATCGTCGCGGCCACCTGGGCGGTGCTCGACGTATGGGTGACCCGCCAGGTGTGGAACCAGCGGTACGGGGTCGTGTCGGAGCCCAGCAGCACCGCGCGCCAACTCCGCCGGGAGCGGCGGGCTGCGCGGCGCCAGGAGCGGGCGGCGGAGCGGGAGTTCCGGCGAATACGCCGGCACGGCGGGCAGGCGGCCAGGACGACCTGACGCCGCCTCGGCCCGCGGCGCATCGGCGGTCTTCGAACTCTGCGCCGCCAGGGCGATCCACGGAGCTTCGGCGGTGCCGGACGGGCGTGCCGTGAGTGCCGCTCGGGGCGGCGCCGGCGGGGGACGTCCGGCCGTGGGTTACCGGTGACGGCCGCCCCGGGAGCCCCGCCTGCGGGTGCTCGGCGGGGGCGCCTCGTCAGGTGCTCGGGGGGGGCGCCCCGTCAGGAAGTCGGCGGGGCGGCGCTCCGTCAGGTGGTCGGCGTGCGGCGGAACATGCGGGTCGCGGTGATCTCGCTGTGCACCGTCTCCCCCTCCGCGACCGGCTGGGGCAGACCGGGGCGCAGGTGCTCCTCGACGCTGATGTACTTCAGGCCCGCCCGCAGGTCCGCGTCGTTGCGCATCCTGATCACCAGCGGGAACTCGGCCAGCGCGGTGGTGTCGAACAGCCCCGTCGTGTACAGGAGCTGGACGCCCAGCGCGTCGGCCACGGCCCGCTGGAGCTCCAGGAGGTAGGTGGCGTTGGCGCGGCCGATGGGGTTGTCCAGGAAGAGGGTGCCGGCGTGCCGGTGCTTGTCGCGGCCCCGGTCGTTGGAGCGCAGGGCGGCCATGGTGCAGTACAGCGCGATCGCCGCGGTGAGCAGCTGCCCGCCGGAGAACACGTCGCCCATCTGACCGACCGGGACCCGCTCGGCGCGCAGCACGGCGTCCGGCTTGAGGATCTCCACGGCGACGCCCTTGGGGTGCAGCGCGGCCGCCACGCCGCGCAGCAGCAGTGACATCCCGTCGCGGCGCAGGTCCGAGTTCTTCCGCAGCGCGGCCCGGGTCGCTTCGTCGACGACGTCGCCGAGCCGTTCGGTGAGGGTGGCCTGGTCGGGTTCCTCGAAGCGGATCCTCAGGAACTCCTGGCCGGACCACTCGCCGAGGCCCTCGGGCAGGCGGGACAGCCGCTGCGCCGAGCGCAGGGTGGCCAGCGAGGTCTCCACCAGGCCGCGCAGCCGGTCCACGATCGAGTCGCGGTTGCGCTCGAGCTGTTCGAGCTCGTCGGTGAGCACGCGCAGCCGCGGGGCGAACGCCTCGGCCCAGGCCCGGGCGTGGTCCGGCAGGGCGGCGGCGGGCAGTTCACGGATCTGCTGCCGGGCGGGGGTGCGGACCTGCTCGTAGCGCACGGAGTTGGCGTGCCGGACGAGGATGTCGCCGGCCTCGCGGACGGCCGCCTCGGCGGCGGACAGGTCGGCGGCGCAGCCGCGCAGCGACCGGCGGGCCTCGGCCGCGCCGCGGCGGGCCTCGGCGAGGTCGCCCGGGTAGGGCTCCGGTTCCTCGGCGTCCTCCTCGGCGGACTGGTCGCGGAGCAGGTCCCGCAGCAGGGCGGCGGTCTCGTCGAAGCCCGAGGCGGCGTCCTCGGCGGCGCGGTGGTCGTCGAGGAGGGCCGTGTGGGTCTCCCGGGCCTCTCGCAACGCCTCGGTGTGGGCGGTGAGTTCGGTGGTCGCGGTGCGCAGCAGCGTCTGGGCGTGCTCGGCGTCGCGGGGGACGAGCTCCTCGGGGAGGTCGGTGTGGTGCCCGCCGTCCTCGGGCGCCAGCCGTTCGGCGTCGCCGCGCAGGCGGCCCAGCTGCTCGCTGGCCTGGGACATCCGGGTTTCGAGGACCTGGACGAGTTCCTCGGCGCG
This sequence comes from Streptomyces sp. NPDC047130, assembly GCF_040643475.1. Taxonomy (NCBI): domain Bacteria; kingdom Bacillati; phylum Actinomycetota; class Actinomycetes; order Kitasatosporales; family Streptomycetaceae; genus Streptomyces; species Streptomyces sp. NPDC047130. The sequence continues at coordinate 16,607 of NZ_JBEYUK010000044.1, read as the reverse complement.
GGCGGCGGCGGCCTGCCGGGAAGGGCCGTCGGCGCCGTCCGGGGAGGAGAGCATCTGGTCGGCGCGGGTGCGGACCTTGTTGCTGAGGCGGTCGAGCTCGGCGCGGGCCGCGCTTTCGTCGCTCTCGGCGCGGGCCTGTTCGGCGCGCAGGTCGGCGCCGACACCCACCTTCTCGTAGAGCTGGGAGGCGGCCCGGTAGGCCTCGCGGAGGGCGGGCAGCGAGGCGGCGGGCGCGTCGTCCGCGGAGCCGGGGGCCTCGCCCGGGTCCTCGGGCGCACCCGCGATCTCGGCCCGCTCGGCGCGCAGGGCGCGGGCGGTGCGGCGGGCGTCGTCGGCGGCCCGCTGGGCGGCGCGGCGGTCCTCGTCGGCGGCACGGGCGCGGTCCAGGCATGCCTGGGCGCGGGCCTCCGACTCGGCGGCCTCCTCGGCGAGCTCCCTCAGCCGCGTCTGCCAGCCGGCGCGGTCCCGCAGGCGGGAGGCGAGTCCGGCCAGGGCGTCGGCGGCACGGCGGGCGCGCTGGGCGGCGTCCTGGCGTTCGTCCCGGATGCCGGCCGTCTCGGCGGCGGCCTCCTCGGCCTCGGCCCGCGCGGAGCGCGCCCCGGCGAGTTCGGCCTCGGCCTCCTCGGCGAACGCGGCGGCCGTGTCGGCGGCGTCCGCGAGTTCGGCGAGCCGTCCGGCGGGGCAGCCCCGGCGCCAGGAGGCGAGCCGGGCGGCGAGTTCGCGGTCCTTGGCGAGTCGGCCGGCCAGCGCCCGGATGTCCTCGTCACGGCGGGCGGCGCGCGCCCGCAGCGCCTGGCGTTCCTCGTCGGCGGCGTGCTCGTCGTGCATCGCCGGGTTCGGCGGGACCAGGAAGACGGCCTGGTCGGCCGCCGCGGGGTCGGGCGTGGGCGCGAGGAGCGCGGCGGCGGTGCCGACGGCCACCGTGGAACGGGGCAGCAGCGCGGCCTCGGCGAGCACCTCACGGGCGCGGGCGTGGGAGTCCGGGTCGGTGATGATCACACCGTCGACGAGTTCCGGGCGGGCGGCCAGGACGCGGGCGTGGTCGACGGGGTCGACGGCCTGGGCGAGGTAGCGCCAGCCGGGCAGTGCCGGGATGCCCTGTTCGCCGAGGAACTCCACGGTGGCGAGCACGTCGGGGCCGGGCGGCAGCAGGCCGCCGTCGCCGAGGGCGCCGAGGATCCGCGCGTCGTCGGCGGCGGCGGTGCGCAGGTCGAAGAGCTGGCGTTCGGCGGAGGCGACCGCGTCGTCGAGCATGCCGAGCAGGTCGTCGGCGAAGCGGTCGAGCTGGTCGGCCGTGAGACGGCCGTCGGTGGCCTCGGTGGACGTCGCGGCCGTCGCGGCCGTGGCGGTGCCCGGCCGTCCGACGACCGCGGCCGTGGTCGTGGGTGCCGGGGAGCCCGCGGAGCGGGAGCCGTCGGTCGCGACGGTGGTGGACGCCGGGTCCGCTCCCGTCCCTCCCGCGCCCGTGCCGTCGGGACCTGTGCCGTCCTCGGCCGTGCCGCCGTGAGCTGTGTCGGTGCCGCCCTGGCGCTGGCCGGGGACGGTGGTGCCGTGCGTCCGGGCCGCGGGGGGCAGGCTGAGCAGTTCGGCCAGCCGCTCCTCGGCGGCGAGGGCTTCGGCGGTGCGCCGTTCGGCCTCGTGGGACCGTCGCGCGGCGGTGGCGGCGTCGGCGGCGCGGGCGGCGGTCAGCTCGGCGCGGGACTCCGCGGTGGCGGCCTCGCGGGCCCGTTCGGCGGCGCGGCGGGCGCTCTCCCGGGCTTCCTCGAAGACGGCGAGGGCGCTCCTCGCCGCCTCGCCGGCGGCCAGGGCGGCCTTCGCCGGGTCCGCCTCGCGGGCGCCGCCGTCGATCCATCCGGCGCCCACCGCCTCGGCCGTCTCCTGCTCGACCTCGGCGAGCCGCTGGCGCAGGTGTCCGGCCTCGCTGCGGGCGCGCTGGGCCTCGGTGGCGGCGGCCGTTCCGTCGCGGTAGGCGGTGTCACCGAGTTCCTGGAGGGCGCCGGACCGCTCCTCCTGCTCGTTGGCCTGGTTCTCGGCCCGTTCGGCCTCCACCTGCAGGGCGCGGACCAGGTCGGCGGCGGCCCGGGCGCGGGCGGCCAGCGCGGGGGCGGCGTCGCGTTCGGCCTCGCGGATGGCGGCGGCGACGCGGGCGGAGCGGTCGGCGGCGGCGCGGTGGCGCAGCACGGCCTCGGTGGCCTGCCAGGCGGCGTGCAGGGTGCGGGCGTCGGCCAGTTCGCGCTTCTGCGCGGCGGCCGACTTCTCGGCCGCCGCGAGCGCCAACGAGGCGTGCCGGTAGGCGAGTTCGGCGGCGATCAGGGCGCTGCGGGCGCGGGCGCCCTCCGCCTCGGTGACCGTGTGGGCCGCGGCGGTGACCTGCTGGGCCAGGTCGGCGGCGCGGGCGCGTTCGCGGCCGCCGCGGGCGGAGAGCCGCCGGGCGAGGGCGCGGGTGCGCCGTTCGGCGCCGGTGTGGATCTCGCGGGCGCGGGAGCGGGCGTCGGTGGCGTCGACGATGCGCTGGAGCAGTTCCAGCGAGCCCGCGGTGAAGTCGCGCTCGGCGATCAGTTCGGCACGGCGACCCAGCTTGTTGCCGAAGCCGGCGACCAGGTCGGCCAGGCCGTCGGTGTCACGGGTGTCGGTGACCGCGCGCAGCAGCAGGTCGGTGAAGTCGGAGTCCTTCTTGACCGCGAAGAGACCGGCGGCCTCACCCTCGTCGGCGTTCATCTCGCGCTGGTAGCGGAAGAGTTCGGGGTCGAGTCCGAGTTCGCCGAGGTGTTCGGTCCAGCGCTCGTGGATCTCCTCCCAGTGCACCTCGAGGTGCGGGTAGAACTTGCCCGCCTCGGTGACGGCGTCGCGGAAGCCCTTCATGGTGCGGCGGCGGCCGCGTGCTCCGGAGGCGCCCTCGGCGGCGGGTCGCATCGCGGTGGACTCGGCGACCGGCAGGCTGTCCAGGCTGAGGCCGGGGCCGGGCCGGAAGGAGTACCAGGCCTCCGCGAACTTCCGCGGGTCGCTGGAGACCTGGCGTCCGCGCCACTCGCTGACCTTGCCGACGACGACCAGTTCGCCGGTGCGGGTGTGCTGCCACTCCAGCGCGACGTGGCCGCAGTCCTCGGCGAGCAGGAACTTGCGCAGCACGCCGGAGCTGGCGCCGCCGAGGGTGTTGCGGTGGCCCGGCAGCATCACCGAGAAGATCAGCTTCAGCAGGACGGACTTGCCGCCGCCGTTCTCCAGGAAGAGCACGCCGGCCGGGGCGGGGCGGCGGGGCGGCCCGGAGGGCTCCTCCTGGAAGAACTCCGCCTGGGCGGGCGCCGGGTCGGGTACGGGCTCGCCCACGCCCCGAAGGTCCAGGACGGTGTCGGCGTACCGTGCGCCGGCCGGTCCGATGGAGTAGAGGCGGATCCGGGACAGCTCGTACATGGAGGCTCTCGTCAGTCTTCTGTGCGGCGTGCGGCGTACAGGCGGTGGGGGGCGGGGCTGCGGGCGGTCGGGAGCGGTCGGGAGCGGTCGGTGGTCAGGAGTGGAACGGCAGTCCCGCGTCGGCGACCAGGTCGAGGTCCTCGGTGTCGTCGGGGGGCAGCAGGGTGGCCGTGCCGTCGGTGACCGGGACCACGCCCAGTTCCAGCAGTTCGCTCATGGCCGCGCTGCTCGCCATGTCGCGCACCTGGAGCTGGTAGCGGGCCGTGGTGCGGTAGGTGCCGCCGCCCTCGTCGCCGGTGCGCTGGAGGAAGCCGGAGTCGGCGAGGAAGGCGACGGCCTTGGCGACGATGCCGGTGGTGGACCCGGACAGGCGGCGGGAGTCCTTGGTGGCGCCCGTGGCGCTGCGCCGGGACCAGACGCGCCAGGCGGCCTCGAGCCCGGGGGCGTCGCTGACCGGGTCGGTGTTCTCGCCCTGTTCCTCGGCGCGTTCCTCGAGGCGGCGGCAGGCCTGGCGGACGAAGGCGTCGACGCCGTTGACGGTCACCCGCCCGATGTAGCCGTCGTCGGCGAGGTCCTCCGGGCGGGGGAAGGCGAGGGCGGCGACCGCGAGGTGGGCCAGGCCGTGCAGGAACCGGTCGGCGGTGTCGGAGGAGGCGCGGCGCGCGTAGTCGCCCATGCGGACCGCGAAGACGGAGCCCTCGGCGGCGGTCACCGCCATCCCCGCGCGCGGGGACACCTCCAGCACGATCAGGCCCAGTCCGGTGGCGACGGCGTCGGCGAGACGGGCGAACGGCGGGTCCTCGCGGTAGCGGCGCAGCAGGTCGGCGTACTCCTGGTCGCGGGCCGGCTGCAGCTTGGGCTGGAGGCCGAAGGCGACGAGGCGGGCGGCGTCGGAGGCGTCCGCGGGTGACACGGCGGGCGTGCCCGCGGCGGCGCCCTGCGGGGCGGGCGCCGTGGGGTCGCTCCACTCGGCGGACTCGGTCACTGCTGGTGCTCCTCGATGGGGTCGGGCACGTCGTACGCGGGGGAAGTGCGGGCGGTTGCGGGGGAGGCGGGTGCGGCGTCGGCGTGGACGTCGCGTCGGCGTGGGCGTCGGTGTCGGTTCAGGCCGTGTCGCGCCGGTCGGCCGCCATGCCCGCCGCGTCCAGCAGGGCGGTGCCCACTATCAGGTCGGCGCCGCCGAACTCGGGGTCGTCGAGTTCGGTTCCGTCGTCGACCGCGAACAGCAGGCGCGGCTCGCCCTGCCGGTAGGCGGTGCCCACGGGCGGGCTGGCGGCGTGGACGGCGAGCAGGGCGACCAGGTAGGGCAGGTCGGGATCCTGGTGCCGGGCCTCGGCGAGCAGGCCGGACAGGCGGCGGGGTGCGTCGTGCGGCAGGTCCAGCAGCTCGGTGGCGGCGGCGAGTTGTTCCTCGCTGAACCGGCTGTCGTCCGGGGTGGCGATCAGGTCCGGCTCGGGCATCTCGGCGCCCAGGTGCTCCCGCTCGGCCGGCGGGGTGAGCAGCAGGTCGACCAGGTCCCCCATGCGGACCGAGCCGGGGGTTCGCAGGCCGACGCCGTGCGCGAAGAACGCGTCGGTGACCCGGATGGACCGCTCCACGGGCAGCGGCAGCACGGGCGCGAGGAGCTGCCCGTAGAGGTCGGTGCCGGCGGCGCGGGCGGGGGTGGCGAAGGCCTGGCGGTCCTGCTCGGCGCGGAACAGCGGGCCGGCCTCCAGCAGCCGGGACTGGAGCTGGGTGTGGCGGCGGATGCAGTCCTTGACGATGTCCACCAGCTCCGCGGCGCGGCGCTTGTGCCCGGGGTCCTCGGTCTCGTCGCGGGCCTTGCGGATGTTGGTGAGGATGGCGTTCTCGTGCCGGTAGCGGTCCGCGACGTGGTCGAGGGCCTCGGCGATCATGTCCGGCACGGTGTTCAGCCAGTCCACCGCGCGGACGTTGCGCCTGGTGGCCTCCAGGGCGCGGCGCAGCGTCTCGGAGTACTGGACGGTGCGGTAGCGGGCCTGTTCGGCGGCGAGCTGGGCGTCGGCGAGGCGACCGCGGTTGATGAGGACCTCCAGCTTCACCTCGGCCGCGATCTGGGCGCTGGTCACGTCGGTGTCGAGGGCGCCGACCAGGACGTTGACCGCCTCGTCGGTGGTGCGCAGGTACACGCCGCCGCCGGGGCCGGGAACCTCCTCGATCAGCTTGAAGTCGTAGTCGCGGCGGACGTAGAGGCCGTCGGCGGTGAAGGTGCCGTAGACGGCGCGGAAGCCGCGGTCCACGCTGCCGACGTTGATCAGGCTCTCCAGCACCCAGCGGGCCACCCGTTCGTGCTCGGTGGCGGGGCGGGTGGGGGCCTGGGCGGCGACGCGGGGGATCAGCCGGGCGACGATCTGCTCGTGGTCGGCGCCGGTGTCGAAGTCCATGGTGAGGGTGACCAGGTCGATGGCGGCGAGGGCCACCTCGGCCATGCCGTACACCGAGAACTCGCCCGAGAGGTTGACCTTGCGCGCGTCCAGGTCGTGCAGCGGGGCGGTGCAGGCGAGCGCGCGCAGGCGCCGGGCCAGCCCTTCGTCGGCCGCCGGGCCCACGGCGAGGCGCGGCAGCGCGGAACCGGGGCGGGGCAGTTCGACGGGGGTCGTCACGGGCGAAGTCACGGTGCACAGAGTAGGTCCTCGGGGTGACACCGGTCGAAACGGCGCTTATGCGACGGGCGTCACCGGGACGGCGCAAGCGGTGGGGCCGGGGGTGGAACGGAGGGGACGCGGACGACCGGGCAGGGCGCGAGCCGGTCGGCCTCCGGGGCGGTGGGACCGGCGGCCGGGGCGACGACGAGGGGGCTGTGACCGCGGGCGGCCAGGGGCCGGGCGGTCTGGTGGGCGCAGTGGGCTACGCCGTTGAGATCCGGGGGATACGACTCGGTGACGATGACGACACGCATACGAGTGTTGTCGTCGGCGCGGGGGTGCGGGGGTCGACGGGGGTGTGTCCGGGGGCGGAACGTCCCGTGACGACCGTCCGCCGGGCGCGTGGGGCGCTTGCGCGGCGCGGTGACGGGCGCGCGTTCGTGCGGGCGGCTCCGGAGGGGTCCCGCGGGCCCGCCGCGGCAGTGCCACCACCGGAGGAGCCGGAGGAGCCGGAGGCACCGGAGGAGCCGGGGCCACCGAAGGAGCGGCCGGAAAGACCGCTGGGAAGACCGCCGCAAAAAAGCACCGGAGTAACCGCCGGAGTAACCGCCCCCGCCCGTGCCACCGGGGGCACGGGCGGGGGCGTGGGTCAGGCGGCGGACTTGTCCGTGGCGATGCGCGTGCGCACGGCGAGCTGGACGTCGTCCTCCTCGGCGGGGTCGGCGGCCAGGCGGCGGAGGCGTTCGGCGACCCGCGCGTCCCCCGTCTCGGCGACCCGCGCGGCCAGTTCCCGCGTGGTCTCCTCGCAGTCCCACAGGCACTCCACCGCGAACCCCGCCGCGAAGGAGGGATCGGTCGCCGCCAGCGCTCGGGCGGCCCTCCCGCGCAGGGAGGAGGAGGCCGTCTCGCGGTAGACGTGGCGCAGGACCGGCGCGGCGCAGGCGATGCCGAGGCGTCCGGCGCCGTCGACCAGGGTCCACAGGGTCGGCGCGTCCGGCCCCTCGGTCCGCACCGCGGCGCGCAGCGCGGCGAGCACCAGCGCGCCGTCGCGGGCCTCGCCGCGCAGCGCGAGGACCCGTCCGGCCGCCGCGCCGAGCGGGTCGGGCCGGTGCGACCAGGTACGGGCCGCGTCGACGGCCTGGGCGGAACGCATCCGCTCGAAGGAGTCCACGGCGGCGTCCTGGACGGTGGTGGTGCCGTCGGCGACGGCGGCCTCGATCAGGTCGAGGGCCTGCGGGTCGCCGGTGTCGGCGAGGTGCCGCAGGGCGGCGCAGCGGGCGCCGTCGGGGCCGGACCTGGCGGCCTCGACCAGTTCGGAGCGGTCCTCGGGGCCTGCCACGGCGAGCAGGCAGCGGGCGGCGGGGGCCTGGAGCTGGACGCCTCGCTCGGTGCCCTGCTGGGCCCATTCGAGGATCGCGCGGACGCTCCAGGAGGGCCTCGGACCGGTGGTGTCGAGTTGTCGTTGCCAGCGGTCGAAGCTGGCGGCCTCCCGGGCGGCGCGGATCCGGTCGCGGACGGCGGGGCGCGGGTCGTCGGCCCACAGCCGCCAGGGCCGGGGTTCGAAGGCGTCGCGCACCACGGCGGCCAGTTCGGCGTCGCCCTCCGGGTCGGCCGGGAAGCGGGCCAGGACCGGTTCGGCGAGGGAGCGCAGCCCGGCGTCGTCGTCGCGCAGGGCGAGTTCGTCGAGGGCCCACGCCCAGTTGGAGCCCTGGGCGGCGTAGCGGCGCAGCAGCTCGAGGGCGTCGCGGCGGCCGTAGGAGGCGAGGTGGCCGAGGACGGACAGGGCGAGCCCGGTCCGGTGCTCGTCGGTGTCGAGGACGTCGGCGGGTCCGAGCAGGTGGTCCTCGATCGCCTCCAGGCCTCCGTCGAGGTCGAGACAGAGCCGGGCGTAATACAGGGAGCGGTTCTCCAGCTGCCAGTCGTGGCGCGGGTCGTTGAGCACACACCGGTCGAGGGCCGCGAGGGCCTCGGCGCGGGGGGCGGTGAGCGCGTGCAGGGTCCCGTCGCCTCGGCCCCTCTGGAGCAGGCCGAGCAGGGTGCCACTGGGCGCTATGACCGGATCGAACATGGGAAACAGCCTCACATCAAGCGTCGACGCAACCGGGAGATCACTGCACCTGGCCGCGACAACACGTCCGGGCTCCCGCCGTTTTCTGCTCGTGGTAGACCATTTTCCTCTGCCTCTCGTCGGTGGTCCTCGCGGACCGGTCACGGGCCACGCGGTTCGGCAACTCCTGCCCAACCGTCGCGTCCGTAAATCACCCCGCCATCATGACGCGCGGGTTCGTCGCCTGGCGACCGGATTTCGGCACCGCCGTCCGGAGCGTCCCCCCGCGCCCGCCCGGCGGACGGGCGGGCGTCGTCCGAGGTCAGCGGGGCGGGAACGGTCAACGGTCAGAGGCAGCCGAAGAGTTCGAGCACCTCGGCACGCCCGAACATGCGGGCCGTGTCGACGGCCGAGGGCGTCCCGGCGGCGGGGTCGGCGCCGCCCTCCAGCAGGGCCCTGACCACGTCCGTCTCCCCCTTGAAGACGGCGCCCGCCAGCGCCGTCTGGCCGCGGTCGTTCACCCGGTCCACCTGGGCGCCGCGGGCCAGCAGGGCGCGGACGGTGTCCGCGTGGCCGTGGTAGGCGGCGAGCATCACCAGGCAGTCGCCGCGGTCGTTGGTGAGGTCGGCCGGCACGCCCGCGTCGAGGTACGCGGTGAGCTCCTCGGTCTCGCCCTTGCGCGCCATCGCGAAGATCCTCGTCGCGAGTTCGACGACCTCGGGGTCGGGGGCTTCACTCATCGCCCGGTCCGCCTCTCTCCTCGTGCGGTGGTCCCGTGCACCGCCTTCTGCTTCTCTCCGCTGCCCGCCGGCCTCGCGCGGGCGGCCCGGGCCCGGCTCCGCCGTCCGTGACCGGTTCCGGCCCGGGGCGGGCGTCCGGGTGACCGGACTCCGCAGAGCCTACGGCGTGCGGGTGAACCGCCGGACCGGGGTCCGGCCGGGGACGGCCGGGGACGGCCCGGCGAGGGGCGCGCGCACCGGATCACACGCTCCACCGTACGAGTGAATCGACGACATGCCGGAGACGGCTGCCCTGCCCCCGGGGCGCGGACGGTGAGGATCGTCGGCGTCCACCCGCCCCGGCGCGGCACCGGCCGTACGCCACCGGGCACCCCGAATCCGCCACGACACCTCGACCAAGTGGCGGAAATGAGCGGGGAATCACCCAGTTGCACCTTTTGTCGTATGGATACATGCTGTGATCCTGGAACAACTCGTGGTGACTGTCCCCACCCGAACACCAGGAGATCCCCATGATCCTGTCCATCTCCGGCGTCGTGCTCTTCGGCATCATCGTCTTCCTGTTCTTCAGGAAGGACGGCCTCAAGGCCTCGCACGCCGTCGTCTCGGTCCTCTTCGGCTTCTACCTGTCCAGCACGGCCATCGCGCCGAGCATCAAGGCCGGCGGCGAGAGCCTGGCGAGCCTCCTGGGCGGACTGAAGTTCTGACCGTCGGCGGATCCGGCCGCCTTCCCACCCGCAACCACCCCGCAGCACGGCATTCAGGAGACCTCACGTGGCCCGGCGTCCCCTCCCCCACATCCTGCGCAACGGCGGCGGAAGCATCGTCCGCGGGCGGGAGGTGGCCCGGACGGCGGCCGCCGGCGCCACGGACGTCCTGCATCCGCTGATCACGGTGGCCCGCGGGCTGGGACGCCTGGCCGCCGGGGCCCGGCGGAAGTGGTCGGGCACGCCGAAGGACCGGCGCGGTCCGCTGCTGTTCCTGGTGGCGTCCGTGCTCCTGGTGGTCGTGCTGACGCCCTACGGGCCCGTCACGGCGGCCGCCGCGCTGATGGCGGCGGCCGCGTGGACGGGTCGTGACGGCTCGGCACGGCGGCCGGCGGGGGCTCCGGACGAGGAGCAGGCCGAGCGCCTCCGCACGCTCTACGAGGCACTGGTCCCCTACTTCTCCGCTGCCGAGGACCCCGCGCCCCTCTACGCGCACGGCGGGGACTGGCAGGGGCCCTTCGAGGCGCACGAGTTCGACGACACCGGCCGGGTCTCCCGGCTGGTGCTGCGCTATCCCGCCTACTTCACCGACGGCCAGGCCGAGTCCCGCGCCCGGGTCGAGCAGTTGCTGCACGCCAAGGCCGGCCGGGGCCGCGAGTACCGCTTCGTCTGGGACGAGGAGGCGAACCGGCTCACCCTGGAGGTGCTGCCCCCGCTCCCCGAGGACATCACGGCGCAGTCGTTCGTCACGGCACCGGGCGAGACCGTCCTCGGTTTCACGGACTCCACCGAGGTCCCGCGCACGCTCCCGCTGGGCGAGGGCGAGGAGGGGCGGGACGTGCCTCCGGTGGTCTGGCGCACCGGCGCCCGCTCCACCGAGCCGCACCTGCTGGTCCTGGGCTCCCCGGGCACCGGCACGTCGACGCTGCTGCGGTGCGTGGCGCTGCAGGCGCTGCGCCACGGGGACGTGCTGATCGTGGACGGCGGCGCCGCCGGGGAGTACGCCTGCCTGACCGGGCGCAACGGGGTGGTCGCGGTGGAGTGCTCCCCGGCGGGAGCGCGCGCCTCGCTCGAGTGGGCCGCGCGGGAGACGGAACGGCGGTTGATCGCGGCCAACCGGGCCCGGCAGTCCGGACTCCCGGTGCCGGAGGACACCCGACGGCCGCTGTGGATCGTGGTGGACCGTCCGGCCGCGCTGGGCCACCTGGCGGCGGCGGAGGGCGGGGGCGATCCCCAGGCGCTGCTCCAGGTGCCGCTGCGGCACGGGCGGGCGGCCCATGTGACGGTGGTCGTGGCGGAGCACCTGGAAAGCGCGGAGGCCCTGAGCGAGGCGGTCCGGCAGCACACCAGGGCGCGGGTGCTGCTCGGTCCCGCGTCGGTGGCGCAGCTGACCGCGGTGCTGGGCGCGGCGCCCCGGACGACGCCGCCGACGCTGGTGCCGCCCGGCCGGGGCTACGCGCGGCTGGGCGCGGGGCCGGTGCTGCGGCTGCAGGTGCCGGCGACGCCCGACCCGTACGACGAGACGGCCGAGGAGACCCACCGCGGCGCCGTCCTGGAGCTGCTGCCGCCCCGCGCGGCGGGCACGCCGGCCGCGTCGGCGACCGCGGCGTCGACCACGGCGTCGACCACGGCGTCGACCACGGCGTCGACCGCTCCCGCCGACGACGGCGTGAACGAGGTGGCGGAGCCTCCGGAGGTCGCGGGCGTGCCCGCGGTGGACATCGTGAAGGACCCCAGGTCCCTGGACGAGCCCGGCATCCCGGCGGAGGTGACGGAACCCGCGACCCCGGCCCGCGCCGAACTCTGACCCCGCTCGGACCGGGGCGCCCCGGCGGCCCCGCGGGCTCCCGCCCGCGCCCCGGGGCCGCACGCCCGGGACGCGGTCAGGCGACGAAGGTGCGGGGCGGTTCCGGGCCGAGGGGGGCGCCGGTTTCGACCAGACGGGCCGCGGCGGCCAGCCGGGAGGCCGCCTCCTCGGCCAGCGCGCCGCCCACGGTGAAGGGCAGCCGGACGTAGCCCTCGAACGCCCCGTCCACCCCGAAACGCGGACCGGAGGGCACCCTGACGCCGACCCGCTCACCGGCCACGGCGATCCGCGACCCGGACAGCCCGCCCGTGCGGACCCAGAGGGTGAGGCCGCCGGCCGGCACCGTGAACTCCCAGGAGGGCAGCTCCCGCCGGACCGCCGCCACCAGGGCGTCCCGGTTCTCCAGGGCCTGGGCGCGCCGCCAGGCGACGGCGTCGTCCCACTCCCCCGTGTCCATCAGCCAGGCCACCGCCAGCTGCTCCAGCACCGGTGTGCCCAGGTCGGCGTAGGCGCGGGCGGCGACCAGGGAGCGGACGATCTCGGGCGCGGCACGCACCCAGCCGATCCGCATCCCGGCCCAGAACGCCTTGCTCGCGGAACCCACCGTGATCACGGAGGAGCCGGCCGGGTCGAAGGCGGACATCGGCCGCGGCATGTCGACGTCGTCCAGCGGCAGTTCCCGCATGGTCTCGTCGGCGACCACCACCGTGCCCGCCGCCCGGGCGGCGTCGACCAGGAGACGCCGGCGGTCCTCGTCGGCCAGGGCGCCCGTCGGGTTGTGGAAGTCGGCGACCACGTAGGCGAGCCGGGGCGCGGACTCGCGCAGCACCTGGCGCCAGCGGTCCATCTCCCAGCCCGACACACCCTCCCCCATGGCGACCGGCACCAGGCGGGCCCCGGCCTCGCGGATGAGCTGCAGGATGTTGGCGTAGCTGGGCGACTCGACGGCGACCCGCTCGCCGCGTCCCGCGAAGAGGTGGCAGATGGCGTCGATGGCCCCCATGGCCCCGGTGGTCACCATGATCTGTTCCGGCATGGTGGGCACGCCGAGCCGGGTGTACCGCGCGGCGATGGTGGCGCGCAGGGCGGGCAGCCCGGCCGGGTAGTCGCCGTGGGTGCTGGCGTAGGGCGGCAGTTCGCCGAGGGCTCCCTGGACCGCGCGGGTGAGCCAGGGTTCGGGTGCGTTCAGCGCGGCGGTGCCCAGGTCGATCAGGCTGCCGAGGGACTCCGGCGGGAGCGGCTCGAGGCCGCGGGCGGGCAGCGCGTTGCCCGGCGGGACGGCGGTCCAGCTGCCCGCGCCGCGCCGTGACTCCAGGAAGCCCTCGCCGCGCAGGGCCTCGTAGGCGGCGGCCACGGTGGTCCGGCTGACCGACAGCGCCAGGGCCAGCTCCCGCTCCGCGGGCAGCCGGGCGGCGACGGGCACCCGCCCCTCCAGAACCAGCAGCCGGATGCCGTCGGCGAGCGCCCGGTAGGCGGGCGGCCGGCGCTGTCCCGGCCGGGCGGGCCGCTCCTGCTGCTGCGAGGCGAGCTGCCGGGCGAGCTGGGCGGCTCCCACCACAGAGGTCCACCGTTGCATCGGTCCAGTCCACCTTCCCCGAATTGGCCCTGTCGGGCCGTACGACGCAAGCCACAGAGTGACACGGGTCGGTCCACCGTCACCACAGGGGGTCCTCTTGCTCGCCCGACGCCTCGTCCAGCTCTTTCTCGGCCTCGCTCTCTTCGGGGTCAGCACCGCGCTGCTGCTGCGCGCGGAACTAGGTCTCGAACCGTGGGGGGTCCTCAACCAGGGTGTGTCGGAGCTGACCGGCCTGACCGTCGGCGTCGTCTCCATCCTGATCGGGGCCCTGGTCCTGCTGCTCTGGATACCGCTGCGCCAGCGCCCCGGCCTGGGCACCGTCTCCAACGTCTTCGTCGTGGGCCTCACGATGGACGCCACCCTGTACCTGGTGCCCGAGACCGGGGCGCTGTCCGCGCGCTGGTTCCTGCTGCTCACCGGCCTGGTGCTCAACGGCGCCGCCTCGGGCCTCTACATAGCGGCCGGTTTCGGCCCCGGTCCGCGGGATGGCCTGATGACGGGGCTGCACGCCCGCACCGGCCGCTCGATCCGCCTGATGCGCACCGCGATCGAGGTCGTCGTCGTGGTGACCGGGTTCCTGCTGGGCGGCACCGTGGGCGTGGGGACGCTGCTCTACGCGCTGGCGATCGGCCCGCTGGTCCAGTTCTTCCTCCGCCTCTTCACGCCCGGCGCCCGGTCCTCCCGGGTCGTGGGGCGGGCGGCCGCCCCCGTCGAGGCACCGGAGCCGCGGGACGCCATACTGCGTCCGTGACGACGACCCGCACCCGCCACCCCTACCTGGACCACCCCGGTCCCATCCCCTTCGCCCACCGCGGCGGGGACGCCGACGGCCTGGAGAACACGGCCTTCCAGTTCCGCCGCGCCGCCGAGGCCGGCTACCGGTACATGGAGACGGACGTCCACGTCACGGCCGACGGCGTCCTGGTCGCCTTCCACGACGACACCCTGGACCGCGTCACCGACGGCACCGGCCGGATCGCCGAGCTGCCGTGGAGCGAGGTCCGGCAGGCGCGGGTGGCGGGCCGTGAGCCGGTGCCGCTCTTCTCCGAACTGCTGGAGACCTTCCCCGACTGCCGCTGGAACGTGGACGTCAAGGAGGAGGGGGCGCTGCTGCCGCTGCTGGACCTGCTGGAGCGGGCGAAGGCCTGGGACCGGGTGTGCGTCGGCTCGTTCTCCGAGTCCCGGGTGGCGCGCGCCCAGCGGCTGGCGGGCCCGCGCCTGGCCACCTCGTACGGCGTCGCGGGCGTCCTCGCGCTCCGGCTGCGCTCCTGGGGTCTGCCCCTCGGGCCGCGGGCCACGGCGCTCGCCGCGCAGGTCCCGGTCTCCCGGGCGGGCTTCCCCGTGGTGGACCGCCGCTTCGTCCGCACCGCCCACGCCCGCGGCCTGCGGGTCCACGTCTGGACGGTCAACGATTCGGTGCGGATGCACAGGCTCCTGGACCTGGGGGTCGATGGCATCATGACCGATCACATCGACACGCTGCGCGCGGTGATGACGGACCGGGGGGTCTGGGCCTGACCACGCGCGGCTCCCACGGCGCGAAGCGAGGATCGGGTGGGCACCATCACTGCGGGGACGGGGGCGGCCGGAACGGCCGACGGGCGTCGACGTGAACAGCGCGGCTGGTACTTCTACGACTGGGCGTGCTCGGTCTACTCCACCAGTGTGCTCACCGTCTTCCTCGGCCCGTACCTGACCTCGGTCACCAAGGCCGCCGCCGGCGAGGACGGCCTGGTCCACCCGCTGGGGATACCCGTGAGCGCGGGCTCCTTCTTCGCCTACACCGTCTCCCTGTCGGTGATCGTCGCCGTGGTGCTGATGCCGCTGGTCAGCGCCGTCGCGGACCGCACCGGGCGGAAGAAGCCGCTGCTCGCGGTCTTCGCCTACCTGGGCGCCGCGGCGACCACCGGCATGTTCTTCCTGGACGGCGACCGCTACCTGCTGGGCGGCGCCCTGCTGGTCGTCGCCAACGCCTCCCAGTCGGTGGCGGCGATGCTCTCGAACGCCTTCCTGCCCCAGATCTCCACGCCCGAGGAGCGCGACGCCGTCTCCTCCAAGGGCTGGGCGTTCGGCTACGCGGCGGGCGCGCTGATGCTGGTGCTCAACCTGGTGCTCTACACGATGCACGACTCCTTCGGCCTGTCCGAGTCGGTCGCGGTCCGCATCTGCCTCGCCTCGGCGGGCGTGTGGTGGGGCGTCTTCGCGCTGATCCCGCTGCGCCGCCTGCGCGACCGCACGGTCCCGGAGGCCGAGGCACGGGCCTCGGCCTCCGCGCCGCGGCGCCTGCTGGAGACGCTGCGCGACATGCGCCGCCACCCGCTGACCCTGGCGTTCCTGCTCGCCTACCTGGTCTACAACGACGGCATACAGACGGTGATCTCCCAGGCGGCGATCTTCGGCTCCGAGGAGCTGGGTCTGGAGCAGTCCACGCTGATCACTGCGGTGCTGCTGGTGCAGGTGCTGGCGGTGGCCGGCGCGCTGGCGCTGGGGCGGATCGCCCGGCGGCACGGCGCCAAGCGCACCGTCCTCGGCTCGCTGGCCGCCTGGACCGTGGTGGTGGGCACCGCCTACTTCATGCCGTCCGGCGACGCCGTCTGGTTCTTCGCGCTCGCGGCGGGGATCGGCCTGGTGATGGGCGGCAGCCAGGCGCTCTCCCGCTCGCTCTTCTCCCACCTGATCCCGCCGGGCAAGGAGGCCGAGTACTTCGCCGCCTACGAGATCAGCGACCGGGGCACCAGCTGGCTGGGCCCGCTGGTGTTCGGGGTGACCTACCAGCTCACCGGCAGCTACCGGGACGCCATCATCTCCCTGGTGGTCTTCTTCGCGCTCGGATTCCTGCTCCTCGCTCGTATCCCTGTGCGGCGTGCCGTGGCCGAGGCGGGGAACACGGTTCCGGAGAAGCTCTGACGCTTTTGGCGGCGGGGATGGCGGGGCGGTAGTGTACGCGTTTGGCCTGCCAGCCGTACCGTTACTGCGCGACAACGACGCCGCGACGTCGAGTGACATCTTCTGTCAGATGTGACAAACCGGGCGATGGCGGGTACAACAAGGGCGGCTACGACGGCGACGCATTGGCGCGGAACGGGAATCTTTACCGCCGACCGGACGTTGAGCCGGATGACGACGACAGCGACACCTGTCCTGTGGGCGACAAGCCCGGGAGGCACGATTCATGAGTGAGCGAGCTCTTCGCGGCACGCGCCTCGTGGTGACCAGCTACGAGACCGACCGCGGCATCGACCTGGCCCCGCGCCAGGCGGTGGAGTACGCATGCGAGAAGGGGCATCGTTTCGAGATGCCTTTCTCGGTCGAGGCGGAGATCCCGCCGGAGTGGGAGTGCAAGGTCTGTGGGGCCCAGGCACTCCTTGTGGACGGCGACGGACCGGAGGAGAAGAAGGCGAAGCCGGCCCGTACGCACTGGGACATGCTCATGGAGCGCCGTACCCGTGAGGAACTCGAGGAAGTCCTCGAGGAACGTCTCGCGGTGCTGCGGTCCGGAGCGATGAACATCGCCGTTCATCCGCGCGACACGCGCCGCAAGTCGGCGTAGCCCCCGCGTTCCAGCGTCGCGACCCGCGCAACACGGCCGCGGGCGCCGCACGTGATCTTCACGTACGGCGCCCGCCTCATCTTCCGCAGGAGGATCGCCGAGGCCGACGACCCGGAGGCCTTGCGCGCCCACCTGGTCAAGGAGTACCGGTCGGAGCTGATGCATC
>NZ_JBEYUK010000043.1:0-31388 GCF_040643475.1 Streptomyces sp. NPDC047130 | reverse complement strand
ATCTGGCAGGCGATCTGGATGGTCCGGCCCAGGATGTGCGCCCGGACACGAGACGGCGTCACGCGGGCTCCGCGCTCCTGCGGGCCCTGGCGGCGACCTGCCCGGCGCGGTCCCGGAGAGCCGACCTCCGCGGGCCGGGGCTCCCGTCACCGCGCGGCGGAGGTCACGCCCTCCTGCGCCGACTGCACTCGGCACGCCGCCCGCAGCATCCGCCGCCGTACGGTCCCCGCATCCACTCGTGCACCATGTCCGGCCGGTCCGGCCCGCGCGTTGCCGGGGCGGCAGACTGTCCGCCGCCCGGCCGGGCCGGGTCCGGGTGCAGCGCCTGCGAGACCTGCTGGGCGGCCTGCGCGACCAGGGGCGCGAGGCGTTCGAGGTGCATCTGCCTCAGTTCGCCGCAGACGGAGATGGCGCCGACCGGGCCGTCCGGGCCCCGGACGGCACAGGCCACCGCCCCCACGCCCGGCATGCCGCCACCGCGGTCGAAGGCGACGCCCCGCATGCGCCGGATGGCGTCGAGCTCGCAGTAGAGAGCGGTGAAGCCGTCGTCCGCGCCGTCGACGAGTCCGGGGCAGCGCTTCAGAAGGCTGTGGACGTCCTCCGGGGGAAGGTACGCCAGCATCGACTTGCCGAGACCGTTGCTCGTCACCCACCAGCGGGTGCCCACGTCGGACGGCAGAAAGGCGGCGAAGCTCCCGCCGATCTTGTCCAGGAAGACCACCTCGGTGCCGTCGAGCACACCGAGGTGGACGACCAGCTTCGTGTGCACCTGGAGCCGGTGCAGCACGGGCGCGGCCGCCTTGCGCAGCTCGTCCCAGCCGTGCGTGCCCTCGCCGGCCCGCAGCGCGCGCCGGCCGAGGGAGTACCCGTGGTCACCGCGGGAGATCCAGCCGAGCTGGATCAGCTGGTTGAGGATCCTGTGCGCGCTCGAACGGGGCAGGGAGGTGCGCTCCTCCACCTCTTCCAAGGTGAGAGTGGTGCCGCTGCTGCCGAAGGCGTCGAGGATGCGTGTCATCCGGCCGACCATGGAGGAAGGCAGGTCGGACTCCTCTTCGGCCGTGCTGAGCACCGGCAGAGGCATGGCGAACTTCGATGTCGGCACGGGCCGCTCCTCTTCTTCGCAGAAGGGCCTTGGACGCTGACGCGTTTACCAAGCAAGCGTTAGATTGGCTCGGACTGTAATCGCCGTGTCGTCGCAGGTCCATACTCCTGACGAGCGCCGTTACGAAGGACTGCGACACCGCCCACCCTCTCACTGACCGGGAGCGGACGCGGACGGCGGGGTTCCGCGCCCGTACCCTCCGGGCACCTCTCGCCGTCGTCCCGTCCGCCGCGACGCCTCGCGTACCAGGACGCCTCGTACCACGACGGCGCGGCGACCACTGCGGGCGCACTGCGTGTTCACGACCGGAGCACCAGGAGTCACTCCATGAAGATCGGTCTCTTCTTCGACCTGCGCAACCCACCTCGCTGGCAGCGGCCTTGGGCGCAGCACTACCGCGAGACCCTGGACCTGATCGGCGACGCGGAACGGAGAGGCGCGGACGCGGTGTGGCTGACCGAGCATCACCTCACCGACGACGGCTACCTCCCGCAGCCGCTCACGTTCGCCGCCGCCGTGGCGGCGCGTACCTCCAGGGTGCGCATCGGCACCGGCGTCCTTCTGGCGGCCCTGCGCCACCCCCGGCACACCGCGGAGGAGGCAGCGATCGTCGACCTCGTCTCCGGAGGCCGGCTGGAGCTCGGAATCGGCGCCGGCTTCTCCCCTCGGGAGTACGACGCCTTCGGCGCGGATCTGCGGCGCCGGTACGCGCTGACGGACGACGCAGCCGCGGAGATCCGCCGGCTGCTGGCGGAGGAGGTGTCACCTCCCCCCGTCCAACGCCCGGTGCCGCTCTGGATGGGGTACCAAGGGCCGCGGGGAGCCCGCCGTGCCGGTCTGCTGGGTACCGGGCTGCTGTCCCTCGACCGACGTCTGCTGGCTCCCTACACGGAGGCTCTCGCCGAGGGCGGGCACCCGGCGTCGGCCGCACGCATGGGCGGCCTGGTCGACGTGGTCGTGGCCGACGACCCCGAGGAGGCGTTCCGGCGCATCCTCCCGCACTACGTCCACCAGGTGAACTCCTACCGGCGGATCGGCGCGCCCGGGCCCCAAGCCCCTCGCGACCTCACCGTCGGCGAAGTGGCGTCGGGGGCCGTCCCGCGGGGCGGAATCCCCGGGCTGAGGGTGCTCACCCCAGGGGACGCCGTGCGGGCCGTCCGGGCGCACACGGCCGGGCTCCCGGTCGAGCACGTCCACTTCTGGACCAGCGTCGCCGCGATGCCCGACGACCTGGTGCGGCGTCACGTCGAGTTGCTGCTGGGCGAGGTTGCGCCCGCCCTGCGTGCCGGTGCGGCGACGGGGTGACCCGGCGCGGTGGTCCGGCGGAGCCCGCTCCCGCCGGTGCTCCCGATCAGTGGGAGCTGACTCGGAAGCGCTCGGCGAGCTGTTTCAGGATGACGCACCGACACGGTGCAGTGGCGCACCGGTCAGCCGGGGAGGCAGACATGGGTGACACAGCGGCCCAGGACGAGGTCCGGATCATCGAAGCGGGGAGCAACCCCACCAGGTTCGCGCGCGGCTGGCACTGCCTGGGGCTTGCGGACGGCTTCCGCGACGGCCGGCCTCACGAGATCAAGGTGTTCGGCGAGACCGCCGTCGTCTTCGCCCGCCAGGACGGCACGATCCACATGATCGACGCCTTCTGCCGCCACATGGGCGGCAACCTGGCCAAGGGCACCGTCAAGGGCGACGACATCGCCTGTCCGTTCCACGACTGGCGCTGGAACGGGGAAGGGCGGTGCACGAAGGTCCCCTACGCCCGGCGCGTGCCGCTGCGCGGGCGCACCAAGGCGTGGATCACGATGGAACGCAACGGGCTGTTCTTCGTGTGGAACGACCCCCAGGGCAATCCGCCGCCGCCCGAGGTGACGATCCCCGAGATCGAGGACTACGACGACGGCCGCTGGACCCGGTGGGCCTGGAAGTCGTACCTGGTCGAGGGCGCCCACTGCCGGGAGATCGTCGACAACCTGGTCGACATGGCGCACTTCTTCTACGTCCACTTCCAGATCCCGCGCTTCTTCAAGAACGTCTTCCACGGGCACATCGCGACCCAGTACATGACGTCCACCGGGCGGGACGACATCAGGACCGGTGTCCAGATGGACCTGCCCGAGGCCGTCACCCGCTCGGAGGCCAGCTACTTCGGCCCCTCGTTCATGCTGGACACCATCTGGACGGACTCCGACGGGGAGACGGTCGAGGCGAAGCTGGTCAACTGTCACTACCCGATCTCTCCCGACTCGTTCCTGCTCCAGTACGGGATCGTCGTGGAGAAGAAGCCGGGCTGGACCGACGAGCAGGCCCAGGAGATGGGCACGATGTTCGTCGAGGGCCTCGAGGAGCAGTTCCTCCAGGACGTCGAGGTCTGGAAGCACAAGTCGCGGATCGAGAACCCCCTGCTCACCGAGGAGGACGGTCCGGTGTACCAGCTGCGCCGCTGGTACCAGCAGTTCTACGTCGACGTCGAGGACGTCACGCCCGAGATGGTGCAGCGCTTCGAGTTCGAGGTCGACTGCGACCAGGCGATCGGCGTCTGGGAGGCGGAGTCCCGGGAGAACGCCGCCCGGCTGGCCCGGGAACAGGCCTGACCTCGCCTCCCTTTTCCGTCCCGAAGCACAAGGAAGCCCCATGAGCACCGTACGTGAACACATGATCTCCTACGCCGACAAGCTGCGGGAGCAGGACGACGAGGCGGAGCGGCTCGGACGGCTGCCCGACGAGACGGCCGCCCTGATGAGGACCGCGGGCGCCGTGCGCATGCTGCAGCCGGCGGAGTTCGGGGGAGCTCAGAGCCACCTCGCCGAGTTCGCCGAGGCGGTCATGGAGACCGCCCGTTTCTCGGGCGCCGCCGGATGGGTCCAGGGAATCGTCGGCGTGCACCCCTGGCAGATGGCGTACGCCGACCGGCGCGTGCAGGAGGAGGTGTGGGGCGAGGACCCGGACACCTGGATCGCCTCGCCGTACCAGCCCGTCGGCCGGCTGCGGCCGGTGGAGGGCGGATACCGCTTCTCCGGACGCTGGCAGTTCTCCTCGGGCACCGACCACTGCCGGTGGATCTTTCTCGGCGGAATGCTCGCCGACGAGGCGGGCGAGCCCGTCAGCCCGCCCCAGCAGGTGCACGTGATCCTGCCCCGTTCCGACTACGAGATCGTCGAGGACTCGTGGAACGTCGTCGGCCTCAAGGGCACCGGCAGCAAGGACGTCGTCGTGCGCGACGCGTTCGTGCCCGCCTACCGGGTCATGGACGGCGACAAGGTCCTCGACGGCCGTGCGGTCAGGGAGTTCGGCAGGGAGGAGACCCTCTACCGCATCCCCTGGTCGTGCGCCTTCCCCGCCGGCATCACCTCCGCGATCATCGGGATCGCCGAGGGCGCTCTGGAGACGGCTCTCGGGTACCAGCGCGACCGCATCAACGCCCAGGGCACCAGGGTCCGCGAGGACCCCTACACCTTGACGGTGATGGGAGAGGCCGTCGCCGACATCCGGGCGGCCCGCAACGAGGTCCTGGGCAACATCAACCGGATCTGGGACATCGTGGACTCGGGCCGTGACGTTCCCTTCGACGTGCGGGCCGAGGGCCGGCTGGCCCAGATCCGGGCCGCCTGGCGGGCCGTCCGCGCCGTCGACGAGGTCTTCGCGCGTTCCGGCGGCAACGCCCTGCGCATGGACCAGCCCCTGCAGCGCTACTGGCGCGACGCCCACGCGGGCCTGAACCACGCTATCCACATACCCGGCCCCACCTACCACGCGAGCGCCCTGACGCGCATGGGCGTCGAGCCCCAGGGCGCCCTGCGGTCCCTGATCTGACAACCGCAGAACCCGGCACAGGCACTCGAACCAAGCATTGAAGGAGAGCGATGACAGAGATCCGCGCCCTGGGATACGTGACCGTGCAGACCACCGACCTGGAGCGGTGGCGTGAACTGGCCTTCGACGTGCTGAGCTTCGCGGAGGGCAGCGGGCCCGACCCCGACGCCCTCTACCTGCGGATGGACGAGCGGGCGGCCCGCATGGTGGTCCACCCCGGGGACATCGACGCCGTGCGGAGCGTGGGCTGGGAGGTGCGCGACGGGGCCGCGCTGGCCCGGGTCACGGAAACCCTGGAGAAGGCCGGGTACGAGGTCGAACGGCTGTCGGTGGAGGACGCGGACGAGCGCCGGGTGGAAGAGGCCATCGCGTTCCTGGACCCGTCCGGCGTCCGGACGGAGATCTTCCACGGTCCCGTGCTGGACCACTCGCCGGTCGTCACCCGCCACGGCAACCGCTTCGTCACCGGCGCAGAGGGCCTCGGCCACGTGGTCCTGCCGACCACGGACATGGCCGCGTCGGAGAAGCTCTACCTCGACACCCTCGGATTCCGCCCGCGCGGGGCCATGCGTCTGACGCCGCCCGGCGTCCCCGCGCAGCGCATCCGCTTCATCGGCGTGAACCGGCGCCACCACAGCCTGGCCCTGTGCCCGGCGCCGAAGGTGGGCATGCCCGCACTGGTGCACGTCATGGTCGAGGTCGAGGACCTGGACGACGTGGGCCGCGCGCTCGACCGCTGTGTCAGCCGCGAGTTCTCGATCTCCTCGACGCTGGGGCGGCACACCAACGACAAGATGGTCTCCTTCTACCTGCGCGCACCGGGCGGCTGGGACATCGAGTACGGCTGTCACGGCATGCTCGTCGACGAGTCGTACTACACCGCCGAAGAGATCACAGCGGACAGTTACTGGGGCCACGACTGGTCCGGGTCCGAGCCGCTCGCGACCTTCGCCTAGTCCGCGCCGTCACGGGGTCCCGTCGCCCAGGGGCCCGTCACCGGGCGGCGCCCCCGGGCGCCCCCCTTCCCCCCAGACGGGTCCCGGTCCGTCCGTGGCCGGCTGGGCCACGGACGGACCGGGACCCGGAGAGCGAGCGTTTCCATGCAACCGGTCAAGTGCAACGCGTGCGACACCCGCGTGCTCGTGGCGAAGTACAGCGACATCCACACCAGCGTCCAGTGGCTCTCGGCGGCCGAGGAGAGCTGCCCGGCCTTCGCCTCCGCCGCCGGAGAGGGCAGGCCCGGGGCTCTCGTGCCGTCGTGTGCCCGGCTGCGGGAGAGCATCGGCGAGGCCGTGCGTGAGGGGCTGATCCCCGAATCCCGGTTCAGTGAGCCGGCACCCCTGCCCTCGTCGTGAAGACCCCGTGCGGTGAAGGACGGACCCATGAATGATCTCGAGAAGCGGGTCGGGCGGCTGGAGTCGATCGAGGAGATCAGGCAGTTGGTCTGCCGCTACGCCCTCGCCCTGGACAGCCGGGACGTCTCCACCCTGGCGTCGCTCTTCGTCGAGGATGTCAGGACCCATGACGGGAGGGTCGGCCGCGAAGCCCTGGCCGAGTGGTTCGACCCGGTGCTGCGGCCCTTCGGGACGACCTTCCACCTCGTCGGCAACCACATCATCGACTTCACCGACGAGGACCACGCCACCGGCGTCGTCTACTGCCGGCCGGAGCACGAGGTGGACGACCTGTGGGTCGTGATGCCGATGCAGTACTGGGACCGCTACGAACGCAGGGACGGCCGCTGGTACTTCACCTCGCGCAGCACCCACGTGTTCTACGCGGCGGACGTCCGGGAGAATCCGCTGGACGTCCCCGGACGGTTCCACTTCCCGGGGAACCCCTTCATCCACCGGGCGGATCTGCCCGAGCGCTGGAAGACCTGGCAGCGCTTCTGGGACAGGACCCCCGGCTCCGGCAAGGCTGCCACATGAGCGGCGACGCCATGGAGGACCGCCTCGCGCGTCTGGAGGCCCTCGCGGAGATCCGGACACTGCCGGCCAGGTACGCGCACCACTTCGCCCGCCTCGACATGGACGCGCTGGCCGACCTCTACGCCGATCCCCTGACGCTCCGTACCGGCGAGCTGAGCGACCGGGAAGCCCTGCGCGCCTCCTTCGAGTCCTCCGGTGCCCCGCCCGACGGCGTGCGGATGGCGGTCCTGCTCACCGGTACCCACATCGTCCGTCTCACCGAGGACGGCCGTGCGGTGGGAAGCGTCTACTGCCGTGCCGATGTGCAGCGCGGCGAGAGGACCTTCTTCCACCAGGCCATCCATTACGGCGACCACTACTGCCACCAGGACGGAGCCTGGCGCTTCGAGAGGCAGCGCGACCACCAGCTCTTCTACGGCGCGCCCCCCGCCACAGCCCCGAACGAACTCCCGCCCGCCGACTGGCCCGAGCACGACACCGGCCGGGGCACGTTTCCGCCCGGTGTGGCGGACCGGCGCGGCCCCGAGGCGTGAAGCCCCGCGGGCCGACGCCCGCGGTTCCGCTCATCGGGAGCACGGTCTCCGCGGCCTCCCCGCTGGTCGTACCGTCCCGACATGCGTACTCAGGAGCACACGAGCGTGCCCTTCCCTTCCCAGGAATGCCGATGACGACAGAACATCTGACCGGAGCCGCGGCCCAGGACGCGACGTCCCCGACTCCCGCGGCGATGCGACGGGCCATGGGCGCGTTCGCGACGGGCGTCACGGTGGTCACCGCGATGGACGGCGACGAGCCCGTGGGCTTCGCCTGCCAGTCCTTCGCGTCGGTCTCGCTCGAACCGCCGCTCGTCCTCTTCTGCGCGGACCACAGGGGGCGCACCTGGCCGAGGATCCGCAGGGCGGGACAGTTCTGCGTGAACGTTCTCGCGGAGGACCAGACCGACCTCTGCGCCCGCTTCGGCTCCAGCCGGGGCCTGAAGTTCGACGGGCTGGACTGGGATCTCACCCGCTGGGGGACACCGTCCCTGCGCGGAGTGCTGATGAAGGTTCACGCGCAGGTGCACGCGGTGCACACGGCCGGCGACCACGACATCGTCGTCGGCCGCGTCCTGGGGCTGGATTCGGGTCCCGGGCACCGGCCGCTGCTGTTCTTCCGCGGACGGTTCGACATGCCGGAGCGACAGGACGTCCTCGACGACGGGGGCGCGCCCGGCCTGTGGGGATGGGGCGATCCCTGGGACCTGGACAACGGTCAGGGTCGTACCGGGAGCCAGGCACGCGCGGCGCGGACGAGGGCGGCGATGCCGGTGGACAAGGTCGGCTCGACCACGGGAGCGTAGTGCGGGGAGTGGTTGGAGGGCAGACCGGGGACGACCCGCATGACGTCCTCGAGACTCTGGGCGGTGGTGAACAACTGGGGGTCCGCCCCGCCCAACAGCCAGTACACGCACGGCGCGTCCGCGGCGGTGGCGAGGATGCCGACGTCCTCGCTGCCGGCGCCCGGTCCGGGATCGATCACCCGCCCCGGGCCGAGGCCCGCGGCGAAGGCTTCCCGGGTGCGGGCACATGCCTGCGGATCGTTGATCACGGCGGGAAAGGACTCGGTGGACGTGATGCTCGGCTCTCGCGGCGCTCCGGATGCCCCGGCTTCGGCTCGCACGATGCGTTCGAGCGCGGACAGGACCTCTGTGCGTACCTGCGGGTCGAAGGTGCGGACGTTGATCTGGAGTTCGGCGCGGTCGGCGATGATGTTGCCGCGGGTGCCTGCGTGCAGGGCTCCAACGGTGACGACAGCGGTGGCGGGGGCAGCGACCTCGCGGGAGACGATGCCCTGGAGACGCATCACCGTCGCCGCGGCCATGAGGACCGGATCGACGGTGGCCTCGGGGCGCGAGCCGTGGCCCCCTCGTCCGTGCAGCACGACGTCCAGGGAGTCCGAGGCGGCGAAGGCCGGGCCGGGGCGCAGCCCGAGGAGTCCCGCCGGTAGCGGGGCGACATGCTGGCCCAGGACGACGTCGGGCCGGCCGAAGCGGTCGTAGAGGCCGTCGTCGACCATGGCCCGGGCGCCGGCGGCGGTCTCCTCGGCCGGCTGGAAGACCAGCATCAGGGTGCCCTGCCAGGAGGAGGACCGGTCGGCCGCCAGTTCGGCGGCCGCGCCCAGGAGGCAGGCGACGTGCATGTCGTGGCCGCACGCGTGCATCACCGGGACGGTCGCGCCGTCGCTGTCCGTGCCGGTGCGTGTGCTCGCGTACGCCAACCCGGTCTGTTCCTGTACGGGCAGCGCGTCCATGTCGGCGCGCAGCAGGGCGGTGGGGCCTTCACCGTTCCGCAGAACACCGACCACGCCGGTCCGGCCGACCCCCTCGGTGGTCGCGTAGCCCAGGATGCGGAGCCGCTCGGCCACGATCGCCGCGGTGCGCTCCTCCTGGAAGGCGAGTTCCGGATGCGCATGCAGGTCACGGTAGACCGCGGCGACATCTGCTGCTTCGTCTGCTGCACGCATGGTGGTGGCTCCGTCCCATGGCAGTGGTGCGACAACCACTCCATGTCCCAATTATGCATTTTTGTCCGATTTAGACACCCGTCGAGAGGAATCTCCGCGTTCTTCGCGGCCGAGGATCGGGACACCAGGGCCGGCCGCGCGAGGATGCGGGGTGGCAAGCAACTGGTAGCGCTTCGTTACGGTGAGTGACCTTAACGGCTCCGGGGGTGAGTGGAAGGGCGCGCAGGCAATCGTGTCGGGTCAGACGCTGGACGCAGCCGCACCGTTCCCTGGGCGCGTCGCCCCGAGGCCGCAGCGTTGTTGGTGGCGATGACGGTTCAGGCCCGGGACCAGGGCCTATACCTCGACGGCCGCCCTGGATTACCGGCTGGTGGACGCCGGCCCGCATCCGAACCGGGCTGACCAGGTCCTCCCGCACCTGCCCGCCCTGCACCTGCGCCTCACCGGCCGCATCGGAACGGCCAGGCATGAGTCCGCGCACCCGGACCCGGTGTCGCCGCCCACGGTCGAGCAGGCCGTCGCCCATCTACGCGGCCAGGAGATCGCCCTCGTCCACGCCCCCGTGGCCAGGACGCTGACCGCCGACACACCCCGAGCAAGAAGGATCACCATCGGCTGACACAACGCGAGGCGAACGCGAGGCCGGCAGACACCGGAGGAAGGAGGCAGACGCCAAGGAGAAGAGACCGGCACTCAGAACACCCGCCCCGGCCGGGAGCCGACGCGGACGTCGATCGCCCCTGCCCGGGAACCGGGCCTCGCGGGCACTTGTGTGTCCGAGTCGGAGTCACCTGCCAACGATACGCTCGTGGTCGCACAAGGGTGTCTCAGTCTCAGGCGCTGACGGATCAAACAAGGCCTGGGTCTCGCCCACCTGCCGACGAGGCACGGCGCGTAACGCGCCGGGCCGCTTCGGGCGCGGGAACACCGCCGCCGGGAGGGGCCGTCGATGCCGGGACACCCGACGGCCCACCGGCGGCTGCCGCGAGTTCCTGCCGCAGATGCGTGAGTCGTGCGATCTCCGCGTCCATGGCCGCCAGGCGATCGGCTACGACCTCGCCGAACTCGCCCGGCCGGCTGCCACACGGTGCGGTCGGGTTCTGGACGAGGAGATCCAGGCGATGGGCCCGGCGACGCAGGTCCTTCAGGGTGAGGCCCAGAGCCAGCAGGTCGCGGATCACGCGCACCCGGGCCACCTCGGCGGGACCGTACTCACGTTGGCCGGACGGAGTACGGGGCGGGGGCCGCAGCAGGCCATGAGCCTCGTACAGCCGCAGAGCGCGCGGTGTGGCGCCGGCCGCCGCCGCTGCCTCGCCGATCCGCATGTGTTCTCCCGTCCTAGAGCTCCACCAACGCCCCTGCGGCTGACGACCGCCGCTACAGCTCTACGATCGCCGCTCCGAAGGAGCGTCCCGCAATCAGTTGGGGCAACGCCTCCGGGGCGCTCTCGATTCCGCGGAACGGGGTGTAGGGGAACCGGATGTCGCCCCTCCGCAACCAGTCCCCGAAGCGGGCCTCCCACTCCGCCTCGACATCCGGGTGATCCATGCCGCTGTAGCCGGCGATCGTGATGCCCCCGGTCAGCAGCCGGAAGGTGTCGAGTACGGCCGGCGCGCTCCCGCCGGCCCGGTCCGGGGACATCTGACCGCCCAGGGCGCCCACCAGGGCGAACCGGGCCCTGCGGTTCGCCGCGTGGACGGCGGCCGTCAGCTGTTCGCCGCCCACGGTGTCCAGGACGACATCGATGCCGTCCGGCGCTGCCACGGCGAGCTGCCCGCCGATGGGCGCCGCTCCGCGCAACACGGCGGCGTCGTAGCCGAGTTCCGCCTTCAGCCTTCGGGCCTTGTCAGGTGAGCCGGTGCTGCCGATCACCCGGGCGGCGCCCAGCAGCCGGGCGATCTGGCCCGCCAGGGTGCCCACGGCGCCGGCGGCTCCGGTCACGAACACGGTGTCACCCGCACGCACTTCGGCCAACCGGGTCAGCGCGCCGTAGGGCGCGGAGCCCTGGGCGAGGTGGGCCACGGGGTCGGGCAGTGTGCCCCCCAGCAGCCGGCAATCGGCGGAGGCGAGAGTCGCGTACTCTCGCCAACCCTGAAGGTGCAGAACCAGTCGTCCCTTCTCCAGGGGCCCGTCGACCACCTCACCGATCGCCGGGCCGAACAAGGTGTCACCGGGGTTCAGCGGCGGCAGCGGTATGTCGCGCGTCTCGCCTCCGATGAGGGTGCGCAGGCCTGGGAAGACCAGGAAATGGGTGTTGCGGACGAGCACTTGGCCGGCCTCGGGGCGGGAGACGGGCACTCGTTCCAGGGCGAAGTCGTCCGGGGTGGGCAGTCCGGCGGGGCGGCGCACCAGACGCACGAGGCGATGAGTCGCATACATGACCGGACGCTAAGCCCTGACCCTGGGGTCAGGGGCAAGTCGCGGCTCAGGCACACCGACGGGCGCTCGGTGTTCTGACGCCCCTCGGTGCCCGTCCACGCCGAAGAACTCGTCGCCGGTGAGGACCATGTGAAGGATCCGCCGCGGTCGAGGCGCGGAAGCGACGCGCAGAGGTGCTCGGGCAGTTGTGGCAGGACTTCGTGGATCCCGGCGCATCCCGCGTCGCCGTTCGTCGCGACCGGCGCCGCCAGCCCTCTCCTGGCCGCTCCACCCTCCGGAAAGACTCGACACGGCGGGCTGCAGACCCGTACGGGGCGGCCCCGGATCGTAAGGGGTGAAGCCGGTGTCCGACTCCAGGAAGTCCACTGGGAAGCTGGGGACGGTGATCGCGCCACTGAACAGGGCGACCAGGAACTCGGTCAGTGTGCCCTCGTGCACGTACCGGTCCGAGATGTCACGGTTCGTGACGCCCACGTGCCAAGCGTCGGGACTCGGCCGGCTCGGCCGGCTCCGTGAGCCAGAGCAAATACCCACCGTTGTCGGTCACACCCACCGCGAACAGCTGCGCGGGGTCGCAAGGCAAAAGCGCTCCGCAGTGAACGCGCGCTTGCCGACCGTGCTCACCGTCGCGGCTGACGGGGCGCCGGTGGAGTGGGGCCTGCGTCGGTGCGGCGTGCCGCGGCTTCCCACGAAATCCGGTGGAGTCTCAGCGGCCGGAGGTGGTTGGGTCCTGCTCGATGTTTCGCTGACACGGCCCGGCACAGTGCGAGGCGCAAGGTCCGAATCGCGGGCGCTGTCCAGTCGTGTGTCGTCGAGTGATGGAGGTTGCGCGGTGGCTGGTTACGGGGCGCTTTCCGACGTGTACGAGTGGCTGATCGGGGACGACAGGTTGACCCCCGCCAAGGCCGCCGCGGTTTACTACAGCGATGTCGTGGGCTCCCTGCCGCCCAACGCGCGCGTCCTCGACTGCGCGTGCGGAACCGGCCAGCTCGCCATCGGTCTCGCGAGTCTTGGCCTTGACGTGGTCGCCACAGACGCCAGCAGTGGGATGGTGCGACGGACCGAGACGGCCGCCGACGAGCAGGGTGTCTCGCTTCGAGCCCTCCGCGCGAGTTGGGACGAGCTGCCCGACCACCTGGAGGACTCCAGGTTCGATTTGGTGTTCTGTGTCGGCAATTCGCTCGGGCACGCCGAGGGCGCAGCCGGGCGCCTGACCGCCCTGGAAGCGATGTCGCGGCTGCTGAACCCTGGCGGACGCCTTGTGCTCCACTCACGCAACTGGGAGCTCGTACGCTCCGCCGGCTCACGGGTAGACGTCCGCGATCGGCTCGTCCGCCGCAACGACCGCGACGCGGTCGTCAGCTACTACTGGCAGATCGAGCAGGAGTGGGAGCAGGAACACTTCCTCGAGATCGTGGTCGCCCGGATCGAGCCGGACGGGGCAGTGCGAGCCTGCTCGGAGCGGTTGTCCATCTGGCCCTACCGGTACGAGGACCTCGTGGCGCAGTTGCGCAGCGTCGGGCTCACGGTGCAGTCCACCACCTTCGACGCCGAGAGCGACGGATACCTGGTGGTCGCCGGCCGCGACCGGGCGCGAGGCACGTCTGATCCGGCGCGCTGATCCGCCGTTCGTCGTCGTTGCCGACCTGCCGGCTCGCGACCGCCTGCAGCGCGGTGACGATATCGGCGAGGCGCCCCAGCTCGGGCCAGGTGCAGGGCAGCAGGACGTCCTCACGCACGGACTGCAGGGCCGGCCGCCGGGACGCGGCCTGCGGACTGTGGTCCTCGCGGCGTACCCGTGCGGCGATCTGCGGCCAGGGCGCGCCGGTCAGGGCTGGGTGCCGGATCTCGTCGGTGCTGGAAAGCCTCGGCACGCTTCCGTCCAAGTGGTGGAGGACACCAGGTCCCACGGAACCCGCTTGGCTCGCGTCAGGTATCAGTGGTGGCTCCACCACCCGGCAGCAGCTCGGGCGTTCCCTCGACCAGCACCACGACCGCGACCACCTCGCCGGCCTCGCAACGGCCGACCCATACGGGATAGGTGCCGTCCCCGGTCGTGGCGAAGGCAGCCAGTTCGCCGCCGGAGGCCTGGTCCCGGGTCCGAAGAAGGAACATGGAGTCGTTGTCCTGGTGAACGTCCGGGGCCAGGTCAGGGTCTCCATGGATCAGCCCTTTCTCGAAGAGGGCGAGGAGCGGCTCCCACGCCTCGGCATCGGCGAAGCAGCCCGTGGCACCGTCCGTGATGAAGCCGGAGATCTCACCTTCCTGGAACAGGCGGGGGTCGTCATCGGGCCGGAGGGCCATCTGCCAAGTTGCGGCGGGAGTGTCGCTGAGAAGCACGCGAACGGCCAGGGTGTCGGTGCGCGTGACCGGGCCTCCCTCCCACTCGCAGTGGTAGGTGTGACGGGCCTGGGCTTCGTCAAGCATGTATTCCCCAGGTGTCACGGGGATGGTGAGGTGTGGCCCGTTGCCGCGGTTGATGTCCGGGCCGGAGACGGCCAGGAGCCCGCTGGGCACGCGCAAGGTTCCGGTCCGGTGTGGTTCCACGACCGTCATCTCGGGGTGATAGCCGTCGGTCACACGCACCCCGGGCCGGAACAGCTCGGAGATCGGCCCGGGCCGGGCGGGGCTGGGCGGACGCCAACAGGTGGCCGGGGCGGGCCCTCTACTGCTGTCGTCGACCGCCTCGGTGATCTCGACGAGGAACGGTTCCGTGAGACCGTGCACCTGAGCCGAAATCAGTGGCCACTCCCCGAACGCGGGTTTGTCCAGCCAGCGTCCGTCGTCTCCGACCTTGGGCACAGTGACGTGCGCGCCTCCGTACCTGCCTCGGGGCTCCTCCGTCCGCCGGCCCTTCCCGTCCGGGAACAGCTCGACGGTGATGCGCGGACACGCCTCGTCGAATTCCGCCATCTCCGGTCCGGTGTAGTTCCAGCCGACGGTGCACCTGAGCAGCAGCTTCGCCGGGTCGTCGAGCAACCGCATGTCCAAGTCGTGGGTACGGCGTCCCTGAACGTCGTACACCCAAACCCCGACATAGTGATCCCGCCAGGAAACGAGGCGTACTTCCAGTGGAGCCTTCCGGCCCTCCGCCCGGTACACCACGACGTACTGAAGCCCCGCGGCATCCCGCTCACGAGCCTCCTCCGGTGATATCGGCCGCCAGGGCGCGTGTGCCGCCAGGTCCCACGCCTGCGCGTATCCCACCTCGACCAGCATTGATGCCCTCGCTGTCACTAGCTCACGTTCTGATCCGCAGCGTAGCCGTTGCCTTTGGCCCGCAACCGGCCCCGGTCGTGCGGCACCCCACGAAGCGGCACGGATAGGGCGCCACGCTCCTGCGACGGCGACGGCGACGGCGACGGCGACGGTCGCGCAGGACGTCGCTTGCCGCCCTCGTTGTCCCCGGCTCCCGTCAGTGCGGCTGCTGCTCGACAAGCCGGAGGTCTCGAATGTCCTCGGGCCAGCGGTACACCAGCTCGCCCGTCGATCCGTCGAGCGCGAGAGACACGACCGCGCCGCGCAGGGAGACCAGGATCTCGTCGTCGGTAATGCTCACCGAGCGCACGTCGGGTTGCCCGCGCAGCTCGACGAGCCGACGGAGCAGATGAAGGTACAGGTGACGGTCCGTCACGGCCCGGACCACACCGTCCACGCCGACCCTGCCCTTGCCGAATACCTCGTCCCGCCCAGGTGGGAGGGATGGATCGCCTCCATGGAGCTCCACGATCGCGCTGACGGCATGGCCTTGCGCTGACGCTGAGCAGGACGGCAACGTACCCCTAGTGCTGCTGCGACTGGCCTGCGTCGGCATGAGCAATGCGCTGGCGCTGCCACGCCTTCTCCCTATGAGCGAGCGGGCGAAGGACATCGAGATCTTGGCCCTACAGCATCGGATCACCGTGCTTGAGCGACAACTGGGCACCAGTCGACCACTGTTTGAGGCGGCCGACCGGGCGTTCCTGGCAGCGTTGCTACACCGGTTTCCGATGGAGAGGCTGCGCCGACTACGGCTCCTGGTTCGCCCCGAGACGGTCATGCGCTGGCATCGTGACCTGGTCGCCCGGCAGCACGCGGTAAGGTCCCGGCCCGGGCGCCCGGGCCGCCCGCGGACCGTGCACTCCGTACGGGCCCTCGAGAAGCCGCTCTCGGAGAAAGAGATCATCGAGATCGCCAAGAACCTCGGAGACGTCGCGCAACGGCTACAGAGCGCTGAACCCACGGCCAAAGCGGCGCTCTACGAAGCCCTGGGGATCACTGTCAGCTACGAAAACGCGACGAGGACCGCGACCGTCAGGTCGAGGCCCTCGCATGCGTATCGTTGGAGTGAGTGTCCGAGGGGGGACTTGAACCCCCACGCCCGATAAAGGGCACTAGCACCTCAAGCTAGCGCGTCTGCCATTCCGCCACCCGGACCAGGTGTTGCCGCTCCGGGGCGATCCCCGCGGCGACGTGGATAACCATACCAAGAGTCCGGGGTGGGTTTCACCTGCGTATTCGCTGGTGGGCGGCCCGCATCGGGGGGTGCACGGAGCGTGATCGCGGCCGGGTGGGTGAGGTGCTGCTCTCGCAGGTGGCCTGGTCGAGGGCCCGGGCGGGGCCGGCTACGGCATCAGGTGGTGGTCGGGGACGTTGCCCCGGCGGCCGCTCCCCCGGCGGACCGCGGGTGACGCCACGGACCAGGAGGCCGCCGACGAAGGCGCCGCGCCAGGAGTGACCGAAGCCGCCGAAGAGTTGGTCCCTGTCCCCTCGTGAGCGGGGACGGGGGGCCGTCGACGGGGCTGGTGGCGGGCAGGGGGTGGCCGTCGGGGCGCCGGGCGCCGTTCCGGAGGTCGAGGACGCGGCCGTCCCGGAACGCCTCGGGAGCGACGGCGGCGAGCGCGCGCTGCCAGGCGTCGGCCCACGAGGTGCCGGATGTCGGTACCAGGGGAGGCGTGTGTCTCCGCTCTCGGTGGGGTCCGGGCGGCCGGGACGGGGCGGTGGCCGGAACCGTCGGCCGCGCGGGGCCGGTGCCGAGAGGGGCGGGACCGGCGGCCACGCGGGGGACGGTGCGGGGGGGGGTGAGGACGAGACCGACGGCCGCGCGGGTCCGGGGCAAGAAGGGGCGGGGCGGTCAGGCGCGGAGGAGTGCGGCGGCGAGGCGGGCGGTCTCGGTGGGGGTGGAGCCCACCCGGACACCGGCGGCCTCGAGCGCGGCCTTCTTGGCGGCGGCGGTGCCCGAGGACCCGGAGACGATGGCGCCGGCGTGGCCCATGGTCCTGCCCTCCGGGGCGGTGAACCCGGCGACGTAGCCGACGACCGGTTTGGTGACGTGGTCGCGGACGTGGGCGGCGGCGCGTTCCTCGGCGTCGCCGCCGATCTCGCCGATGAGGACGATCAGCCGGGTGTCCGGGTCGTCCTCGAAGGCCCGCAGGCAGTCGATGTGGGTGGTTCCGACGACCGGGTCGCCGCCGATGCCGACGCAGGTGGAGAAACCGAAGTCCCGCAGCTCGTACATCAGTTGATAGGTGAGGGTGCCGGACTTGGAGACCAGTCCGACCGGGCCGGGCTTGGTGATGTCGGCGGGGATGATGCCCGCGTTGGACCGGCCCGGGCTGATCAGGCCGGGGCAGTTGGGGCCGACGACCCGGGTGCCGTTGCGGCGGGCGTGGTCGGTGAAGGCCACCGTGTCGTGGACGGGGACGCCCTCGGTGATGACGACGGCGAGGCCGATCCCGGCGTCGGCGGCCTCGGTGACGGCCGCGCGGACGTGGGCGGGCGGGACGAAGACCACGCTGACGTCGGCGCCGGTGGCCTCGATGCCCTCGGCGACGCTGCCGAAGACCGGGACCTTCCGGTCGTCGAAGCCGACGGTGCGGCCCGCCTTGCGCGGGTTGACGCCGCCGACGACGCGGGTGCCGGCGGCCAGCATGCGGCGGGTGTGCCTCGTGCCTTCACCGCCGGTCATCCCCTGGACGAGATCCTGCTCTCCTGGGTGAGGAAGACGGCCATGTCGGTGCTCCTCAGGTCCGGGGGCCGTGGGCGGCGCGGGCGGCGTGGGTGACAGGAGCGGCCTGGATGACACGGGCCGCGCGGGCGAGGTCGGCGGCGCGCCGGGCGGCGCCGTCCATGGTGGTGGCCTGCTCGACGAGGGGGTGGCCGCGCTCGGCCAGGATCGCCCGGCCGCGGGCGGCGTTGTTGCCGTCGAGGCGCACCACCAGCGGCCGGGTGAGCTCGACGCTCTCCAGGGCGCGGACGATGCCGTCGGCGACGGCGTCGCAGGCGGTGATGCCGCCGAAGACGTTGACGAGGACGGACCTGACGCCGGGGTCGGAGAGGATCACGGAGAGGCCGTCGGCCATGACGGGGGCGGAGGCGCCGCCGCCGATGTCGAGGAAGTCGGCCGGGCGGGCGCCGCAGCCGGCCACCACGTCGAGGGTGGACATCACCAGGCCGGCCCCGTTGCCGATGACGCCGACCTCGCCGTCCAGCTTGACGTAGTGGAGGCCGCGTTCGGCCGCCGCGGCCTCCAGGCGGTCCTGGTGCTCCGCCCCGTCGCCGTGGTGGCCCCTGAGGGGGTGGCGGAAGCGGGCGTTGTCGTCGAGGGTCACCTTCCCGTCGAGGGCCACGACCTGCCCCTGGGCGGTCTCGACCAGCGGGTCGACCTCGACGAGGAGGGCGTCCTCGGCGGTGAGGACGCGCCAGAGCCGCACCAGGACGTCCACGGACCGCGGGGGCAGCCCGGCCGCCTCGGCGACCCGCCCGGCCACCGCGCCGGTGACGCCCTCGGCCGGGTCGACGGGCATCCGGACGACGGCCTCCGGACGGGTGGCGGCGACCTCCTCGATGTCCATGCCGCCCTTTGCGGAGGCGATGGCGAGGAACCGCCCGGACGTCCGGTCGAGGACGTAGGAGACGTAGAACTCGCGGGCGATGTCCACGGGTTCGGCCAGCATCACGCTGCGGACGGTGTGGCCCTTGATGTCCGTGCCGAGGATGCGGCGGGCGACGAGTTCCGCCTCGGCGGGGTCGGCGGCGAGCCCGACCCCGCCCGCCCTGCCGCGTCCGTCGGTCCTCACCTGCGCCTTGACCACCGCCCGGCCGCCGAGGCGGCGGGCGATCTCGCGTGCTCGACCGGCCTGGTCCGTCACCTCCGCCCGTGGCGTCGACACGCCGTACTCGTCGAGGAGTTCCCTTGCCTGGTACTCGAAAAGGTCTATTCCGGCTCCTGATGGAAAGTGCCGCACGCCCCCTGGACACCACCGACCGGATGCGGGATAACAAGTTTCATACAGTATTCGTCGACTGTATGCAATGTACGACGGTAGAGCGCACAGCGGCACTCCGAACCGGCCGGTGGACAAGGCCGATGGACAAGTGAGGTGACCCGACGGTGACCACCGTTGCGACAGACAAGGCCCTCGACGGCATCCGGGTGCTGGACATGACGCATGTCCAGTCCGGCCCGTCCGCCACCCAGTTGCTCGCCTGGTTGGGCGCGGACGTCGTGAAGCTGGAGGCGCCGTCAGGCGACATCACGCGCAAGCAGCTGCGCGACCTCCCGGACGTCGACTCCCTCTACTTCACGATGCTCAACTGCAACAAGCGCAGCATCACCCTCAACACCAAGACCGAGCGCGGCAAGGAGCTCCTCACCGAACTGATCCGCCGGTCCGACGTGATGGTGGAGAACTTCGGCCCGGGCGCCGTCGACCGGATGGGGTTCACCTGGGAGCGCATCCAGGAGATCAACCCGCGGATCGTCTACGCCTCCATCAAGGGCTTCGGCGACGGCCCGTACACCGATTTCAAGGCCTACGAGGTGGTCGCCCAGGCGATGGGCGGCTCGATGTCCACGACCGGGTTCGAGGAGGGACCGCCCACCGCCACCGGGGCCCAGATCGGCGACTCGGGCACCGGGGTGCACACCGTGGCCGGCATCCTCGCCGCGCTGTACCAGCGGGAGCGGACCGGGCGCGGCCAGCGGGTCAACGTGGCCATGCAGCACGCCGTCCTGAACCTGTGCCGGGTGAAGCTGCGGGACCAGCAGCGCCTGGCGCACGGCCCCCTGGCCGAGTACCCCAACGAGGACTTCGGCGACGAGGTGCCGCGCTCCGGGAACGCCTCGGGCGGCGGGCAGCCGGGGTGGGCGGTCCGGTGCGCGCCCGGCGGCCCGAACGACTACGTCTACGTGATCGTGCAGCCGGTCGGCTGGAGGCCGATCACCGAGCTGATCGGCCGGCCGGAGCTGGCCGACGACCCGGGCTGGGCGACGCCGGAGGCGCGGCTGCCGAGGATCGGCAAGATGTTCCAGCTGATCGAGGAGTGGTCCTCCTCGCTGCCCAAGTGGCAGGTGCTGGAGGAGCTGAACCGCCACAACATCCCCTGCGGGCCGGTGCTCTCCACCAGGGAGATCATCGAGGACGAGTCGCTGGTGGCCAACGGGATGGTGGTGCGCGTCCCGCACAAGGAGCGGGGCGAGTTCGTCACCGTCGGCAACCCCATCAAGCTCTCCGACTCGCCCGTCGAGGTGCGCAGCTCACCGCTGCTGGGCGAGCACAACGAAGAGGTCTACGTCGGCGAACTCGGGCTCGGTGACGAGGAGTTGCGCCTTCTCAAGTCGAACGGAGTGATCTGAGCGTGATGGCCGACGACAGGCAGCGGCGGGTGCGCGAACTGCTGGAAGCGGTGCGCGCCGAGGGCCGCACGGCGTTGACCGCGCCGGAGGGCAAGGTGGTCGCCGACGCGTACGGGATCGCGGTGCCCCGCGAGGCGCTCGCCCGGGACGTGGAGGAGGCGGTCTGCGCGGCCGCGCGCTTCGGCGGGCCCGTGGTGATGAAGATCGTCTCGCCGGACATCCTCCACAAGACCGACGCCGGCGGGGTGATCGTGGGCGTGGAGGGCGCGGCGGCGGCGCGCGCGGCGTTCCTGAGGATCGTGGAGAACGCCAGGGCCTACGACCGGGAGGCCCGGATCGAGGGCGTGCAGGTGCAGGAGCTGGTGCCGTCCGGCCAGGAGGTGATCGTCGGGGCGGTGACCGACCCGACCTTCGGCAAGGTGGTGGCCTTCGGGCTGGGCGGCGTGCTGGTGGAGGTCCTGAAGGACGTCACCTTCCGGCTGGCGCCGGTGGACGCCGACGAGGCCCTCGGCATGCTGGACTCCATCCGGGCCGCCGAGGTGCTGCGCGGGGTGCGCGGGGCGCCCGCGGTGGACCGGTGGGCCGTCGCGGAGCAGATCCGCCGGGTCTCCCAACTGGTCACGGACTTCCCGGAGATCGCCGAGGTGGACCTCAACCCGGTGATCGCCACGCCGGAGGGCGCGACCGCCGCGGACATCCGCGTCATCCTCGCCGGGTCGGCGCCCCGCCCCCGCCGCGCCTACGGGCGGGAGGAGATCCTCACCTCGATGCGCCGGCTGATGCAGCCGGCCTCGGTGGCGGTCGTCGGCGCCTCCAACGAGCAGGGCAAGATCGGCCATTCGGTGATGCGCAACCTGGTCGACGGCGGCTTCCCCGGCGAGATCCACCCGGTGAACCCCAAGGCCGACGACATCCTGGGCCGCAAGGCGTACAGGAGCGTGCTGGACGTGCCCGGTGAGGTGGACGTGGCGGTCTTCGCCATCCCGGCGAGGTTCGTCGCGGCGGCGCTGGAGGAGGTGGGCCGGAAGAGGATCCCCAACGCCGTGCTGATCCCGTCCGGGTTCGCGGAGACCGGTGAGCACGCGCTCCAGGAGGAGATCGTCGCCGTCGCCGAGCGGTACGGCGTGCGGCTGCTCGGGCCGAACATCTACGGCTACTACTCCACCTGGCAGGACCTGTGCGCCACCTTCTGCACCCCGTACGACGTCAAGGGCGGCGTGGCGCTGACCTCGCAGTCCGGGGGCATCGGCATGGCCATCCTGGGGTTCGCGCGCACCACCAGGACCGGGGTGTCGGCGATCGTCGGCCTCGGCAACAAGTCGGACATCGACGAGGACGACCTGCTGACCTGGTTCGCGGAGGACCCGCACACCGAGTGCATCGCCATGCACCTGGAGGACCTGAAGGACGGCCGGGCGTTCGTCGAGGCCGCCCGGGCGACCGTGCCGAAGAAGCCGGTGGTGGTCCTCAAGGCGGGCCGGACCGCGGCGGGCGCCAAGGCGGCGGGCTCCCACACCGGCGCGCTGGCCGGCGACGACGCCGTGTACGACGACATCCTCCGCCAGGCGGGCGTCATCCGGGCTCCGGGGCTCAACGACATGCTGGAGTACGCGCGGGCGCTGCCGGTGCTGCCGACGCCCAAGGGCGACAACGTGGTGATCATCACCGGGGCCGGCGGCAGCGGTGTGCTGCTGTCGGACGCGGTCACGGACAACGGGCTGTCGCTGATGGAGATACCGCCGGACCTGGACGAGGCGTTCCGCCGCTTCATCCCGCCGTTCGGCGCGGCCGGCAACCCGGTGGACATCACCGGGGGCGAGCCGCCGTCGACGTACGAGGCGACGATCCGGCTGGGCCTGGAGGACGAGCGGATCCACGCGCTGGTCCTCGGCTACTGGCACACCATCGTCACGCCGCCGATGGTCTTCGCGGAGCTGACCGCGCGGGTGGTGGCCGAGTACCGCGAACGCGGGATCGAGAAGCCGGTGGTGGCCTCCCTGGCCGGTGACGTGGAGGTCGAGGAGGCGTGCCAGTACCTCTTCGAGCACGGGGTGGTGGCCTACCCGTACACCACGGAGAAGCCGGTGGCGGTGCTGGGCACCAAGTACCGGTGGGCTCGGGCAGCGCGGCTGCTGTGAGCCGTCGGCGAGGGTGACGTCCGGCATCCACGACGAGGCGACGGAACGGGTGGTGGTCGATGAGGGCGTGAGGCGACGGGGCGGCCGACGGTGCGGTCGGCCGCCACCGGGACCCGTGCGCACACGGAAGAGACGGGACAGGGGGCGCTGGCCAGGTCTTTCGAACGCGAGGGGTGCTATCCGGCATGACAGCAACCGACGATCTCGCAACACCACTTCCCTACCGGGAAGTCACGGACGTCAACGGCCGGGTGTACCGGCTGGGCGAGTCCGACATCGACATCATGGGCCGCAGGCGGATCTGGATGGTCGTCCTGCCCTGGGTGGGCATGATGGGCATCTCCTCGGCGGAGTACGCGTTCGCGTCCGCGGAGGACACCCTCCACGCGGCGCACCACTGGGACAGCGGGGCCGTCTACTGGATGATGACCGTGTGGGTCTTCTTCCAGGCCGCGGTGGCCTTCCCGGCCGGCCGGCTGCGGGAGAGCGGGAAGCTGCCGGCGCGCTCCGCGATGATGCTCGGCGCGCTCGGCACGCTGCTGGGCTACGTGTCGCTCGCCTACGCGCCGCACGTGATGCTGGCGTTCATCGGCTTCGGCGTGTTCAGCGGGATGGGCGCGGGCATGGTGTACGCCACCTGCGTCAACATGGTGGGCAAGTGGTATCCGGAGCGCAAGGGCGGCAAGACCGGCTTCGTCAACGGCGGCTTCGCCTACGGCTCGGTCCCCTTCGTCTTCGTCTTCACGGGCTTCATGGACATCGGGAACTTCCGGTGGGTCCTGGTCACGGTGGGGCTGTTCCTCTCCGCGGTCGTGGGCGTCGCGGGGTACTTCTTCAAGGACCCGCCGAAGAACTGGTGGCCCGCCGAGGTCGACCCGCTGTCCCCGCCCGAGGACCCGCGGGCCCGCCGTTCGCTGGAGAAGAACCCGCCGGCCGTCAAGCAGTACAGTCCGCTGGAGGCGTGGAGGACCGGCCGGGTGGCGCTGATGTGGTTCTGCCTCGCCTGTACGTCGGGCGTGAACATCTTCGGCATCGCCTTCCAGGTCGACATCGGGCAGGAGGCCGGTTTCGCCGCCGGGATCGTGGCCACCGCCATGTCCCTGAAGGCGATCGTCAACGGCACCGGGCGCGGTGTGATCGGCTGGCTCTCCGACCGCTACGGGCGCAAGCAGTGCCTGATCGCGGTCTGTGTCATCCTGGGCCTCGCGCAGTTCGGCATCATCTGGTCCGCGGACATCAAGAACCTGCCGCTGTTCCTGACGTTCTCGGCCATCTCCGGCTTCGGCGGCGGCGCCATCTTCCCGATGTTCGCCGCGATGACCGCGGACTACTTCGGCGAGAACAACAACGCCACCAACTACGGCATGGTCTACAGCTCCAAGCTGGTCTCCGGACTGGGCGCGGGCATGGGCTTCGTGGTCGTCGACGCCTGGGGCCTGGACGGCGCGTTCACCCTCGCGGGCTGCATCTCGTTCTTCGCCTGCCTGGTGGCGCTCTTCCTCTCCCCGCCGGGACGGGAACGGCACCGCCTCATCAGCATCCGGTGACCCCGGGCGCCCCGCCCGCGGGCCGCCCCGTTCCCGCCCGCCGCACACGGAAGGGCCCTGCCGCCGCCGGCAGGGCCCTTCCGCGCGTACATCGGCACGGGGCCGCGCCTGTTCCCCGGAGCGGGCGTCACGTCGTGTGCGGGGGCCGGCTCGCCTCGGGCGGCGGGGAGCGGTCCGCCACGACGGCGCGCCCGGGGAGACCGTGCCCGTCGCCCGGTCCCGGTGGGGGACGCACACCGTGGTCGGCACCGGCGCGGTGCGACGGGCGACGGTGCTGCTCGCCCCGGTCGTTCCGCTCGCCGCGGCGGGCCTGTGCGTGTACGCCTCGGTGAGGTCGCTCCGCCGGAGAGACGCCCGCCCGGTCAGGCCTGGTGGGCGGAGGAGGTGTGGCGCAGGGGGGCGGGGGCGGTGCTGCCGCGGGGAAGGAGGCGGGCCGGTTCGTCCTCCAGGCCCTCGGCCCACCCCTCCTCGACCAGGGCGAGCAGCGTGCGGACCGCGTGCCGGCCGTACGCCGGGATGTCCCGGTTCAGCGCCGTGATCGCCGGCCGCACCACGCGGGTGAGCTGGGAGTCGTCCCAGGCGACCAGGGACAGTTCCTCCGGGACCCGCAGCCCCAGCTCGTCGGCGACCGAGAGCCCGGCGACCGCCATGATGTCGTTGTCGAAGACGATGGCCGTCGGCCGTCCGGGGCCGATCAGCAGCGACCGGGCGGCCCGCGCGCCCTCCTCGCCCGAGTAGTCGGTGTGGACGATGGCGGGCGGCGCCATCCCCAGCTCCGCGCAGACCTCCCGGTGCGCCCGGTCCCGCCGCGCCGTGTGGTCGAGGGCGCGCAGCCCGGCGACCCGGGCGACCGAGCGGTGGCCGAGCGCGTGGAGGTAGCGCAGCGTATGGCCCAGCGCCACGGCGTCGTCGGACCAGACCGCCGGCAGCCCGCCCGCCGCGTCGGGGTGACCGACGGCGACGGCGGGCAGGCCGAGTTCGCGCGTCAGCTCGATCCGCGGGTCACCGGCGCGCAGGTCGGTGAGGAGGACACCGTCCACCCGGCCCTCGCCCCACCAGCGGCGGTGGACCTCCATCTCCTGCGCCTCGTCGGGGACGAACTGCAGGGTCAGCGCCCGCCCGTGGGCGGCCAGTTCGTCCTGCATTCCGCTGATCAGTCCCATGAAGAACGGTTCCGCGCCGAGGAGTTGGGCGGGCCTGGAGGAGACCAGTCCGACCGCGTCGGCCCGGGCGCGGGTCAGCGCGCGGGCGGCGCTGTTGGGCCGCCAGCCGATCTCCCGGGCGATGCGCTTGATCTCGGCCCGGGTCCCCGGCGACACACCGGGGCGGTCGTTGAGCGCGTACGAGACCGCGACCTTGGAGACGCCCGCGCGGCGCGCGATGTCCTCCATGGTGGGGCGACGCCTGGACATGTGACCTCGCTTAACCGCTTCATGAGTGGGCCGTCATCGTAGCGGCACCGCCGTACCCGCAGGTCTGCCCAGCAGCGCCCCCGCCATAACAACTCCCTTGTAACGAAGCCACGGGAGCGCTCCCGCGACCCCTTGACACGACTGCGGGACGGGCCCAGACTTCCGCCACTTACCCGGTTCAGTTGCTCCGCCCGACGAGGGGCGGGGAGGGAGTTGACCGATGCGTATCCGGGCGCGGTTCATCGCTCTGTTGGCCGCCGGCGGCATGCTCGTCACGGCGTGCACGGGCGGGGGGTCCTCCACGACCCCGGACGGCAAGGGAGGCCCCGTCGGCGAGAAGGGGCTTCCGCGGCACGAGACCTTGTACACCAGCGGCACCCAGTGGGGCCCGCCCGCCAACTACAACCCGCTGCGCAACTGGGACCACGCCACCGGCACCAAGGGCCTGGCCTACGAGACGCTGTTCCACTTCGACCCGCAGAAGGGCGAGCTCGTCCCCTGGCTGGCCGAGAGCGGCTCGTGGACCGACGACAAGACCTACGAGGTCACGCTGCGTTCCGGCGTGACGTGGTCGGACGGCAAGCCGCTGAGGGCCCAGGACGTCGTGTTCTCCTACGAGGTCGGCAAGCTGGAGGCGGCCTCGTTCCACACACTGTGGGACTGGCTGGGCAAGGCGGAGGCCGTCGACGACCGGACCGTGCGGTTCACCTTCGAGGAAGCCCGCTACCAGGAGTGGGACTACACCCTCTACGGCCAGCCGATCGTCCCGGAGCACGCCTGGGGCGACCTGTCCGACGAGGAGGTCCTCAACGGCGTCAACGACAAGCCGGTGGTGACGGGGGCGTACAACCTCAGGAGCCACACCCAGGACCGGGTGGTGTGGGAGCGGCGCGACGACTGGTGGGGCGTCGAGGCGCTCGACATGAAGCCCGCGCCGAAGTACATCGTCGACATCTCCAACCCCAGCAACGAGGTGGTCATCGGCCAGATCGGGCAGGGGCAGCTGGACCTCAGCAACAACTTCCTCCCGGGCGCGGCCTCGCTGATCAAGAGCGGCAAGGCCGTCTCGTACTACGACAAGCCGCCCTACATGCTGTCCGCCAACACCGCGTGGCTGGTGCCCAACACGACCCGCAAGCCGATGGACGACGCGGCCTTCCGCAAGGCGCTGGCGTTCTCCGTCGACACCGGCAAGATCGTCAAGGGCGTGTACGGCGACCTGGTGCGGCCGGCCGACCCGACCGGCCTGCTGCCGCAGTGGGACGCCTTCGTGGACAAGTCGCTGACCGCGAGCAACGGTTTCTCCTTCGACACCGCCAAGGCCAGGAGCCTGCTGAAGGACGCCGGTTACCAGGACACCGACGGCGACGGGATGGTGGAGGACAGGAGCGGCGACAAGGTCGCGCTCAAGCTGATCGTGCCGTCCGGCTGGACCGACTGGATGGAGGCGGCGAAGGTCATCGCGGAGGGCGCCAAGGCCGCGGGCATCGACGTGACGACCGAGTTCCCGGACCAGAACGCGCTCAACGACCTGCGCGCCAAGGGTGACTTCGACCTGCTGATCAACAACGAGCGGCAGCTCTCCAACACCCCGTGGACGTACTACGAGTACATGTTCCAGCTGCCGGTCCGGGACCAGCAGAACACCGTGAACTTCGGCCGCTACGAGAACGAGGAGGCCTGGAAGCTCGTCCAGGAGCTCGGCGGGGTCAGGACCGACGACCAGGCGGGCATGAAGGAGGCCATCTCGAAGATCCAGGAGATCCAGCTGGAGGAGATGCCGGTCATCCCGCTCTGGTACAACGGCCTCTGGTCGCAGTCGACCACCGGGGCGTGGACCAACTGGCCCTCCGAGAAGGGCGACAACCACCACGCGCCGACGCTGTGGCGCAACTGGCTGGAACTGGGCGGCTTCGAGGCGTTGACCGGCCTCAAGCCCGCGAAGAAGTAAGCCCGCGCGGCCGGGGAGGCCGCCGCAGGCGCCCGTGCGCCACCGGACCCGGTGGACGGGCTCGCCTCCGGCGGCCTCCCCGCGCGCCGCCCTCCCCCGCCGCCTGCGATCCTGGAGTCCCTCTTGCGCCGCTACTTCGCCCGCAAGCTCCTCGTCTACGTCCTCACGTTCGTCTTCGCCGTCACGGTGAACTGGATGATCCCGCGCTTCATGCCGGGCGACCCCGTCTCCTCGATGATCTCCCGCGCCCGTGTCTCGCAACCCGAGGCCGTGGAGCACATGAGGACCTACTACAACGAGCTCTTCGGCTTCGACCGGCCCGTGTGGGAGCAGTACCTGAGCTTCTGGTCGTCGCTGCTGCAGGGCGACTTCGGCCTGTCGATCTGGGTCTTCCCCCAGCCGGTCGGCGAGATCATCATGGGCGCCCTGCCCTACACCCTCGCCCTGATGGTCCCGGCCATCCTGCTGAGCTGGTTCGTCGGCAACTGGCTCGGCGCCCTGGCCGCCCGCCGCAAGGTGCTGGACAACACGGTGCTGCCGGTCGGGTACCTGCTGACGGCCATGCCCTACATGTGGATCGCCGTCCTGCTGGCCTGGGTGCTGGGCGCCAAGGCCGGCTGGTTCCCGGTCTCGGGCGCGTACAGCCTGGAGCACCTGCAGCC
Source organism: Streptomyces sp. NPDC047130 (assembly GCF_040643475.1). NCBI lineage: Bacteria > Bacillati > Actinomycetota > Actinomycetes > Kitasatosporales > Streptomycetaceae > Streptomyces > Streptomyces sp. NPDC047130. Next base: position 3,337 of record NZ_JBEYUK010000043.1, on the reverse strand, counting down.
GACCTGGAGCTGGTCCTTCCTCACCGACGCGCTGCACCACTGGGTGCTGCCCTTCCTGTCCCTGTTCCTGGTGGCGCTGGGCGGCTGGGCCATCGGCATGCGCAACATGATCATCTACGAGCTGGAGGCGGACCACTCCTCGTACCTGTCCGCCCTGGGCGCGCCGCAGCGGCTGATCCGCAGGTACGCCTTCCGCAACGCGGTGCTCCCCCAGATCACCGGTCTGGCGCTGCAGTTGGGCGTCCTGGTGGCCGGCGCGCTGGTGACGGAGATCGTCTTCAACTATCCGGGCCTGGGCAACCTGATCCTCGCGGCGATCCAGAACCGCGACTTCTTCCTGCTCCAGGGCACCTTCCTGTTCATCGTGATCGGCGTGCTGATCGCCAACTTCATCATCGACCTCGTCTACGTGGTCGTCGACCCCCGGACGCGCACCGGCATGGCGGGAGGCCAGTCATGAACGCGATGCCCCCACCGGGCGACCCGGCGACCGAGCCGGCCGCCGTCACCGAGGCGGCGCAGCAGTCGCCTCCGCTCACCCCGACCAGGGAGACCCTGCACTACGCGGTCCGCAACCCCAAGCTGCTCATCGGGCTGGCGGTGGTCGCCGTGCTCCTGCTGACCGGGCTCGTCGGCCCGCTGCTGCTGGACGACGCGGACCCCAACGCCTACTCCGGGCCGCAGGCGGCGCCGCCGGACGGTGAGCACTGGTTCGGCACGACCTCCTTCGGGCAGGACGTCTTCGGCCAGTTCGTGCACGGCCTGCGCGCCACCTTCCTGGTGGGCGTGATCGGCGGCGGCATCGCCGCGATGATCGCCATGCTGGTCGGCTTCTTCGCCGGCTACCGGGGCGGCTGGGTGGACGAGGTGCTGACCATGTTCACCAACATCGTGCTGGTCATCCCCTCGCTGGCGGTGCTGCTCATCGTCAACGCCTACCTGGGCGTGCGCAGCGTGCCGGTGCAGGGCCTGTTCATCGGGCTGACCTCGTGGCCGTGGGCGGCGCGGGCGATCCGCGCGCAGACGTTCAGTCTCCGCACCCGCGACTTCGTCGACCTGGCCCGGCTCAGCGGCAGCCGCACCTGGAAGATCATCTTCCGGGAGATCGCGCCGAACATGAGCAGCTACCTCTTCATGACGTTCATCCTGCTCTTCGGCGGCTCGATCCTCATCGCCTCCTCCCTCGACTTCATCGGCCTCGGACCGACCGACGGCGTGTCGCTGGGGCTGATGCTGCAGAGCGCCCAGCAGTGGAGCGCGCTCCAGCTCGGCCTGTGGTGGTGGTTCGTGCCGCCGGGGGTGGGCATCACCGCCGTCGTCGGCGCACTGTACGTCGCCAACGTGGGCCTGGACGAGGTGTTCAACCCCAAGCTGAGGGAGTCGTGACGACATGGCCCTGACCGTCGACGACCTGAGGGTCCACTACCGCACGCTGCGCGGCGACGTCCGCGCCCTGGACGGCGTCAGCTTCTCCGTCGACGACGGCGAGATCCTGGGCCTGGTCGGGGAGTCGGGCTGCGGGAAGACCACGCTCGGCAAGTCGCTCATCCGCATGGACGGCCGGATGCGCCACGTCGGCGGCACCGTCACCCTCGACGGGGACGACGTGCCGGTGGGCGACGACCGCGCCATGAACGCCTTCCGCTTCCACCGCATCTCCCTGGTGCCGCAGTACTCGATGAGCGCGCTCAACCCGACGCGGCGCATCGGCCGGATGATCCGCGAACTGCTCGCCTCCCGCGGGGTGGCCGTGGACACCGCGGAGCTGCACCGGCGGCTCGCGCTGGTCGGGCTGAGGCCGGAGATCCTCGAGCGCTACCCGATCGAACTGTCGGGCGGCATGAAGCAGCGCACGGTGATGGTGATCTCCACGCTGCTCGACCCCTCGCTGCTGGTGGCGGACGAGGTGACCAGCGCGCTGGACGTCTCCAACCAGAAGGCCGTCGCCCACGCCCTGGTGGGGCTGCGCGACCAGGGCCTGGTCACCAGCATGGTGTTCATCACCCACGACCTGGCGCTGACCTCGCACATCGCCGACACCATCATGGTGATGTACGCGGGCCGGCTCGCCGAGAAGGCTCCGTCGGGGGTGCTGACCACGGCCCCGCGCCACCCGTACACCCGCCGGCTGCTCGCCGCGCTGCCCGAGCCGGGCGTGCGCCGCTCGCAGGGCCGGTTGTCCGGCATCGAGGGCAGCCCGCCGTCGCTGCTCTCCCCGCCCGCCGGGTGCCGGTTCCGCGACCGGTGTCCGCTGGCCGACGACGGGTGCGCGGAGCAGCCGCCGGTCGTCGAGGTCGCCCCCGATCACCACGTAGCGTGCTGGAAGGCCTGATGCTGACACTCGACCGCGTCACCAAGACGTTCCGGACCGGGACCTTCTCCGGCAGCACGCTCACCGCCGTGGACCGGGTCTCCTTCACCGTCGGGCGGGGTGAGGTCGTCACCCTGCTGGGCGAGAGCGGCAGCGGCAAGTCCACGCTGGGGCGCATGATCCTCGGCCTGACCCCGGTGAACGGGGGATCGCTGACGCTGAACGGCGAGCCGGTGCGGGCCGGCAAGGAGTACTACCGCCGGGTCCAGGGGATCTTCCAGGACCCGTTCAGCTGCTTCAATCCCGTGTTCAAGGCCGACCGCGTCTTCGCCCTGGTCAAGGAGGCCTACCATCCGCGGGTCCCGGCGGCCGACTGGCGGGAGCGGGTGGAGTCGGCGGTGCGGGACGTGCGCCTGGACCCGGCTCAGGTGCTCGGCAAGTACCCGCACCAGCTCAGCGGCGGCCAGTTGCAGCGCCTGCTGATCGCCCGCGCGCTGCTCCTGGACGGCCTGGAGTTCCTGGTCGCCGACGAGATCACCAGCATGCTGGACGCCTCGACCCGGATCGACGTGCTCAACCTGCTGGGCGACCTGCGGGAGCGGGGCCTGGGCGTCCTGTACATCACGCACGACCTGTCGCTGGGCACGTACCTGGCGGAGCGCACGGTGGTGCTGCGCCAGGGGCGGGTGGAGGAACGGGGGGCGACCGAGAAGGTCTTCGGCAACCCGCTGCACCCCTACACCCGTCATCTGCTGGCCGCGGTGCCGCGCCTGGGCGTGGACTGGGTCGACGCGGAGCCCGTGGAGAGCTGCGCCTTCCACGACGCGGGCGCCGGCGGCGACGCGGGTGCCGACGGCGACCTGTGCGAGGTGGAGCCGGACCACTTCGTGGCCTGTGCGCGGCTGCCGGAGTGCCCGGGCGGCTGAGCGGGTTGAGCACGCCGCCCGCCACGTGGACGTAGGCGATCGCCTCCACCGGCAGCTCGTCCAGCGCCTTCGCGGTGTCCTCGCCCCGGTTGACCTGGTT
>NZ_JBEYUK010000042.1:0-35346 GCF_040643475.1 Streptomyces sp. NPDC047130 | reverse complement strand
CATCGATTTAACCCCGGCCGCCCCCCCCGCCCCCCCGCCGGCCCGCCCGCCCCCGCACGTGCCGGGAGGCGGGCCCTCGTCCGTGCTCCGGGAAGCGGTGACTACTGGGCGCCGACGGCCTCGTAGAGCTTCCTGGCCCGCTCGTCGAGGCGCGGGCCGGCCAGCCAGCCCGCGGAGATCGGGCCGATGGAGGTGTTGGACACCAGCGCGGGCCTGCCGTCCGAGCCTTCCGCGACCCAGCCGCCGCCGGAGGACCCGGCCGTCATGGAGCAGCCGATCCGGTACATGGTCGGGTCACTGGCCACGATGGACAGCCGGCCCGGCTCGTCCTGGCACTGGAACATCCGCTCCCCGTCGTACGGGGCCGCGGCGGGGTAGCCGGTGGCGGTGATGCTGTCGATCTCCGGCACCGCCGGGGCGTCGAACTCCACGGGCAGGGCGGTGCCGACGGTCTCCTCCAGCGACTTGCCGCCGCCGTTCTCCGGGGTCACCTTGAGCACCGCGTAGTCGAACGGCGCGCCGTTGCCGCCGGTCTGGCCGCCCTGCTCGATCCACTGGTCGGAGGTCTTCGCGACCTGCGCCCACCACAGGCCGTGCGGAGCGATCTTCTCCGGAGCGGCGCCCGCCAGGTCCTGACCGGTCAGCGCCTGGTCGTTGTAGGACGGCACGAAGGCGATGTTGCGGTACCAGCCGCCCTCCTTGCCCGCGTGGACGCAGTGGCCGGCCGTCCACACCAGGTTGGACTTCCCCGGGTTGGCCGGGTCCTCCACCACGGTCGCCGAGCAGACCATGGTGCCCTTCGGGCCGTCGAAGAACAGCTTGCCCGAGGCGGGCGCCGCGTCGCTGTACGGCGCCGACACCTCGGCGGCCTGCACCGGCGCGGGCGTCGGGTCGGTCACGCCCTGGTCGCCGGAGATGTCGTTCTCGTCGACCGTGCTGTCCGGCTCCTCGGCCTCACGCATCCGGTCGGGGTTCCAGAGGTCCTCGATGACCGGGTTGATGAACTGGTCGGCCTCGCGCAGCCAGTCGTCCTTGTCCCAGTTCTTCCAGGCGCCGCCCCGCCATTCGTCGAGGTCGATCCCGTACTCCTTGAGCTTGTCGGTCAGCTCCTGCGGGATCTCGATCTTGCCGTCGCCGAGGTCCGGGACGTTCACGGCCGGCTTGTCGGAGGCCTGCGTGTCCTCCGGGCTGCAGGCGCCGGCGGTCAGCGCGAGGGCCGACGCCAGGGCCACGGCGGCGAACGGACGGAAGGCCGTGCGCCGGCTGCCCGGCGTCCGGCCCGCGTTCCGTCCCCGGCCGGTCGGGAAGGGCGGGCGTATGGGTCGCATGTTCGGGACTCCCCCTGATGTGAGTGCGCTCGGGACTGCCGGGACCGGTCACCCACGGTGCCCGATCGGCCACCGCCACCCTAGGCGGTCGCTGTGGGCGGCTGCCGACGGATCGGCAACGGTTCCGTCACGAGGGGAATCCGGGTCCTTGCGCTGCTTTCCCGGAACTCGCGTTCCACCCGTGTCCCCGCCGGAGCCGCGGCCGTTGTAGCGGTGAGGGGACGGCTGTCCAGGTCCGGCCCCGATGTCGTGAGACAGCGGGAGGACCGAGGATGGCCTTGACCGAGACCGTGCGCAGACAGCCGGCGCGGGACGCGTCGGCGCGGACCTACGCGCGCGCCCTGCCGATCGTGCCGGTACGGGCGCGGGGGATGACGATCGAGGGCGCCGACGGCCGGCGTTACCTCGACTGCCTGTCCGGTGACGGAGCGCTGGCGCTCGGCCACAACCACCCCGTGGTGCTGGCCGCGGTGCGCGAGGTGCTGGACTCCGGAGCGCCCATCGGCGTGCTGGACCTGACCACGCCGGTGGAGGAGCGGTTCGTCGCCGAGCTGCTGGCCACGCTGCCGCCGGGGCTGGCCCGCGGCGCCCGGGTCCGGTTCTGCGGCCCCACGGCGGCCGATGCGGCGGCGGTGGCCTCCGCCCTGGTCCGGGGGGCGGCGGGAACGCTCGTCGAACCGCTCTGCGACGAGCGCCTGCGGCGGCTGCGGGAGACCACGCGGGAGCAGGGCGTGCCGCTGGTCGTCGACGAGACGGTGACGGGCGTGGGCCGGACCGGCGCCTTCTGGGCCGTGGAGCACAGCGGGGTGACGCCCGACGCGATGGTGCTGGCCGAGGCCATCGGCGGCAGCCTCCCGCTGGCCGTGGTGGTGCACCGGGCGGACCTGGACACGCTGGAGCCGACGGCCGCGCCGCGCGGCAACCAGCTCGCCATGGCGGCCGGGGCCGCCACCCTCGCCCACGTCCGCGAGCACCGGCTGGCCGAGCGCGCCGCGGTGGTGGGCGGCCGACTGGCGTGCGGGCTGCGGGAGTTGGCCGCGCGAGTCCCGTGGGTCGCGGAGGTGCGGGGGCGGGGCCTGATGCTCGGGCTGCGGTTCGCGGCCGACGGGGCCGGCGCGGCTGACGGGGCCGACGGGGCCGACGGGGCAGGCCGACCCGGCTTCGCCGGGGCGGTGCGGCGGGAGTGCCTGCGGCGCGGGCTGATCGTCGGCCTGGGCGGGCCGGACGCCGAAGTGGTGCGGCTGCTCCCGCCGTTGACGGTCAGCGACGAGCAGGCGGACGCCGTGCTGGAGCGGCTCGCCGACGCGGTGGAAGCGGTGGCGGGCGTCGCCCGCCGACCGTGAACGACCCACAGAACGACTCCCGGTAAGGGTGAGGACCCAGTTGAACATCACGCCGATCTCCGCAACGTCCACCGCCCCGGCTGCGGGGGACGTCACGACCGCCGCCGGTGAGGGCCCCGCCCACGAAGCCCTCGCCGGACCAGGCGCGACCTCGGTGGCGGGGAGCGTGCTGCCGGGCCCCTCCGTGACCTTGCCGGCGGACCCGGCGGACCCGGCGGACCCGGCGGTGCCGGCGGACCCGGTGGACCCGGCCCCGGCGGCGGACCGGGCGCCGCGGATCGCGCGGGCTGCGCAGGCGGTGGAGGCGGCTCCGCGGGGCAGTAGTGAGGGGGCGGATCCGCTCGACGGGGCGGACCCCCGGGCGGTGGCCGAGGCCGTGACCGTGGAGAACGTGCTGCGCTGCTGGGTACGGGAGCGCAACCTGCCCGCCCCGCCGCGCGGCGCGGCACTCCACGTGCCGCTCCCGGCCGGCGCCACCGAGCTGGTCGTCCCGGTCCGGCACTGGTCGCCCACCGGGCTGCACCGCTTCGGGCCCGCCCGCCAGGCGGGCGCCCCCGCGTCCGCGCCGCCGGTCGGCGCCGCCCTGCTGGCCGCGCTGCTCGCCCGGGAGACGGCGGCCGAGGCGGCGGACCAGGGCCTCGACCTGGTGGCCCGGGTGATCGACTCGGCCCGACGGACCGCCGTGTTCCTCACCGACCGGGCCCGCCGCCCGGACCCCACACCCGACGCCTTCCTCGACGCCGAGCAGGCTCTCCTCCTCGGCCACCCCCTCCACCCGACGCCCAAGAGCCGCGAGGGGATGACCGACGAGGAACTGCTGCGCCTCTCCCCGGAGACCCGGGGCGCCTTCCCCCTGCACCGGGTCGCGGTCGCCCCCCAGGTCCTCGCCACGGAGTCGGCCTGGAGCGAGCACGGCGCGACCGTCCCCGCACCGGACCTCACCGCCCGCCTCTTCGGCCCCGCGTCCGCCGACGTTCCCGCCGGTCACGCGCTGCTGCCCGTGCACCCGTGGCAGTGGCGGCGCCTGCGGGAGGACGACCGGGTGGCGGCCCTGCTGGACGCCGGGCTGCTGACCGACCTCGGCGCGCACGGGGCGCCGTGGAGCCCCACCTCCTCCGTCCGCACCCTGTACCGCACCGGCGCGCCCGCCATGCTCAAGCTCTCCCTGGGCCTGCGCATCACCAACTCCCGCCGCGAGAACCTCCGCAAGGAACTCCACCGGGGCGTCGAGGTCCACCGGCTGCTCCGCGGCGAGCTCGGCCGGGCCTGGCACGCCGTCCACCCCGGATTCGACGTCGTCCGCGACCCCGCCTGGCTGGCCGTGGACCACCCGGACGGCAGCCCGGTGCGCGGCCTGGACGCCGTGATCCGGCACAACCCGTTCGGCCCGTCCGACGACGTCACCTGCGTGGCCGCGCTCTGCGCGCCCCGGCCCGCCTGCGCCCGCCGCCCCGGTGAGCCCGTCTCCCGGCTGGCCGGACTGGTCGCAGGGATCGCCGCGAGGACCGGCCGGCCGCCGGGCGCCGTGTGCGCGGAGTGGTTCCTGCGGTACCTGCACGCCGTGGTGCGCCCGGTGCTGTGGCTGGATGGCGAGGCCGGGGTCGCCCTGGAGGCGCACCAGCAGAACACCCTGGTCGTGCTGGACGCCGACGGCTGGCCGGCCGGCGGCCGCTACCGCGACAACCAGGGCTACTACTTCCGCGCCTCCCACCGTGCCGCGCTGGAGGCGCGGCTGCCCGGCATCGGCGACCGCAGCGACACCTTCGTCGACGACGCCGTCGCCGACGAGCGGTTCGCCTACTACCTCGGCGTCAACAACGTCCTGGGCCTGATCGGCGCGTTCGGCTCGCAGGGGTTGGCCGACGAGCGGCTGCTGCTGGCCGCGTTCCGCGGCTTCCTCGCCGACGCCGCCGCCGGCCCGCACCGCACCCGCTCCACCCTCCCCGTCCGGCTGCTGGAGGAACCCCTGCTGCGCTGCAAGGCCAATCTGCTCACACGGCTGCGGGGGATGGACGAACTGGTCGGTCCGGTCGACACCCAGTCCGTGTACGTCACCCTCGCCAACCCGGTGTACGCCGCGTGAACGGTCCCGCGACCGCGCCCGCCGGCACCCGGACCGCTCCTCGAATCGACGCCCGGACCGGCACCGGGACCGACGCCCGAAGCGACAGCGGGGCCGACGTCCGAAGCGGCACCGGGACCGACCCCCGGGCCGGCCTCCTGGACGACGTCGGCGCCTGGGGCCCCGTCGACACCCGGGCCGGCCGCTTCCGGCTGCGACCCGTGGGGGACGGGCGTGAGCAGCTGGAGCTGATCGCCCGCTGGATGAACGACCCCGTGGTCGCGGCCTTCTGGGAACTGGCCGGGCCGCCCGGCCGCACCGAGGCGCACCTGCGCGCGCAGACCGAGGGCGACGGCCGCAGCGTGCCCTGCCTCGGGCTCCTCGACGGACGGCCGACGAGCTACTGGGAGATCTACCGCGCCGACCTCGACCCGCTCGCGGCGCACTACCCCGCGCGCCCCCACGACACCGGCGTGCATCTGCTGATCGGCGAGGCCGCCGACCGCGGCCGGGGACTGGGCGGCCTGCTGCTGGACGCGGTGGCCCGGCTGGTGCTCGCCCGGCGCCCGGCCTGCCCGCGCGTGGTCGCGGAGCCCGACGTCCGCAACCACGCCTCCCTCGGCGCCTTCCGCAAGGCCGGCTTCCGGCGGACCGCCACCTTGGAACTCCCCGGCAAGCGGGCCGCCCTCCTGATCCGGCGGCGGAGCGTTGTCGGAGGGACGCACTAGGGTGGGTGGGGCTATGACGAAGCCCTCACTCCCCGAACTCCTGCACGCCGCCGTCGCGGCCGTCGGCGGCACGGAGCGTCCCGGCCAGGTGGCCATGGCCGAAGCCGTCGCGGAGGCCATCGACAACAACACGCACCTCCTGGTCCAGGCCGGCACCGGTACCGGTAAGTCGCTCGGCTACCTGGTGCCCGCCCTGGCGCACGGGGAGCGCGTGGTCGTCGCCACCGCCACCCTGGCGCTCCAGCGGCAGCTGATCGAGCGCGACCTGCCGCGCACGGTGGACGCCCTCCACCCGCTGCTGCGCCGCCGGCCCGAGTTCGCGACGCTCAAGGGCCGCTCCAACTACCTGTGCCTGCACCGGCTGCACGAGGGCATGCCGCAGGACGAGGACGAAGGGCTCTTCGACCAGTTCGAGGCCGCCGCGCCCACCAGCAAGCTCGGCCAGGACCTGCTCCGGCTGCGTGACTGGGCCGACGAGACGGAGAGCGGGGACCGGGACGACCTGACCCCGGGCGTCTCCGACCGCGCCTGGCAGCAGGTGTCGGTGTCCTCCCGGGAGTGCCTCGGCGCCTCCAAGTGCGCCTACGGCGCGGAGTGCTTCGCCGAGGCCGCCCGCGAGCAGGCCAAGCTGGCCGAGGTGATCGTCACCAACCACGCGCTGCTCGCCATCGACGCCATCGAGGGCGCGCCCGTGGTCCCGCAGCACGAGGTGCTGATCGTCGACGAGGCCCACGAACTGGTCTCCCGCGTCACCGGCGTCGCGACGGGCGAGCTCACGCCCGGCCAGGTCAACCGCGCGGTGCGCCGCGCCGCCAAGCTGGTCGACGAGAAGTTCGCCGACCAGCTCCAGACGGCCTCCGAGGGCTTCGAACGGGTGATGGAGCTGGCGCTGCCCGGCCGCCTCGAGGAGATCCCCGACGACCTGGGCTACGCCCTGACCGCGCTGCGGGACGCCTGCCGGTCGGTGATCTCCGCCCTCGGCAACACCCGCGACAAGTCCGTCCAGGACGAGGACGCGGTCCGCAAGCAGGCCCTGGCCTCCGTGGAGACCGTCCACGCGGTGGCCGAGCGGATCACCCACGGGGGAGAGTACGACGTCGTCTGGTACGAGCGGCACGACCGGTTCGGCGCCTCGCTGCGGGTGGCGCCGATGTCCGTGGCCGGGCTGCTGCGGGAGAAGCTGTTCACCGAGCGCAGCGTCGTACTGGCCTCCGCCACGCTCAAGCTGGGCGGGGACTTCAACGGCGTCGCCGGATCACTGGGGCTCGGCCCCGAGGGCAAGGAGGGCGACGACCTGCCGACCTGGCGCGGCATCGACGTCGGCTCGCCGTTCGACTACCCCAAGCAGGGCATCCTGTACGTCGCCAAGCACCTGGCCCGGCCCGCCCGGGACGGCGACCGGGCGGACATGCTGGACGAGCTCGCCGAGCTGATCCAGGCCGCCGGCGGACGCACCCTCGGGCTGTTCTCCTCCATGCGGGCCGCCCAGCTCGCAGCGGAGGAGCTCCGCGAGCGGATCCCCGAGTTCCCCGTCCTCCTGCAGGGCGAGGAGACGCTCGGTGAACTCATCAAGAACTTCGCCGCCGACCCCAGGACCTGCCTGTTCGGCACGCTCTCCCTCTGGCAGGGCGTGGACGTGCCGGGGCCGAGCTGCCAGCTCGTGGTGATGGACAAGATCCCGTTCCCCCGGCCCGACGACCCGCTGATGAGCGCCCGGCAGAAGGCCGTCGAGGAGGGCGGCGGGAACGGCTTCATGGCCGTCGCCGCCACGCATGCCGCGCTGCTGATGGCACAGGGCGCCGGACGGCTGGTCCGCGCCACGGGGGACCGCGGCGTGGTCGCGGTGCTCGACCAGCGGCTGGCCACGGCCCGGTACGGGAGCTTCCTCAAGGCCTCCATGCCCGACTTCTGGTACACCACCGACCGCAACCAGGTACGGCGGTCGCTCGCCGCGATCGACGCGTCGGCCCAGGCCGAAGGGCGGTAGCGGCCCCCAGGGGCCAGGAACTCCACCCGGGCGCTCCGCCCACGCCCGGGGATCGGGGATACGGACCCGGACACAGCAGGGCCCCGGAACCGGCGCAGAGGTTCCGGGGCCCGGTCGGACGCGGCCGGGAGGCCGCCGGCCTCAGACGCGGCGCAGGACCGCGACCACCTTGCCGAGGATGGTGGCGTCGTCACCCGGGATGGGCTCGTAGGCGGCGTTGTGCGGGAGCAGCCAGACGTGTCCGTCCTCGCGCTTGAAGCGCTTCACGGTGGCCTCGCCGTCCAGCATGGCCGCCACGATGTCGCCGTTCTCCGCGACGGGCTGACGGCGGACCGTGACCCAGTCGCCGTCGCAGATCGCGGCCTCGATCATCGAGTCGCCGACGACCTTCAGCACGAAGAGCTCACCGTCGCCCACGAGCTGGCGGGGGAGCGGGAAGACGTCCTCGACCGACTCCTCGGCCAGGATCGGCCCACCGGCGGCGATGCGGCCCACCAGAGGCACGTAGGAGGCCGCGGGCTTGCCCGCCGTGTCGGTGGGCTGCACGGGAGCCGCCTGGTCCGAGGCGCGCACCTCGTAGGCGCGCGGCCGGTGCGGGTCACGGCGCAGGAAGCCCTTGCGCTCGAGCGCCATCAGCTGGTGCGCCACGGAGGAGGTGCTGGAGAGGCCGACGGCCTGCCCGATCTCCCGCATCGACGGTGGGTAGCCCCGGCGCTGCACCGAATCCCGGATCACCTCGATGACGCGCCGCTGGCGGTCGGTGAGGCCCGAGCTGTCGGCCCGGATGCCGGGAGGTCGGCCCGGAAGCGAGCGCTTTGGTCCCTCGGGATGCGCGGCCTCGTTCATCGCGGTGTTGATCCCGGCCGCGTTGTTCACCGCGTGTGGCGGCTCGAGGCGCCCCTGGGAGCGGTCCTGGGCGGTGATGGTGGCACTGTCTGCGGTGGTGGTCACGTCGGCCCCTCTCGATGGTCTCCCTGCTGCACAACGGTAGAGGCTTTCGAAAGGTTGCGCCAAACACACGTTCGAGTGAAAAATGCCGATCCCACTGACACGTGTCCGTGTTCGGGTGTAAGGCCCCCACACCACCCCGAGTCGGGGCGAAACCGGGCAACGGGATAGGCTTCAGCGGTTCGCGCACCGGGCGGTCCGGTCCGGTCGGAGGCTCAGTCTGTCATCCGGTACCCCGTCGGGCCGACCCCATGGCCCGCTTCGGCCCGGCATCCGCGCAGGAGCCGCGCGCCGTGTCCGCGGGGTGCTCACGCTACCTCCCCAAGCGTCGCCGGCCGCCCGCCGGGGTACCCGGCCCGAATCCGGCGAGGGGCGCGCCCGGGGTCCTCGGCGGGCTCCGGCGCGGGCTCCTCGGCGGGCTCCGGCGAGGGTTCCGGCTGGATCCCCGGCCCGGCTCCGCGGGGGCCCGTGAGGGCCCGCCGGGCGCCTGGCGCGTACCGTTCCCGGGTGCCGCACGGCCCGGCGCGGTCCGCCTCGCCGAGACACGCGCGGCTGAGGTGCGGTAATCCGCGATGTCAGGCCCTGATCCCACATCTAGTGGTTGTATGTGCGGCGCGACCCAGAAGTTGTGGTGGGGGTGGTCTTCGGGTCTCAGGCCATCGCCTATGCTGGTGCTCGCTTCGCAGGGCCCACGGGGCCTGAGAGGCTGTTGAGTCTGCTTGCGAGGAGGGTTGGAACGCCATGCACTGCCCCTTCTGCAGGCACCCCGACAGCCGTGTCGTCGACAGTCGTACGACCGACGACGGCACGTCCATCCGAAGGCGCCGGCAGTGCCCGGAGTGCACCCGTCGGTTCACCACCGTCGAGACGTGCTCGCTGATGGTGATCAAGCGGTCCGGGGTCACCGAGCCGTTCAGCCGGACCAAGGTCATCAACGGCGTGCGCAAGGCGTGCCAGGGCCGGCCGGTCACCGAGGACGCGCTGGCGAAGCTGGGCCAGCGGGTCGAGGAGGCGCTGCGCGCCACCGGCAGCGCCGAGCTCACCACCCACGACGTGGGGCTGGCCATACTCGGCCCGCTGCAGGAGCTCGATCTGGTGGCCTACCTGCGCTTCGCGTCCGTGTACCGGGCGTTCGAGTCCTTGGAGGACTTCGAGGGCGCGATCGCGGAGCTGAGGGAAGCGAGGCGGCGGCCCGCCGACGGCGCGACGGAGCCGGGCGAGGACGCTTCGGGCGAGCGGGCCCGGGAAGACGACCGCGGGCAGGTGGAGCAGCAGGCTCCCGAGCCCGTGAGCACCGCCGACTGACGAGCGGGCCGGTTCCGGGGGCAGCGGCTCCGGGCCGGCGGGTCGGCGGTGGACGGAAGACAGGTCGCGGGCGGCGGTGCGAGGACGTCCCGCGACGGACAAGACAGATCTGTGCCACGGGAAGAACGAGGCACTTCAGGGCGTTTTGCCCGATACAGGGAGGCGGCATGACAGAGACGGCGAGCGGTCCGGCACGAGGGTCCCGGGCCAAGGGTTCCAAGGCTGCTGCGGCCCGGCAGGGACTGCGCATCGAGCGCATCCACACCACCCCCGGCGTGCACCCGTACGACGAGGTGGCCTGGGAGCGCCGTGACGTCGTCATGACCAACTGGCGCGACGGCTCGATCAACTTCGAGCAGCGTGGCGTCGAGTTCCCCGACTTCTGGTCGGTGAACGCGGTCAACATCGTCACCAGCAAGTACTTCCGCGGCGCGGTGGGCACCCCGCAGCGGGAGACCGGCCTCCGGCAGCTCATCGACCGGATCGTGAAGACGTACCGCAAGGCCGGCGAGGACAACCAGTACTTCGCCTCGCCCGCGGACGCCGAGATCTTCGAGCACGAGCTGGCCTACGCCCTGCTGCACCAGATCTTCAGCTTCAACAGCCCGGTCTGGTTCAACGTCGGCACGCCCCAGCCCCAGCAGGTCTCCGCCTGCTTCATCCTCTCCGTCGACGACTCCATGGAGTCGATCTTGGAGTGGTACAAGGAAGAGGGCATGATCTTCAAGGGCGGTTCCGGCGCCGGCCTGAACCTGTCCCGCATCCGCTCCTCCAAGGAGCTCCTCTCCTCCGGCGGCAACGCCTCCGGTCCGGTCTCCTTCATGCGCGGCGCCGACGCCTCCGCGGGAACCATCAAGTCGGGCGGCGCCACGCGCCGCGCCGCCAAGATGGTCATCCTCGACGTCGACCACCCCGACGTGGAGAACTTCATCGAGACCAAGGTGAAGGAGGAGGAGAAGATCCGCGCCCTGCGCGACGCGGGCTTCGACATGGACCTGGGCGGCGACGACATCACGTCCGTCCAGTACCAGAACGCCAACAACTCGGTCCGCGTGAACGACGAGTTCATGAAGGCCGTGGAGTCCGGCGGCAAGTTCGGGCTGCGCGCCCGGATGACCGGCGAGGTCATCGAGGAGGTCGACGCCAAGTCCCTCTTCCGCAGGATGGCCGAGGCGGCCTGGGCCTGCGCCGACCCGGGCATCCAGTACGACGACGTCATCAACCACTGGCACACCTGCCCGGAGTCCGGCCGGATCAACGGATCGAACCCCTGCAGCGAGTACATGCACCTGGACAACACGTCCTGCAACCTCGCCTCGCTGAACCTGATGAAGTTCCTGAAGGACGACGGCAAGGGCAACCAGTCCTTCGACGTCGAGCGCTTCCAGAAGGTCGTCGAGCTGGTCATCACCGCGATGGACATCTCGATCTGCTTCGCGGACTTCCCCACCGAGAAGATCGGTGAGAACACCCGCGCCTTCCGCGAGCTGGGCATCGGCTACGCCAACCTCGGCGCCCTGCTGATGGCCACCGGCCACGCCTACGACTCCGAGGGCGGCCGTGCGCTCGCCGGCTCCATCACCTCCCTGATGACCGGCACCGCCTACCGCCGCTCGGCCGAGCTGGCCGCCGTGGTCGGGCCGTACGACGGCTACGCCCGCAACGCCGAGCCGCACAAGCGCGTGATGAAGCAGCACGCCGACGCCAACGCCGTGGCCGTCCGCATGGACGACCTCGACACCCCGGTGTGGGCCGCCGCGACCGAGGCCTGGCAGGACGTCCAGCGCCTCGGCGAGCAGCACGGCTTCCGCAACTCCCAGGCGTCCGTCCTGGCCCCGACCGGCACCATCGGTCTGGCCATGGGCTGCGACACCACGGGCGTCGAGCCGGACCTGGCCCTGGTCAAGTTCAAGAAGCTCGTCGGCGGCGGCTCGATGCAGATCGTCAACGGCACCGTCCCGCAGGCCCTGCGCCGCCTGGGTTACCAGGAGGAGCAGATCGAGGCGATCGTCGCCCACATCGCCGAGCACGGCAACGTGATCGACGCGCCGAGCCTCAAGCCGGAGCACTACGAGGTCTTCGACTGCGCCATGGGCGAGCGCGCCATCTCCCCGATGGGCCACGTCCGCATGATGGCCGCGATCCAGCCGTGGATCTCGGGCGCCATCTCCAAGACGGTCAACATGCCGGAGACGGCGACCGTCGAGGAGGTCGAGGAGATCTACTTCGAGGCGTGGAAGCTGGGCGTCAAGGCGCTCGCCATCTACCGCGACAACTGCAAGGTCGGCCAGCCCCTCTCCGCCAAGAAGAAGGAGGAGGAGAAGAAGGCCGAGCCGGTCGCCGAGGCCCCGGCCAAGGTCGAGAAGGTCGTCGAGTACCGCCCGGTGCGCAAGCGCCTGCCGAAGGGACGGCCCGGGATCACCACCTCCTTCACCGTCGGCGGCGCCGAGGGCTACATGACCGCCAACTCCTACCCGGACGACGGTCTCGGCGAGGTCTTCCTGAAGATGTCGAAGCAGGGCTCGACCCTCGCCGGCATGATGGACGCCTTCTCCATCGCCGTCTCGGTGGGCCTGCAGTACGGCGTGCCGCTGGAGACCTACGTCTCGAAGTTCACCAACATGCGCTTCGAGCCGGCCGGCATGACGGACGACCCGGACGTGCGGATGGCGCAGTCGATCGTCGACTACATCTTCCGCCGCCTGGCGCTGGACTTCCTGCCCTTCGAGACGCGGTCCGCGCTCGGCATCCACACCGCCGAGGAGCGTCAGCGCCACCTGGAGACCGGTTCCTACGAGCCGATCTTCGAGGAGGACGACATGGACACCGAGACCCTCGCCCAGTCGGCGCCCGTGGTGACGCCGAAGGCCGAGGCCCCGGCGGCCAAGCCGGCGCCGCGTGAGTCGCACACCAACGCGGAGCTGGTCGAGATGCAGCTCGGCATCCAGGCCGACGCCCCGCTGTGCTTCTCCTGCGGCACCAAGATGCAGCGGGCCGGTTCCTGCTACGTCTGCGAGGGCTGCGGCTCCACCAGCGGCTGCAGCTGACCGTCGCACGGCCGAAGGCCCCGGTGCGCGCGCACGTCGCGCGGACCGGGGCCTTCGGGCTGAGCGGGGCCGGGCCTGGTCGGGCGTCGGCCGGTGGCGGGCGTCAGCCGTGGTGGTCGGCTCCCATCACCAGCGGGAAGCCCTCCGTGTCGGCGAACCCGCGGAGCGCCGGCCGGTACTCCCAGCGGGTCCCCTCCCGGACGAACTCGCAGAGCGTGGCCGCCCGGGCGTCCGCGACCCGCGCGAAGTCCGCCTCGGCGAGCTCCGTGTACCCCTCGGCCACCCGGTACCTGGCCTGCGGGACCCCGGAGAAGGCGCGCTCGCCGGTGCGCTGCTGGATCACCGCGCCGACCACCACCCGGCCGTAGCCGGCGGCGAGACGGCCGAGTTCCAGCGTCATCACCTCGTCCCAGCCGAACCCCTTGCCGTCGCGGCTGTCCCGGTGGAGGGTGATCGTCCCGTCGGGGGAGCGGCTGTCGAAGTGCACCACGTACGCCGGAGTGCCGTGGGGGTCGTCGTGCCGGTAGACCCCCGCCACCAGGTCGAGGTCGATGGCCGGTTGCCCCATCGGGCTGGGGTCCCACTTCAGTGACACCTCGACCTTCGCGATCCCCTTGCCGATGCCGGAAACGCTGCCGGACATGGTCTCCCCTTCCCTGGGTCTGAGTCCGTTCGGCCTCCCGACGCCCTTGCTGCAAGGGTGAGTTGGTCACTTCACGGGTCCAACCGGACCGCGTGGAAGGCCGGTTGTCCATCCTGCCACGCGTGTGCGAGGCATCACCGATGAGTGCGCCGGTAGTTCGCGCCCTCCAGCGGCACGCCTCGGGGCCGTACGATGGCGCGGTGCTGGTCAAGTGGATTCGCTGCACCGTCACGGACCCCCGCGGGTTCGAGCAGGGGCAGCGGAAATGGGCGGGTCTGCGCGGCGAGTCCGGTTTCCAGGGGCAGGGTGGAGGCTGGAGCCGCGTGCGGCCGGGTGTGGTGCACCTCTTCTCCTTCTGGGAGAGCCGGGTGCTCTACGACTCGTTCATGGCGCTCTCCCACGACCGGCTGGCCACCGCCCAGGCCGGCACCTTCCGCGACCCCCGGGTCCGGCTCTTCACCCACCGGTTCGACGTGAAGACCGGCTTCCGACCGCGTTTCGCGGAGGCGGACCGGGTCCGGGTCGCGCACTGCCGGGTGCACGAGGACCGCGCGGAGCACTTCGCGCTGATGCAGGAGAAGGTCTGGAACCCCGCCATGGCCGGTTCGCCCGGCATGGTGCGGGGGCTCTTCGCCGAGGCGCCGGGACCCGAGTTCATGATCCTCTCCATGTGGCAGTCGGCGGCGGAGCGGGCCAAGTACCGCGCCGAACGCGTGGAACGGCTCGCCCTGCGCGCGCAACTGGAGGCGGACGTGGCCGACCTCGACGGCGACATAGTCGACCTGGAGCCCACCTGGACGGTCGTCCCCGCGGAACGTCCCTGACGCGGGCGCCGCGTCGGCTCGCGGGGCGCCGCGTCGACCGGCTCGCGGGGCGCCGGGCCGCCGGCCGGTTCGGGACGCTGCGTCGACCGGGACGGGGGCGCCCGGTCCAGGGGCGGTACGACGTCGTGGAGGCTCCCGATCTAGGGTTCCTGTATGGCCCGACCACGCCGCATCGTCCTTGTCCGGCACGGCGAGTCCGCGGGGAACGCCGACGACTCCGTCTACGAACGCACCCCGGACCACGCCCTGCCCCTCACCGAGCGGGGCTGGCAGCAGGCCGAGGAGACCGGCCGCAGACTGCGCGCGATCTTCGGCTCCGAGCGCGTCAGCGTCTACGTCTCCCCCTACCGGCGCACCCACGAGACCTTCCAGGCGCTCGGCCTGGACCCGGCGCGCGTCCGGGTCCGCGAGGAACCCAGGCTGCGCGAGCAGGACTGGGGCAACTGGCAGGACCCCGACGACGTCGCGCGCCAGAAGGCCAACCGCGACGCCTATGGCCACTTCTTCTACCGCTTCGCCCAGGGCGAGTCCGGCGCCGACGTCTACGACCGCGTCGGCGGCTTCCTGGAGAGCCTCTTCCGCAGCTTCGAGGACTCCGGACACCCGCCGAACGTGCTGCTGGTCACGCACGGCCTGGCGATGCGGCTGTTCTGCATGCGCTGGTTCCACTGGACGGTGGACGAGTTCGAGTCCCTCTCCAACCCGGGGAACGGCGAGACGCGCATGCTCGTTCTGGGGGAGAACGGCAAGTACACCCTGGACCGCCCCTTCGAGCGCTGGCGCGAACCGGAGCCGAAAGCCTCTGGCCGGCGACAGGGCCCACCAGCAGGATGGCAGAGTGACGACCTCGACCGCTGACCCTTCCCCGTCCCCGGGAGCACGCCTGGACCGTGCCCTCGCCTCCCTCACCGGCCTCACCGTGGGCGACGCCCTCGGCTCGCAGTTCTTCGTCCCCGCCAACGGCCCCCTGCTCCGCCGGGGCGACCTTCCGCCCGGCTTGTGGGGCTGGACCGACGACGCCGAGATGGCCTGCTCCGTGGTGGCCGTCCTCGCCGCCCGCGGCGGCGTCGACCAGGACGAACTGGCCGCCGCCTTCGCCCGGCACCACGACTTCGACCGCGGGTACGGCCCCGCCGTCAACCGGATGCTGCGCCTGGTCCGCGAGGGCGGGGACTGGCGGGAGCTCTCCGCGGCCCTCTTCGACGGGCAGGGGTCCTGGGGCAACGGCGCGGCGATGCGGGTCGCCCCGCTGGGGGCGTGGTTCGCCGACGACCCCGAGCGCGCGGTCCGCGAGGCCACCCTCTCCGCCGTCGTCACCCACCGCCACCCCGAGGGAGTGGCGGGGGCCCAGGCCGTCGCCGCGGCCGCCGCGCTGTCGGCCCGGTCCGGCGGCGCCCACCGGCCCGAGGAACTGATCGACGGCGTCCTGGCGCTGCTGCCCGCCCGGAGTATGGTCGGTCTCGGCCTGGAGCGGGTCCGCACCCTGCTCGACTACGAGGACGCGGCCACCGTCGCCGCCGTCGTCGGCTGCGGCCGCCGCAGCACCGCCCAGGACACCGTGCCCTTCGCCCTGTGGTCCGCGGCGCGCTCCGCGGGCGACTACCGGACGGCCTTCTGGACGACCGCGCGGGCCGGCGGTGACGTCGACACCACCTGCGCCGTGGTCGGGGGCGTCGTCGCGGCGGGCGGCGCGGTCGCCGCGCCGCCCGCGGAGTGGGTGGAGCGGACGGAGCCGCTGCCGGAGTGGGCGCCGGGCGCGCTGTCGGGTTCGGTGCCGGGGCTGACGCCCGCGGGCGGGCCGGAGCCGGTGGACCTGAGCGGGGTTCCGGTTGCTCCGGTTGCTCCGGTTGCTCCGGTCGCTCCGGTCGCACCGGTCGCACCGGTCGCCTGAGCCGGGCCCTTTTCCCTCGTCCCGCCTTCCGCAACCCGTCGTGTGTCACAGACATGCCACAGGGTTGCCACAGGCTCCCTCCGGCCCGTGGTTCGCCTGTGGCACAGGGCTAGCCTGAGCGCCCGTGCCGCCTGGTGATCACGCGGTTCCACGACGACACATCGCACCGAGACCCCTCCCGCGCCCCGTCGGCGCCGGCTTCGCCGGGGTCGTCGGGCATCGCCCGCGGTCGGTGGGGGAGGGGTCGGTTTGTCCGACATGCCAGTGCAGGGGGACGCGCAGGGGAGACCGGACGGGGAGGAGCCGGACACCCAGGACGCCGGCCACACCGGAGCGTCCGCCGCCGCGGGGGAGCGGCAGCGGGAACCGGAGGCCTCCGCATCCGCGCACGCCCACCGGCAGGCGACCGGTGCCCCCGGGCCGGTGCAGGCGCCCCGGCAGGCGACCGGTGCCGCCGGGCCGGCGCAGGCGCGGCAGCGCATCTCCGGAACAGGTGAAGGCGGTTGGCCCGCGCCACCGGCCGGCACCGCCGTGCGACCGCCGCAGCCCGGCTGGTTCGACAGGGTCAGGGCCGCCGCCCCGGCCCCGGTGACCACCGTGACGCTCTGGGCCGCGCTGGCGAGCGGGCTCGTCGCCGCACTGGTGCTGGCCGACGGGCTCGGCGTGAACCTGCTGCTCGTCGCCCTGCCCGCCGCCGTGGCCGCCTGGGCCGCCGCCCGTCGTGCGAAGCGCGGCCTGCGCCCCTGGACGGTCGTCTGGGCGGTGGCCGGGCTCGCCCTGCTGGCCGTGCCCGCTCTGAGGGACGCCGGGTGGCCGGTGTTCCTCGCCGTCGCCGGGGCCTTCGCCATGGGGGCGCTGGCCCTCAACGGCGGGCGCTCCTGGGCCGCCGTCCTGTTCGCCCCGCTCGGGTTGTGCGCGGGGCTGGCCGAGGGCCTGATCTGGGGTGTGCGCGGTGTCCGGGAGCGTTTCGCCGGTTCCTCGGGCCGCCTGGGACCGGTGCTGCGCGGAGCGGCGGTGGCCGTGGTGCTGCTCGTCGTCTTCGGCGCGCTGTTCGCCGGAGCCGACGCGGCCTTCGCGGACCTGCTCGGCAACCTGATCCCCGACCTGGACGAGCCCGTGGACGGGCCGCTGCGCCTGCTGATGTTCGCCCTCGGGGTGATGGGCGCCCTGGCCGCGGCGCGCACCGCGGCCGCCCCCGTTCCGTGGGACCGCACCCGCGTCCCGGCCGGCCGTCCGCGCGGCCGCACCGAGTGGGCGATGCCGCTGGTCGTGCTGACCCTGCTGTTCGCCGCCTTCAACGCGGTGCAGCTCACAGTGCTCTTCGGCGGCTACGACGCGGTCCTGAGGAGGACCGGCCTGAGCTACGCCGACTACGCGCGGCAGGGCTTCTGGCAGTTGCTGATCGTTACCCTGCTGTTCCTGGTCGTGGTCGTCGTGGCCGCCCGCACCGCGCCCCGCTCCGGCCCGGGCGACCGTCTTCTCGTGCGCGGTGTCCTCGGGGTGCTCTGCGCGCTCGCGCTGGTCGTGGTGGCCTCCGCGGTCACCCGCATGAACATGTACGTCGACGCCTACGGGCTGACCCGTCTGCGGATCTCCGTGCTGACGATGGAGTTCTGGCTGGGGCTCGTGATCGTGCTGATCATGGTGGCGGGGATCAGGGGTTCCGGGTGGCTGCCGCGCGCCGTCGCCGTCTCGGCCGCCGCGGGGGTCCTGACGTTCGGCCTGATGTCCCCGGACGCGCTGATCGCCGAGCATAATGTCGCGCGGTACACGGAGGACGGCAAGCTGGACCGGATGTACCTCGAGGGACTGTCGGTCGACGCCGTGCCGGCCCTCGACCGCCTCCGCGAGCCGGTGCGCAGCTGCCTGCTCGCCGAGTACGCGGGCGAACTGGACGAGGACACCCCGTGGTACGCCACCAGCTGGAGCGAACGGCAGGCGCGGTCGGTCCTGGCCGAGAGGCCGGTCGAGTTCGACCCGGCGCAGTGCGTGCCTCCGCGGGAACGGTGGGAGTCGGAGCTGTACGAGTAGCCGCCGCTGCGGTGACCGCGGGGGACGGTGAGGGAACGGTGGGGGGTGGCTGTGCGGCCGCCCCCCACGGTGTTTCCGCGGCACTGCGCAAAAGGGCCCTTCGTGGTTCGCCTTAGCGAAGTGGTGGAGGCTTTGCGTGGGGTCGCGCAGGAGTGTCGAGAGGCGTGTCGAGGCCGCTCGGTTCACCCGGACGCCTCGAATCAGCATGACTGTGGTGACGATTCGGATGGGTGCGCCTCGGCCGTTCGGCCTGCTCCGCGGCTTGCGGTGCGCTGGTTCGCGGAATGTGCGGAAGCGAATGCGGCAGCCGATGCCGGGCCGGGGGTCACGCCCGGCCGGGGGCGGCGTAGTCTAAGAACGTCATGCCCTACGAACCGCCCACGCACGCCGTCGAGCGCTCCCTTCGCGCCACGACCGGAGCCAAGGTCGTCGCCGGTGTCGACGAGGTGGGCCGCGGAGCATGGGCCGGCCCCGTCACCGTCTGCGCGGCGATCACGGGCCTGCGCCGCCCGCCCGAAGGCCTCACCGACTCGAAGCTGCTGACCGTGAAGCGGCGCAACGAACTCGCCGGTCAGCTCCGCGACTGGGTCACCGCCTACGCGCTGGGGCACGCCTCCCCAGAGGAGATCGACGACCTGGGCATGACCGCGGCGCTGCGGCTCGCCGCGGTGCGCGCCCTGGAAGAACTTCCGGTCCGGCCGGACGCGGTGATCCTCGACGGCAAGCACGACTACCTCGGCGCCCCCTGGCAGGTACGCACGGTGATCAAGGGGGACCGGAGCTGCGTGGCCGTGGCCGCCGCCTCGGTGATAGCCAAGGTGGAGCGGGACGCCATGATGGCGGAACTGGGGGCGAACCACACGGACTTCGCCTTCGCCGCCAACGCCGGCTATCCGTCCCCCGTCCACCGGGCCGCGCTGGAGGAAAGGGGACCCACCCCGCACCACCGGTTGTCGTGGGCGTATCTTGATGCGCTGCCACGGTGGCGTCACCTGAAGAAGGTCCGCACCTGGGCGGAGGCGAGCGTTCCGGAGATCGAAGGCCAACTGGGCTTCGACTTCTGACCGGTCCGCCTGCGCGGTACCACCTTCCGACGTGCCCCGCCCCCGTGGGGCGCACCGACATTTGATAGACATCAGCCATGCCTCTCAGTCCCGAGGAGCCCCAGATTCCCGAGAGCGCCCAGGGTCCCCGCACCGCTCCGGCCCCCAGCCGCAGCATGCCGACCCCCCGCCCCGTCCCCGGTCCGCGCCCCGCGGCCGCCGCGCGTCCCGGCCGACCGGGCCCGCGCCCGGTCCCGCCGGCGCAGCGCACCGCACCCAAGCCCGGCCCCCAGGCCGCCCCGCCGGCCGTCGGCACCCCACAGATCCAGCTGATCCCGGCACCGGTGGACGGTGCGCTGGACGCCGCCGAGGAGGCCGTGGACCTGCTGCTGGACTCCGGCCGCGCCCCGGGGGAGGTGCTGGTGATCACCACCGGCGACCCGCACCCCTGGGCGGCCCACGAGCTGTCCTTCGGCGACGCGTCCTACTGGGCGCAGCACGACGCCGGTGACGACGTGTTCTACGCCGACGCCACCGCCGTGGACCGACTCGCCACGCGCCCGGTCGCCGTGGTCGCGGTCAACGGTGGCACCGACAGCGCGCTGGCCGAGGCGCTGCCCGCGGCGCTGCGCCGGGCGGGCACCCTGCTGATCGTCTGCGGCGAGCCGCAGCGGGTCAACGCCGTGCTGGGCGCCGGGGTCTGACTCCGGGCCGCCCGCACCCTGGGCCGGTCCGGTCGCCCGGCGCACACTGGTGAAGTCCCGCGCTCCGGGGGAGCCGTGGGGCCGGTGGTGCCTCAGGTCCTGGTCCGGTGGAGCCTTGGTCTCGGCGTCCGGCGCGACCGGTGGAGCCGTGCTGTGCGGTGTCGAGCGGTGCCGTTCAGCGGGCCGCCGCGCGCCGGAGGATCTCGGACGCGGCCCCGCCCGTGCGGGGCAGGGGTATGGGTGCCGCGCCGCCGAACAGTTCCGGCGGTGCCCCCAGGTGGGGACGGCGTCCGCCACGGCCCTCGCCCTGGACCTGCCAGCCGTCCTGGGTCAGCGTGATGTAGGCGCCGCAGCGCAGCCCGTGCAGCGTGCACGCGTCGCGCAGGCCCCACATCCAGGCGCCGTCCTCCTCCGTCCAGCGGTTGTCGCCCTCGCGGCAGTACAGCAGCACGGCGGTGCGCACCGGGCTCCGGCGGCGCAGGTCGTGGGGGGTCACCCGGCGCAACTGCGCCAGCAGCGCGTTGCGGAACATCCAGCCGTCCGCGGGAGTACCGGGCCGACGGGTGAACGAGGCGCTGGCGCGTAGCCGCTCGTCCGGGTCGAGGACGGCGACCACGGCGGTCTCCGGCGCGGGCAGATGCCTGGAGTGCAGGCCGTTGACGACCTCGCGAGGGTTGCGGAGCAGCGGCACGCCGGCGGCGCTCCACTCCGCGGGTTCGAGCAGGCGACTGGTGGACGCGGCGGTCGGGTCGGCGGACGTCGACACGGCTGCCGCGGAGGACGGGGCGAATCCGAAGGTCACGGTCCTCCCTTCGGCAGTACGCCCACTGCGGGCGGGATCGGATTCGGGGGAGCGCGCACCACGAGGTGCCCGGCCGTTCGACGGCGGGTCAGCGCGAGGGCGGAGTTCAATTCTTGCCCCCGAACTGAACCTCGGCAACGAGCAATTGGGGTCGCTGACCGCTTTCTGGCGTTCCGTTCCTAATATCCCCACCGCACGGACGTGCCAACCCGGCGCACGGCCTGAAAGGCTGCCAGCCTTGCGTACACGCCTGGTGACCGTGGGTCCGGGCGCCCGGCGGCGAGACTGCCGTAGGTGGTTGTCCTCGCCCCGGCGAGGCCGCGGGAAGCGGCTTTCCCGCCCACCAAGAGCCCCCAACAGCCTCCCGGAGTGGCGCCCCCGGGCCCCGCCCCGGACGCCTCATGCCTGGACGGCGAGCACCAGCGGCAGCACCCCCGGAGCGCCCGCACGGCGCAGGAGACGCGCCGCCACCGCCAGCGTCCACCCCGTCTCCGTCCAGTCGTCCACGAGCAGCACCGGCCCGGGGGCGGAGGCCAGCGCCGTGGCCAGGCCGGGCGACACCGTCAGTGAGTCGTGCAGCGCCCTGAGCCGCTGCGCGCTGTTGCTCCGGTGCGGCGGCGGCGCCTCCTGCGTGTACTCGACCGCGCCCAGCAGAGGGAGCCGGCCCACCTCCGAGATCCGGGCCCCCAGGGTGCCCACCAGTTGCGGACGGGACCGCGAGGCCACCGTCACCACACCCACGGGCCGCGCCTGGGCCCGCTCCACCCCGGGGGCCCAACCGCCAGGCCCCTTGGCCCAGTCGGCGAGCACCTCCACCACCGCACGCGCCACGTCGTCCGGCACCGGCACGTCCGGGGCCTGCGGCGCCAGCAGGGGGCGTAGCCGGTTGCCCCAGCCGATGTCCGACAGCCTGCCGAGGGCCCGACCTTCGGAGGCCTGCTCGGACGCCGGGATGCGCCCCTTCAGATCGACGCCCACGGCCGCCATCCCGGTGGGCCACATCTTGCGGGGCTCCACCTCCACACCGGCCCGGCCGAGGTCCGAGCGCGCGGCGTCCAGCGAGCCCGAGGACGCGTCGGCGGTGAAGCGCGCCCCCGCGCAGTTGTCGCAGCGGCCGCAGGGCGCCGCCTCCTCGTCGTCCAGCTGACGCCGCAGGAACTCCATGCGGCAGCCGGTGGTGGTGGCGTAGGCGCGCATCGCCTCCTGCTCCGCCTCGCGCTGCCGGGCCACCCAGGCGTACCGCTCGCCGTCGTAGCTCCACGACATCCCCGTGGCGACCCAGCCGCCCTTGACCCGGCGTACCGCACCGTCCACGTCGAGCACCTTGAGCATGGTCTCCAGCCGCGACCGGCGCAGCTCCACCAAGGGCTCCAGGGCGGGCAGCGACAGGGGCCGGTCCGAGCGGCCCAGGACGTCGAGGGTGCGCCGCACCGTCTCCTCCGGCGGGAAGGCCAGCGAGGCGAAGTAGCGCCAGATCGCCTCGTCCTCCCTGCCCGGCAGCAGCAGCACCTCCGCGTGTTCCACACCGCGTCCGGCACGGCCGACCTGCTGGTAGTAGGCGATCGGGGAGGAGGGCGAGCCCAGGTGGACCACGAAACCCAGGTCGGGCTTGTCGAAGCCCATCCCGAGGGCCGAGGTGGCGATCAGGGCCTTGACCTTGTTGTGCAGCAGGTCGTCCTCCGCCTGCTGGCGTTCCGCGTTCTCCGTCTTCCCGGTGTAGGAGGCCACGGTGTGCCCGCGGCGGCGGAGGAAGGCCGTGACCTCCTCGGCCGCCGCCACCGTCAGCGTGTAGACGATGCCGGAGCCCGGCAGGTCGTCCAGGTGGTCGGCCAGCCAGGCGAGGCGGTGCGCGGCGTCGGGGAGTTCCAGGACGCTCAGGCTGAGGCTCTCCCGGTCCAGCGGGCCGCGCAGCACCAGGGCGTCGGAGTCCGCCGCACCGGTACCGAGCTGCTCGGCGACGTCGGCCGTGACCCGGGCGTTGGCGGTGGCCGTGGTCGCCAGCACGGGCACCCCGGAGGGCAACTCCTGGAGCATCGTGCGCAGGCGGCGGTAGTCGGGACGGAAGTCGTGCCCCCAGTCCGAGATGCAGTGCGCCTCGTCCACCACCAGCAGACCGGTCGTCGCCGCGAGGGACGGCAGCACGTTGTCGCGGAAGTCCGGGTTGTTCAGCCGTTCGGGACTGACCAGCAGCACGTCCACCGCGCCCGCCGCGATCTCGGCCTGGACCGTCTCCCAGTCCTCCTGGTTGGCCGAGTTGATCGTCCGCGCCCGGATGCCGGCGCGGGCGGCCGACTCCACCTGGTTGCGCATCAGCGCCAGCAGCGGCGAGACGATGACCGTCGGGCCGCTGCCGCGGGCGCGCAGCAGCGAGGTCGCCACGAAGTACACCGCGGACTTGCCCCAGCCCGTGCGCTGCACCACCAGGGCGCGGCGGCGGTGCGCGACCAGTGCCTCGACGGCCCGCCACTGGTCCTCGCGCAGGCGCGCCCGGCCGCTGGGGTCGCCGACGAGCCGGGCGAGGACGGTGTCGGCCTCGGTCCGCAGTTCCGTGGTGTCGTGGTGCTGGTCCATGGGTCCCATCAAACAGGACGGCGGCGACAGGCGCGGTTTGTCCACAGGCCGGCTGTCCACAGCCGAACGGGTGAGAGGTTGCGGTGCCGCGCTGTGGCTCGCATCGTCACGGCATGACACATCGCGAAGAAAACACCGCTTCCTCCGCTTCCTCCGGTTCTGCGGGTGCCTCCGGTTCCCCCGCGTCCTCCGGCTCTTCCGGTCCCTTCGCCTTCTCCGTGAACGGAACCGACGACGCCACCGGCATCGGCACTCCGGATCCCGGCTTCGGGCCGGTCACCCTGCGGAGCGCCGGGGAGCTTGCCGACGCCCTGCCCTACCTGCTCGGCCACCGGCCGGAGGACTGCATGGTGCTGGTGGCCCTGCACGACTCCGGGGACCACGGGCGCTTCGGCGGCAGGGCGCGGCTGGGCATCCCCGCCGATCCCGCCGGCTGGCAGGCCGCCGCCGGGCAGCTCGCGCTGGGCCTGGTGACCGGCAGTGCCCGCCGGGGCTCCGCGGTCAGCAGCATGGTGGCCTACGTGTGCCAGGAACCCGGACCGGGCGAGTCCGGGCGGGCCGTGATGGAGCGCTTGCGGCCGCTGGCGCAGTTCCTGCGCACCGAGTGCGGGAAGCTGGACGTCCCGGTGATCGAGGCGCTGTGCCTCTCCGACGGGCGGTACTGGTCCTACTGCTGCTCGGACGACGCCTGCTGCCCCGCCGACGGCACACCGGTGGGCCTGCCCGGCACCTCGGTGCTCGCCGCAGCCGCGGCCTTCGCGGGGCTGAGGGTGCGCGGATCGCTGGCCGAGGTCCGTGCCCGGCTGCGGCCCTGGGAGGGGACCGCGGCGGTGGCCGCTCAGGAGGCCGCGCTGGACGCGGCGGCCGCCGAGCTGCTGCCGCGCCTGGTGGAGGACGACGGCCGTGCGGAGGTGGCGGAGGAGACGATGGCACTGGCCGCCCGCGTCCACCACCGGTTCGCCTCCGAACCGGCGCGCCCCGACACGCCGGACGCGGACCTCAGGGACGACGAACTCCTCTCCCACGACGAGGCGGCGGCGCTGATCCTGGGTCTGCAGGACCGCGTCACCCGGGACCGGGCCGCGGAGTGGATGGAGGGCGACGAAGCCGCCCCGGCCCTCCGGCTCTGGCGAGCGCTCTCCCGCCGCTGCGTGGGCTCCTACGGCGAGCACGCGGCACCGACCATGACCCTGGCGGGCTGGGTGGCCTGGTCCACCGGCGACGAAGTGGAGGCGCGGGAGGCCCTGGCGATGGCGCTGGCCGCCGACCCGGACCACCTCTTCGCCCGCCTGCTGCACCGGGCCGTCGACGAAGGGCTGGACCCGGAATCCGTCCGCACCTGCCTGCGTGGGGAGCGGGCTCGCCGGGCGGCCGCGCCCGCGACCCCCGCCGGGCCGCCGCCGGGTCGTGGCGGCGCCGGGCCCGGCGAGTCCCCGTACGCTCCCGCGGCCGACGAGGGCGCGTCGGGGGACGTCGGGCCGGGAGGCGTTGCCGCGCCGGACCGTGATCCTGACGGGGAGGAGCCGCGTTCGGAGGATGGTGGGGACGGTGTGACGTCGGCGGATCCGGAGCCCACAGGGGAGGAGTCCGCCGGCAGGACGGCGCGGATCGCCGCCGGTGGTGCCAGGAGCCGCCCGGCGTCCTGCCGCGTACCGGTGCGAGCCCGAACCGCCGGCGGCGGGCGTGGTCCCGGCCGCGCCGACGCCCGGCTCAGCCGTCCCCGAGGGCGCGGCGGCCCCTCCGGCCCGGAGATGTCGGCCCGCCTCCGGCGCGGAAGGAGGCGGGAGGGCATGTGAGCGGAGGAGGCGGGAGCGGGGAGCAGGCGGCAGCGGCGGCGGACGAGGGCAGAGGAGGGCGAAGAAGGGCAGTCGCGGACCCTCCGGCTTGGGTCACCTGGATGGCGGTGTCCCAGTCCGGGTCCCGGCGGCGGGACCCGGCGTGCGGACTCGACGGGCCGAGGCCGAGGTCGAGGCCGAGGTCGAGGTCGCCGGCGACCGGGTGGCGGCGGGTCCGGCCGTGATCATCCGGGGCGGCCCGGTGCGTCCGAAGCGGTGATTATCGTCAGGCAGACGACTATGATCGCGTCATGCCCTACGACCCGTCAGCCTTTCCGCCCTTCGCCGTCACCGTGGACCTGGTGGTGCTGACCGTGCGCCGCCATTCGCTGTGCGCATTGGCGGTCCGCCGCGGCGAGCCCCCGTTCCAGGGCCGCTGGGCCCTGCCCGGTGGTTTCGTGCGCGAGGACGAGGACCTGACCCAGGCCGCGGCACGCGAACTCCTCGAGGAGACCGGTCTGCGGGCCCACGACCCCTCCACCCCGACGGAGCCCCCGCAGGACAACGGCGCCCACCTCGAACAGCTCGCCACCTACGGGGACCCGAAGCGGGACCCGCGCATGCGGGTGGTCAGCGTCGCCCACCTCGCCCTCGCCCCTGACCTTCCCGCCCCGCGTCCCGGCGGCGACGCCGGTGACGCCCGCTGGGCTGCCGTGGAGGAACTCCTCCAGCCCTCCGGGACCGGTGAGGACTCCGCCCCACTCGCCTTCGACCACGCGCACATCCTGGCCGACGGGGTGGAGCGAGCACGCTCGAAGATCGAATACTCCTCGCTGGCCACGGCGTTCTGTCCTCCCGAGTTCACCGTGGGAGAACTGCGCCGTGTCTACGAGGCGGTGTGGGGTGTCGCCCTCGATCCGCGGAACTTCCACCGCAAGGTCACCGGCACGCCTGGCTTTCTGGTGCCCACCGGTGGCACCACGACCCGCCAGGGAGGCCGGCCCGCCCAGTTGTTCCGTGCCGGTGGGGCGACCTTGCTCAACCCGCCCATGCTGCGCCCCGAGGTCTGACCGGATACGCCCGGAGCCGGCCCGACCGCAACAGTTCAAAACGGGCAAAACGTAAGGAGATAGCGCGTATGGCGCTATCTTGCTTCGGGTGATCAAGGCCATCGGACTCACCAGCGCCCCCCGCAAGGAGCTCCCGCCCGTCGTCGACGACGTCTCCTTCGAGGCGCTGCCCGGCCGGGTCACCGCACTCCTCGGCGCGCCGGGCGCGGGCAGAACCACGGTCCTCCAACTCATGCTCGGGCTACAGCCGGGACGCGGCGTCACCCACTTCCGGGGCCGCCCCCTGCACGAGTCCCCCGCCCCCCTGCGCGAGGTCGGCGTGCTCCTCGGGGATGTGCCGGGTCACCCCGCCCGGACGGTCCGTGGCCACCTCCGCATGCTCTGTGCCGCCGCGGGGACGCCCGCCGCCCGCGCCGACGAACTCCTGGAGTGCACCGGCCTGACGGAGTGGCGCGACCGACGCCTCGACGCCCTCTCCCGGGGCGCCGACCGCCGACTCGGCATGGCCTGCGCCCTGCTGGCCGCCCCACACGCCCTGGTGCTCGACGAACCGGCCGCCGGACTCGCCCCCGGCGACCTGCGCTGGCTCCGCGCCACCCTGCGCCGGTACGCGGACCACGGCGGCGCGGTGCTGTTCACCACCGCCGACCCCAAGGAGGCCGCCCGGATCGCCGATCAGGTGGTCACCCTCGAGCGCGGGCGCGTGGTGGCCGACCAGTCCGCCGGGGAGTTCGCAGCGGCCCGGCTGCGCCGCCGTGTCGCGGTCCGCACACCGCACGCCGAACGCCTCGCGGACCTGCTGGCCAAGGAGGGGAGGATCGCCCGCCGTCCCGTGGAAGTGGTCCGCGAGGGCGGGGCTCTGCTGTCGGTCTACGGCAGCACCTGTGCCGAGGTCGGCGAGGCCGCCTACCGGCACCGCATCCCCGTCCACCAACTCGCCGAGGAAACCGGGGACATGGGTGCGGGTGCGGGAGCGGGTGCGGGTGCGGGTGCGGGTGCGGGAGCGGATGCCGTGCCCGGATCGCGGCCCACCGGGCGGTCCACCCCGGCCGCGCACGACCACGCCGATCCGGACGCCTTGGACGCCTCGGGCGCATCGCACGCCCCGGAGGCCCGGGAGGCCTCGGACACCCCAGGGGCCCGGGAGGAATGGGAGCTCTCGGAGCATCGGCCCGCGCCGCGGAAGGGCGCCGGCGCCGACCGCCCGTCGGTCCCGCCGATCCGGGTGCGCCGGCCCTTCTCCCCGCTGCGACCGCTGCGTTACGAGGTGCGGCGGACCCTCGGAACCGGCGTCCTGCCCCGCACCTGGGGCGCCGTCGTCCTGCTCTCCGCCCTGCTCACCCTCCTGCTGTCCCAGATCGGTCACACCCCGCACGCCCGGCTGCTGGCGGCCTGGCCCGCCCAACTGCCGCTCCCGCCCGCCGCGCTGGGCGCCGCGCTGATCGGCGCACTCTCCTCCGGGCAGGAGTTCCGCCACCCCGCCCTCGCCGTCGACCGGGGCACCGTGCCCCGCAGGCTGGGGCTGCTCGCCGCCAAGCTCCTGGTGTCGGCGCTCGCGGCCGTCGTTCCCGCCCTCGCCGCCGTGACGGTCGACGCGGGGCTGCTCCGGCTGCTGCTGGGCGACGAGTACGCCGCACCGCCCCCGCAGTGGCCCGCGCTCGCCGTCGCCTGGCTGGCCCTGGTGACGGCCTGCGCCTGGGCGGGCGTCCTGGCCGCCGGTCTCTTCCGCTCCGTCGCCGGCGGACTGGCCGCGGTGCTCGCCGTCCCGGTGGTCGCGGCCCCGCTGGCCGGCCGGGCCGCGGCGCTCCTGGCACCCGCCGCCGGGCCGCGCGGCTCACACCTGGCCGGCGGTGCACTGGTCGAGCGGTGGGCCCGGGACCGGGGCGAAGTGGCCGCCGAGGTGTTGCGCCTGCTCGGGCAACCCGTCGGACTCGCCATGACCTTGGCCTTGGCCGTCCTCGTGGGGGCGTACGCGATGACCGCGTTGCGCAGCGCGGTTCGTTGATGACCGGATCGAGGCGAAGAAGGATCGATCACTTCCGTCGGACCTCACGGAACGTCCAACTCGCCTGGGAACGTCACATTTCTTTCCGATAAGGCGTCAATTGAGACGGGGTGAGCGATCACCCTTTCGTGTGCTTTTCACCAAAGCCCTCAAGGGAGTTGGAGCCAGCGCCGACAAAAGAGGGTGTGAGTACCCTTGCGCACACCATGATGACCGCCGCCCGCTCCGCCGAATCCGGCCTGGCCGGCGCGGGTGAACTCGACCGCTACCCCTACGCGGAAGGCCCCGCGGCCGACCGGGTCGGCGCGCCCGTCTGGGAGTCCGACCCCGAGTTGGGCCGGGTCGGCACCCGCCGCGCCGCCGGGAGCCGGGGCCGCGGCCTGCACGGCCAACTCGTTCAGCAGTTGGGACAGATGATCGTCTCCGGCGACCTCGGTGCGGACCGGCCGCTCGTGCCCGAGGAGATCGGCCAGCGGTTCGAGGTGTCCCGCACCGTCGTCCGCGAGTCCCTCCGGGTCCTGGAGGCCAAGGGGCTGGTCAGCGCCCGGCCCAACGTGGGCACCCGGGTGCGGCCGGTCAGCGACTGGAACCTGCTCGACCCCGACATCATCGAGTGGCGGGCCTTCGGGCCGCAGCGCGACCACCAGCGCCGTGAGCTGACCGAGCTCCGCTGGACGATCGAGCCGCTCGCCGCCCGGCTCGCCGCCGGACACGGCCGGGAGGACGTCCAGCAGCGCCTCGCCGACATGGTCGAGATCATGAACCACTCGGTCGCCCAGGGGGACGCCCTGACGTTCTCGCGGGCCGACGCGGAGTTCCACCACCTGCTGATCCAGGTCGCCGGCAACCGCATGCTGGAGCACCTCTCCGGCATCGTCTCGTCCGCGCTCCAGGTGTCCGGCGGCCCGGTCACCGGCTGTGACCGCCCGAACGAGGCCTCGCTGGGGCACCACGCCCGGATCCTGGACGCCCTCGCGGGCGGCGACGGCGCGGCGGCCGAGGCGGCGATGCGGCAGCTGCTGAGCGTCCACCCCGAGGCGATGCACTCCGAGCCGATGCACCCGGAGACCGTGCACCCCGAGATGGAGCGCGTGGTTCCCGCGCCGCGCGAACACTGACAGGAGGGCACGGGCGCCGCCGGGGCGGGACTCCGGCGGCCCCTCCCTTCGGCGCCACCCGTC
Source organism: Streptomyces sp. NPDC047130 (assembly GCF_040643475.1). Taxonomy (NCBI): domain Bacteria; kingdom Bacillati; phylum Actinomycetota; class Actinomycetes; order Kitasatosporales; family Streptomycetaceae; genus Streptomyces; species Streptomyces sp. NPDC047130. The sequence goes on along the minus strand of NZ_JBEYUK010000042.1, from coordinate 6,058 downwards.
GCTTCTTAGGCGCCCTGGTTCGTCGTCCAGGGCGGGCAGGCGGCGTGAGGGGTGTCCTGCATCACGGCATCTGCGGACAACCGTCGCTCCGTGACCGGTGATGACCGACTATCTTCGGTATTGCACCGATTCGCGGTGTGACTCGGGCCACGCAGATTAGGCGTAACGCTCGGCGGAGCAGCGCGATGACCTAAGAGGTGACAGCCGAGGAAGGAATGCGGACGCCGTACGCGGCGCTTGTCTCTTCCCGGCCCGAGCCCGCGCCGTCGGCTCATCCCCAGGTCGGCGGTCGTCGGCTCCTGTCCTCGCGGACGGGGCCGGAAGCCGTTTTCCAACGTTCCGAGAGGTTGTTCGTGTCGGCCAGCACATCCCGTACGCTCCCGCCGGAGATCGCCGAGTCCGTCTCTCTCATGGCGCTCATCGAGCGTGGGAAGGCTGAGGGGCAGATCGGCGGCGATGACGTGCGTCGCGCTTTCGAAGCCGACCAGATTCCGGCCACTCAGTGGAAGAACGTCCTCCGCAGCCTCAACCAGATCCTCGAAGAAGAGGGCGTGACGTTGATGGTGAACGCGGCGGAGCCCAAGCGCGCCCGCAAGAGCGTCGCCGCCAAGGCCACGGCCAAGCGCACCACGACCCGCTCGGTCGCCGCGAAGGCGGTGACCAAGAAGGCCGCCGCCGCTCCGGTGGCGCCCGCCGAGGAGGGCGAGGAGCCGGAGGCCGCCACGCCCGCGAAGAAGGCCGCGGCGAAGAAGACCACCGCCAAGAAGACGGTGGCCAAGAAGACCACGGCCAAGAAGACCGCGGCCAAGAAGACCACGGCCAAGAAGGACGACCCGGAACTCGTCGAGGAGGAGCTCGAGGAGACCCCGGGCAAGGCCGCCGACGAGCCGGAGGGCGCCGAGAGCGCGGGCTTCGTGCTGTCCGACGAGGACGAGGACGACGCCCCCGCGCAGCAGGTCGCCGCGGCCGGCGCCACCGCAGACCCGGTCAAGGACTACCTGAAGCAGATCGGCAAGGTCCCGCTGCTCAACGCCGAGCAGGAGGTCGAGCTCGCCAAGCGCATCGAGGCCGGTCTGTTCGCCGAGGACAAGCTGGCCAACTCCGACAAGATCGCGCCCAAGCTCAAGCGCGAGCTGGAGATCATCGCCGAGGACGGCCGCCGCGCCAAGAACCACCTGCTGGAGGCCAACCTCCGTCTGGTGGTCTCGCTGGCCAAGCGTTACACCGGCCGCGGCATGCTCTTCCTGGACCTGATCCAGGAAGGCAACCTCGGTCTGATCCGCGCGGTCGAGAAGTTCGACTACACCAAGGGCTACAAGTTCTCCACGTACGCCACCTGGTGGATCCGTCAGGCCATCACCCGCGCCATGGCCGACCAGGCCCGCACCATCCGCATCCCGGTGCACATGGTCGAGGTCATCAACAAGCTGGCCCGCGTCCAGCGCCAGATGCTCCAGGACCTGGGCCGCGAGCCCACCCCGGAGGAGCTGGCCAAGGAACTCGACATGACCCCGGAGAAGGTCATTGAGGTCCAGAAGTACGGCCGCGAGCCCATCTCGCTGCACACCCCGCTGGGCGAGGACGGCGACAGCGAGTTCGGTGACCTGATCGAGGACTCCGAGGCGGTCGTCCCGGCCGACGCGGTCAGCTTCACCCTGCTCCAGGAGCAGCTCCACTCCGTCCTGGACACGCTGTCCGAGCGTGAGGCGGGCGTGGTCTCGATGCGCTTCGGCCTGACCGACGGCCAGCCGAAGACCCTCGACGAGATCGGCAAGGTCTACGGCGTGACGCGCGAGCGCATCCGCCAGATCGAGTCGAAGACCATGTCGAAGCTGCGCCACCCGTCGCGTTCGCAGGTCCTGCGCGACTACCTCGACTGACCGGACCGGTCACCACCGGTCGGAAAACGGCGCGAAGGCCCGGCTCCTCTCCCGAGGAGCCGGGCCTTCGCGCCGTCGGACCTGTGGCGGGGCGCCCCGCTGGATTACTTTGGGTCGACACATGGTCGACCCGGAGTGAGGGATGTTATGCGTTTTCTCCCAGCCGTGGGGGTCGCGGCGGTGACGTCGTCGCTGGCGGCGGTGGCGGCACTGATGCCGGCCGCCCCGGCGGTGGCCGAGGCGGGGTCCGCCCGCGGCGGCGCCTCGCGTGTGGTCGTGGGCGGGTTTCCGGTGCAGGTGGAGCAGGCTCCCTGGACGGTGGCGCTCTCCAGCCGGGAGCTGTTCGGCGACACCAGAGCCGGTCACTTCTGCGGCGGCGCGGTGATCGGCGCCAGGACCGTCCTCACGGCCGCGCACTGCCTGGGCCAGGAGGTGCTGGGCAGGCCGGTCGAACAGGTCACGGACCTCACGGTGATCGCCGGGCGCTCCACGCTGACCGGTGAGGGGGGCCAGGAGGTGGAGGTGCGGGACACCTGGGTGAACCCGGAGTACGACACCGCCACCAACGCCGGCGACTTCGCCGTGCTCACCCTGGCGGATCCGCTGCCACGCGGCTCGGTCGTCAAGGCGGCCCCGGCCGGGGACAGCGCCTACCGCGCCGGCACGGCCGCCATGGTCTACGGCTGGGGCGACGTCACCGGTGCGGGGGCCTACTCCCGGACGCTCCGGGCGGCGCAGGTGCACGTGCTGGAGGACGGGTGGTGCGAGGAGGCCTATCCGGGCGGCTCGGACGGCACCTACACGCCCGGGGTGATGCTCTGCGCCGGAGAACCCGAAGGGGGCCCCGACGCCTGTCAGGGGGACAGTGGAGGCCCTCTGGTGGCCAAGGGCAGGCTCGTCGGACTGGTGTCCTGGGGCAGCGGCTGCGGCCAGGCCCGGAAGCCGGGGGTGTACACCCGGGTGTCCGAGGTCGTGCGCATGCTGGCGGGTGACCGTTGACGGAGGGCCGCCGGGCGAGGCCGAGGTCCAGCGAGCGTGATCGGTGGAGGTTCACCGACCGAGTCCGCCGACCGGGTCCGGCGTCGTGGGCCGGACGGGTGGATGCGCACGTGAACGAGCAGAGGCGGCCGACCTCCCTCGTCGAGGGAGGCGACCGCCTTTGTCACCCGGCCTGTGCCGGACTAGCTCGTCGTGGGTGGGAGCGCCGGCGCCTAACGGTCCCCGTCCGGGTCGGCCGGAGCCGGACCCGAGGACGTCAGCCGCTCCGTCTCGTCCTGTATCTCGGCGGCGATCTTCTTGAGTTCCGGCTCGAACTTGCGGCCGTGGTGGGCGCAGAAGAGCAGTTCTCCGCCGCTCAGCAGGACGACGCGCAGGTATGCCTGGGCGCCGCAGCGGTCGCAGCGATCGGCGGCCGTCAGCGGGCTCGCGGGGGTCAGAACAGTAGTCACGTCGCCTCTTCTCTAGCTCGACGAGCTGTCGTACCAGGGTCAACATCCAACCAGGCCGAAAACGTTCCCGCTCGCGGCTTTTCCTCGAAAGATTTCTCGGCGAGGCGGCTGTCTGCTGCCGGTTGGCGGCGAATGTGCCGTAGTGCGTGTCTTCGTGTCGTACGGGTTCGCGCTTCTTCCAGTGTCGGTCCTCCGGCGACCGAACGCCGCTTGTTGAGGAGGACGTGCCCGGAGCCTAGAGGGTTCATGCCTGCCGTGGAACGTGATGTGTGCTTCACTCCTCCGAGGTATCGAACGCGCATACGAATGTGGCTTAGGGTTGGATCGCGGGTGAGGGTGGCGTTACACCGGTCCCATCAGGCATCGGTACTCTCTGGAGCGGCACCGAGCCGTGGCGCGTCCCCCAGTGGCGCCGAGACATGCCCAGAAAAATTCAGCGAGGAGCGAACCGCGTGACCGCCGACACGACCGTGCCGTCCACAGCTTTGCTGACCGGAGCAGATCGGGACGGTTCCAACTACACCGCGCGGCACCTGCTCGTCCTCGAGGGGCTCGAGGCCGTCCGCAAGCGCCCCGGCATGTACATCGGGTCCACGGACAGCCGTGGCCTGATGCACTGCCTCTGGGAGATCATCGACAACTCCGTCGACGAGGCCCTGGGCGGGTACTGCGACCACATCGAGGTCATCCTGCACGACGACGCCTCCGTCGAGGTCAGGGACAACGGCCGGGGCATCCCGGTGGACGTCGAGCCCAAGACCGGCCTCTCCGGCGTCGAGGTCGTGATGACCAAGCTGCACGCGGGCGGCAAGTTCGGCGGCGGCTCCTACGCCGCCTCCGGCGGTCTGCACGGCGTCGGCGCCTCCGTGGTGAACGCCCTCTCCGCCCGGCTGGACGTCGAGGTCGACCGCGGCGGGCACACGCATGCCATCAGCTTCCGGCGCGGCGTCCCCGGCGAGTTCACGGGCCGGGGCGAGAACGCGAAGTTCGAGCCCGGCAGCGGCCTGCGCAAGGCCCGGAAGATCCCCAAGAGCCGCTCCGGCACCCGGGTCCGCTACTGGGCGGACCGCCAGATCTTCCTGAAGGACGCCAAGCTCTCGCTGGACAACCTGCACCAGCGGGCCCGGCAGACCGCCTTCCTGGTCCCCGGGCTCACCATCGTCGTGCGGGACGAGTTCGGCCTCGGGGACGGGGGCAGCAAGGGCGAGGAGTCCTTCCGCTACGACGGGGGCATCAGCGAGTTCTGCGAGTACCTCGCCGCCGACCGGCCGATCTGCGACGTCCTGCGCTTCTCCGGCCAGGGCACCTTCAAGGAGACGGTCCCCGTCCTCGACGAGCACGGGCAGATGACCCCCACCGAGGTCACCCGGGAACTCGGTGTGGACGTCGCGCTGCGCTGGGGCACCGGCTACGACACCACGCTGCGCTCCTTCGTCAACATCATCGCCACGCCCAAGGGCGGCACCCACGTCGCCGGCTTCGAGCAGGCGGTCGCGCGGACGATGAACGAGGTGCTGCGCACCAAGAAGATGCTGCGCGTCGCCGAGGACGACATCGTCAAGGACGACGCCATAGAGGGCATGACGGCGGTCGTCACGGTCCGCCTCGCCGAGCCCCAGTTCGAGGGCCAGACCAAGGAGGTGCTCGGCACCTCTGCGGCCCGCAGGGTGGTGAACCAGGTCGTCTCCAAGGAGCTCAAGGCGTTCCTGACCTCGGCCAAGCGGGACGCCGCCCAGCAGGCGCGTGCCGTCCTGGAGAAGGCCGTGGCCGCCGCCCGGACCCGGATCGCGGCCCGCCAGCACAAGGACGCCCAGCGTCGCAAGACGGCGCTGGAGTCCTCCTCGCTCCCCGCCAAGCTGGCCGACTGCCGCAGCGACGACGTCGACCGCAGCGAGCTCTTCATCGTGGAGGGCGACTCCGCGCTGGGCACGGCGAAACTGGCCCGCAACTCCGAGTTCCAGGCGCTGCTGCCGATCCGGGGCAAGATCCTCAACGTGCAGAAGTCGTCGGTCAGCGACATGCTGAAGAACGCCGAATGCGGCGCGATCATCCAGGTCATAGGCGCGGGGTCGGGTCGCACCTTCGACATCGACGCGGCCCGCTACGGCAAGATCATCATGATGACCGACGCCGACGTGGACGGCTCGCACATCCGCTGCCTCCTGCTGACCCTCTTCCAGCGCTACATGCGGCCCATGGTCGAGGCCGGCCGGGTCTTCGCGGCCGTGCCCCCGCTGCACCGCATCGAGCTGGTCCAGCCCAAGCGCGGCCAGGACAAGTACGTGTACACGTACTCCGACCGCGAGCTCCGCGAGACGCTGATGGAGTTCGAGCGCAAGGGCGTGCGCTACAAGGACGCCATCCAGCGCTACAAGGGTCTCGGGGAGATGGACGCCGACCAGCTGGCCGAGACGACCATGGACCCGCGCCACCGCACCCTGCGCCGGATCAACCTCTCCGACCTGGAGGCGGCCGAGCAGGTGTTCGACCTGCTGATGGGCAACGACGTGGCGCCCCGCAAGGAGTTCATCTCCAGCTCCGCGGCGACGCTGGACCGCTCCCGGATCGACGCCTGAGGTCCCTGACCGGCTCCTGAGGTCCCGGACCGACCGGCTCCTGAAGCGAGACGGTCCTGCCGCGGCCCCGCCCGTGACGTCCCGGACGTCACGGGCCTCCCCGTCCGAGGCGGACTCCGCGTCCTGCTCGGCCTGGTCGGCGGCGACCTCGGTC
>NZ_JBEYUK010000041.1:0-38623 GCF_040643475.1 Streptomyces sp. NPDC047130 | reverse complement strand
GTCCTGGAAATCCTCCAACGAAGGGTCCTGGGCCTGGAGCATCGTGCCCATCGCCCCATCGGCGACCACCACACGGGAAGCCAGAGCCTCCCGGAAGGACTGCCGGGATGTGGTCATCGCGGTCATGACACGCCTCCGAGGGTCAACGGCCTGCGGCGGCGCTGAGCTGGTCGGCGCGGTCGGTGCGTTCCCAGGTGAACTCGGGCAGCTCGCGGCCGAAGTGACCGTAGGCGGCGGTGCGGGCGTAGATCGGCCGCAGCAGGTCGAGGTCGCGGATGACGGCGGCCGGCCGCAGGTCGAACACCTCGGTGATGGCCCGCTCGATGGCGGCCCGCGGGACGTGCTCCGTGCCGAAGGTCTCCACGAACAGGCCGACCGGTTCGGCCTTGCCGATGGCGTACGCGACCTGCACCTCGCAGCGTTCGGCGAGGCGGGCGGCGACCACGTTCTTCGCGACCCAGCGCATCGCGTACGCGGCCGAACGGTCCACCTTGGACGGGTCCTTGCCGGAGAAGGCGCCGCCGCCGTGGCGGGCCATGCCGCCGTAGGTGTCGATGATGATCTTGCGGCCGGTGAGGCCGGCGTCGCCCATGGGGCCGCCGATCTCGAACCGTCCGGTGGGGTTGACCAGCAGGCGGTAGCCGTCGGTGTCCAGCTTGATGCCGTCCTCCGCCAGCCGGTCGAGCACGGGCTCGACGACCTGTCGGCGGATGTCCGGGGCCAGGAGGTTGTCGAGGTCGATGCCCGCCGCGTGCTGGGACGAGACGACGACGGTGTCCAGGCGTGCCGGACGGTCGTCCTGGTACTCGATGGTGACCTGCGTCTTCCCGTCGGGGCGCAGGTAGGGCATGGCGCCGTCCTTGCGCACTCCGGCGAGGCGGTGCGAGAGCCGGTGCGCGAGGTCGATGGGCAGGGGCATGAGGGTGGGGGTCTCGCGGGTGGCGTAGCCGAACATCAGGCCCTGGTCGCCCGCGCCCTGTTCGGCGATCTCGTCGCCGGCCTCGCCGCGGCGCTTCTCGTAGGCGGTGTCCACGCCCTGCGCGATGTCCGGGGACTGGGCGCCGATGGACACCGACACGCCGCAGGAGGCGCCGTCGAAGCCCTTGGACGAGGAGTCGTAGCCGATGTCCAGGACGGTCTGCCGGACGATGCCGGGGATGTCGGCGTAGGCCGCGGTGGTCACCTCGCCGGCGACGTGGACCTGGCCTGTGGTGATCAGGGTCTCCACCGCCACCCGGGACGTCGGATCCTCCCGTAGGAGGGCGTCCAGGATGGCGTCGCTGATCTGGTCGGCGATCTTGTCGGGGTGTCCCTCGGTGACGGATTCCGAGGTGAAGAGCCTGGTGGTCATGTCTCTCCTGGGCGTGAGTGGCCGGCCCGCCGCGGCCGGCGCCGTGGCCCGGCCGGAGGCGGGAACCGTGGCGTGCGGGGCGGGAGCGCGACGTGAAGGGAGGGGCCGTGCGGTCGCCGTGCGCGGTCAGCGGGACGCGGGCACGGGCCGGTAGGAGGTGCCGTGGGGCGCCGGCTCGACGTCCGAGATGTGCTGTCCTTCCTGACGGGTGCGCGGCGACTGTCAGCGTGGTCCCGGCCCGTGGAGAACGGGTGGAGGACCGCTCGACGTCCTCGTGCGTCCCGCTCGGGACCGCGCGTGAGTGCCTCGGTGCCTCGGCGCCTCGGTGCCCGTACCCCTTCTCGTCCCTTCCTGCCCCGCCCCGCCCCTCTCCTCCCCCTGCCCTCCCCTGCCCGTCCCGCCCCTCTCCGCCCCTGCCTTGCCGCTGCCCGCTCAGGCCGGGGTCTCCTCCTTGTCCGGCAGGAGCCGGCGGACGAGTTCGCCGATCAGGTCGTCGTCCCGGTAGGGCGCGAGGACCGCGGGCACCGTGAGGTCGTCGAGGTTCATGCCGTGGACGGCCAGGTAGAGCAGGACGACGTCGACGCGGTCGCCGGGGAGGCCCGCGTCGATGTGGAAGCGGACGTTCTCCTCCAGCACCCGGCTCAGGGCCGCGGTGAGTTCGCGGCCGAGCTCGGGTCGGCGGGTGGCCTCCAGGCGCAGTTCGAGCATGGCGAGGTAGCCGGCCCGGTCGGCCTCCATGCGGTGGCGGATCTGGCGCAGCAGGTGCGCCACCAGGTCACGCGACGGCTCGGCGCGCATGGTCTCGGCGACCTGGTCCGGGTCGGGAGCGATCCGCTCGTGGGTGCGGCTCAGGATCTGCAGCAGCAACTGGTCGCGGTTGCGGAAGTAGTTCGAGCAGGTGCCCACGGGTGCGCCGGCCTCGGCGTCGACCGAGCGCAGGGTGAGGCCGCGTGAGCCCTCGCGGGCGAGGACTTCGATGGCCGCGTCAAGGAGGGCGGTACGGCGGGCCTGGTTCTGTCGCAAGGAGTTCCTCTCTCAGACATTGACACCACTTCAGTTGAAGTACTACAGTCGAAGTACTTCAAAGATACACCCCGACGACCTGCAGGAGTCAATGTGCGAGTCCGCGCCTTCGACCAGCCTCAGCCCTCGACGTTCGCCCGTGCCGCCGGTGGCGGCCGACGCGGCGTCAGGGCCCCCAAGCCCCGGTCCGTCCCCCGTCCGCGTCCGCTGCCCAAGCCGGGCACCCGGCGGTGAGCCACCGTCCTTCCCGGCGCACGCGGAGTCGCCGGTCCTGTCGTCGAGACGGGGCCGGCGACTTCTGCGTTTCCCCCTGACAGTCCCCGTCACCCCGCCCACAGGGTCCGTCGCGCTTGTACCGGCGCTTGAGTTTCTCTCCAGAAACCCACGCGAACCTCTCGGAGACCGCTTCCTCTCCAGAAGGAGAAACCGCGTGGCAGGCACCGAGGAACCGCTCCGGCGGGAACTGCGCCGATGGCGCAGCGCGAAGGGTTCGGCACCCTTCCCCTACGACGCAGTCGTCCGTCATCTGCGCGGCGTGGGCAAGCACTTCCTGTCACCGGAGCTGCTCGACCTGCTCGACTCCTGCCGGCCCGCGCTCGCCGAACGGACCGTCGACGGCGACGGCGACGGCGACCACGGCGACACCTATCTCGCCGGGTTCCTCGACGTCCTGCTGGACAAGTACGACGACCGCTACGACTACCCCAGCTACACCGCGCTGCCGCTGCTGCGGCACCGTGCGCCCGGCCCCCAGGACGACTGGCGGGCCTGGAGGCGGTGGCGGGACCGGCTGGTGCTGCTGCTCCTCGCCGACCTGATCGAGTTCGAGCAGAAGGTGCTGGACGGCGCCCCGTCCGACCCCCAGGGCTCCCTGCCCTCCCCCGCGCTGCTCGGCAAACGGCTGCGGCTGGCGGTCCGGGTGATGGAACCCGCGGCGCTGCGCATCCTCGACCACGCCGTCGACGCGGTGGCGGTGGCGGCGACACCCGGCCGTACCCCCGTGACCCCGCTGGCCGCCGCGGTCCTCACCACCGCCGACGCCGACGAGCGGCTGCTGCTGCGCACCAGCCTCCACCCCGTGTACGTGCTCCACGACGAGTACCTCTTCCTGCGCGTCCTGCAGGCCTTCGAGACGACGTTCTCCTTCATGGCCCGCACCCTCGACGCGGCGGTCCGGGTCCTGCACGGCGAGCAGCCCGGCGACGCCGCCACGCTGCTCGCCTCGGTGGCCGACGTGCTGCGGGAGTCGCTGCCGCTGTTCTCGCTGCTGGCCACCATGCAGCCCGAGTCCTTCCAGGTGTTCCGGCAGTACACCGAGGGCGCGAGCGCCATCCAGTCCGAGGGCTACAAGACCTTCGAGTCCTACTGCTCCACCCCGGCGCGGGCGCGGCTCGAGTCGTCCGCCTTCACCTCCGTGCCGCGGGTGCGCGAGGCGGTGCTGGCCGGACGGGACACCGTCCAGGGCGCCTGGGAGGACGTGCTGGCCAGCGGCTGGCTGTCCGACCGGGACGCCGCCGCAGTCCGCGCCGCCGCCGGACAGCTGGAGGCGGTCCACCAGCGCTGGAAGCAGACCCACTACCGGCTGGCCGCCCGGATGATCGGCGAACGGAGCGGCACCGGCTCCACCGAGGGCGTGCCGTACCTGCGATCGGTGATGACCAATCGCCTCTTCCCCGCCGTGGGGCAGCCCGCCCCCGCCTCCCGGCCGGCTTTCGAGCAGCAGCCCGCGGCGAGCTGACGACACCAACGGGAGGGAACCGAAGCCATGAGCAAACGCGCCGCGACCGGCCGCCCGGGCACTGCCCGCCGCGCCCTGAACCCGCACGAGAAGGACCGCCTGCTGGTCTACGAGTACGACCGCGGGAGCAACTACGAGGAGGACACCCGGCTCACGACCGCGCTGTCCGCCCTGCTGCCCGAGGAGCAGCTGTCCCACCCCGACCAGCGGCTCTTCCAGAGCGTCCACCTGATCTCCGAGTACGCCTGGGCCGCGATGCACCACGAGATGTGCCGGGCCGTGCGGCTGCTCGACGAGGGGGACTTCCTGCTGTGCGCGCAGGTGCTGGAGCGGGCCGCCGCGCTGGGCAGGATCCCGGTGCAGGCGCTGAACACGCTCGTCGAGTTCCTGCCGCAGACCTCGCTGCTGGCGATGCGGGAGCTGTTCCCGCCGAACACGACGGGCCTGGACTCCCCGGGCGCGCGCAATCTGCGGCGTGCCGCACAGTCCCTGTGGCGGGCCTTCCGACGCGCCCTGGAGGGCGCGGGGCGCACGCCCGAGGAGCTGATCGACGCCCAGGGCCGCACGGCCCGGCCCGCGGAGGACGACCGGTCCGCCGTCGAACTCGCCCTGGTGCGGCAGGGGCTGATGCGCCTCGACGCCGCGGTGGGCGACTGGAAGCAGCTCCACCTCCGGCTGGTGTGGGGTCAGCTGGGCGGCCATCCGGAGACGGTGGCGCCGCCGGCGCCCGCCCCGGCCCGCGCCGGCTCCCGGACCGAGGAACACGCGGGCGGCGGCTGCCCCGCCCTGCCCACCAGCCTGCGCGGCGAGTCCACCCTCACCCTCCACAAGATGGCCGAGCGCACGTTCTTCCCCGAGCTGTGGGAGTCCGTCGACACCATCTACCGACGTCTGGCGTCCGCCGACCCGGCGCCCTGACCCTGAGAGAACTGCCATGGCCTCGTTGAATCCCGTAGACGACCGAACCGCCGAACTGGCCGCCGTGGTGCGCGCCGCCTGGGCCGAGGGCCTCGGCCACCAGGACTTCGGCGACGACGAGAACTTCTTCACCGTCGGCGGCCACTCGATGTGCGCGGTACGGATCGTGCGCACCCTCAAGAACGACGTCGATCCCACCCTGACCGTGCGGCGGTTCTTCCAGCACCCGACCGTGACCGAGCTCGCCGCGGTCCTCGCCTCGGCCGTCCCGGCGGCGGCTCCGGCGGCCCCGGCGGCGGCGCGGACGGAGGCCGGGGCGTGACCGCCGCGTCCTCGGCGCAGCTGGAGATCTGGCTCGCCAACCAGTGCGAGCCGGACTCCGGCCGGTACAACATCCCGTTCTCCCTGGAGATCCGCGGCGAACTCGACGAACCCGCCCTGCGCCGGGCGCTGGCCGACGTCCTGGAACGTCATCCCGCGCTGGCCGCACGGTTCGAGACGTGGGACGGGGACCTCCACCACGTCCCCGAGCCCGCCGCCGTCGCCCCGCTGCACACGTCCGCGCGGTCCGGGCGCTACGACCGGGCGGCGGCGCTCGCCGACGCCGCCCTGGCCGCCGGCCGCCCCCTCGACCCGGGCACCGCCCCGCTGCTGCGCGCCGAGGCGCTGCGGTACGAGGACGCGTCGCTGGTGACGGTGTCGGTCCACCACATCGTCGCCGACGGGCGTTCGGCGGAGGTCGTCGCCGAGGACCTGGTGACGGCCTACCTGGCCCGGACCAAGGGCCAGGACCCGGGCTTCGAGCCGGTGCCGCCGCCCGCCGCGCGCCCCGAGGCCGAGGCCCTCGACCCGTACTGGGCCGGCCTGCTGGGCGCCGACCCGGCGCTGCTCGCCCCCCTGCCGGACCTGGTGCGCCCCGAGGACGGGCTGCGCGGACCGGCGGGCTGGGCCGAGCGCCGGCTGTCGGCGGCCCGTCTGACGGCCCTGCGCGCCCTCGCCGCCCGCGAGGGCGTCAGCCCCGCCGTCGCCCTGCTGTCGGTGTTCAGCCTGCTGCTGCACGCCTGGTCCGGCGAGGACGACGGCGTGCTCGGCATGCCGTTCGCCGGCCGTGACGAGCCGGGCAGCGAGGACGCGGTCGGCCTGTTCACCCGCGTGCTGCCCGTGCGCACCGTCCGGGACCCCGCGCTGAGCTTCGCGGACCACGCCGCCGGGCTCGGCGAGCAGGTGCTCTCCTCCATGGAGGCGCACGCCGAGGCGGGCGACCCGCCACCGGGCACCACCCCGTCGTACTCCACGGTCTTCCTGTACCAGCCGTCCGGCACCACGTCCTGGCGGACACCGGACACCACGGTCCGGCTGCTGCACCCGGAGACCGCGGTCGCCAAGTACGACCTGGCGTTCGCGGCCGAGGAGGCCGCCGACCACCTGGTGCTGCGCATCGACTTCGACAAGGCCCTGTACACCCAGGCCACCGCCGAGCTGATGACGGAGCAGCTCGACCGCGCGCTGGCCGCCGCCGCCCGGCCCGGCATCACCTGCGGGGAGCTGATCACCTCCCTGGCGCCCCGGCCCGACCGGGTCGGCGCCGAGGACACCGGCGTCCCCGGCACGGCGGACGCCTCCACCGTCGCGGAGCTGGTCCTCGACCAGGCACGCCGCGACCCGGACGCGACCGCCGTCGTCCACAACGGACGGCGGCTGAGCTACGGGGACCTGGTGCGCGACGCCTCCAGGGCCGCGCACTGGCTGCGCACCCAGGGCGTGCGCACCGACGACATCGTGGCCCTGCTGCTGCGGCCCGGGCCCGACACGGTGACCGCGATGCTCGCCGTCGGCCTGGCCGGCGCCGCCTACCTGCCCCTGGACCCCGCCTACCCGGACGCCCAGCTGCGGGCCGTCCTCGCCGACGCCCGTCCCCGGCTGCTGATCGCCGAGGACGAGGAGCGGCACCGCGTGGAGGGGCCGCCCGCGCACACCCCGCAGGAGATGCGGCAGGCCGCCAGGCCGATGCCCGTGTCACCGCCGAGGACCCCGGCCACCCCGGACACCGCGTTCAACGTCCTCTACACGTCCGGTTCGACGGGCCGGCCCAAGGGCGTGGTCCTGCACCACGGCGGCGTACTGCGCCTGCTGCACCGTCCCGACTTCCTCCCCCTGGGCCCCGGCGACACCGTCTCGCACCTGTCGCCGCTCAACTTCGACGGCGCCACCTACGAGATCTGGGGCGCCCTCGCGCACGGCGCCACGCTCGCCGTGCTCGACAAGGAGCTCGTGCTCAGCCCCCGGGAGCTCAGGTCCGCCCTGCGGGAGCTGGCCGTGACCACGCTACTGGTCACCACGCCGCTGCTCAACCGGCTGATCGAGGACGCGCCCGACCTGCTGCAGTCCCTGCGCCGCGTCTACTTCGGCGGCGAGATCATCTCGGTCCCGCACATCCGCAAGGCGCTGCGCTGGGCCCGGCCGGGCACGCTGCTGCACAGCTACGGCCCCACCGAGAACTCCTTCACCTCCTCCTGGCACCCCGTCGAGGAGGTGCCGGACGGCATGCGGACGGTGCCCATCGGCACGGCCGTGCCGGGCACCCGGCTGCACGTGGTGCTGGAGGGCACGCTCGAGCCCGCTCCCGCCTACGTGCCCGGCGAACTGGTGCTCGGCGGACAGGGCGTGGCCCGCGGCTACCTCGGCGACCCGCGGCGTACCGCCGAACGGTTCGTGCCGGACCCGTTCTCCGGCGAGGAGGGCGCACGGCTGTACCGCACCGGCGACCGGGTGCGGTGGGGGGCCGACGGGCGGCTGGAGTTCATCGGCCGCGACGACAACCAGGTCAAGATCCGCAGTCAGCGGGTGGAACTCGGCGAGGTCGAGGCGGCGCTCCGCGCCCATCCGCAGGTGCGCGGCGCGTTCGTGACCGCGCGGCCGGACGGGCGGGGCGGGAAGGAGATCATCGGCTACGCGGTCGTGGACCGCCCGGACGTGGTCGACGACGTACGCGCCCACCTGCGCACCATGCTCCCGCAGTTCGCGGTGCCCACGCACCTGCTGGCGGTGTCCGAGCTGCCGTTGAGCGCGAACGGGAAGATCGACCGCGGGCGGCTGCCCCGGCCGCCCGAGGCGACGGCGGCCGCGCCGACGCCGCCGGCTGCGTCGGACATGGCGACGACGGCGGGCCCGGCACCGGCCGGTCCTGCACCGGGGGGCGCGGCGACGACGGCGGACGGCGGCACCGACGCCGTGTCGCGTGCCTGGGCGCAGGTGCTGCCCGGCCGCTCGTTCGGCCTCGACACCAACTTCTTCGAGGCGGGCGGCCACTCCCTGCTCCTGGCCAAGCTGCAGGAGGCACTGCGCGCCGCCACGGGCACCAGGCCGGCCGTCACCGACCTGCTGCGGCACACCACGGTGCGGACCCAGGCCCGGCTGCTGGGCGGCGGCGCGACCAGCGGCGCGACCCGCACGGCTTCCGGCACCGCGTCCGGCACCCCGTCCGGCGAGGAGGCCACGGCGTCCCGGCCGGCGGTCCGCACGTCCTCGGGCGGCGGCACGCCGGACGACGCGATCGCCGTGATCGGCATGGGCGCCCGGTTCGCCGGAGCGGGCGACGTGACCGAGTTCTGGGACAACCTCGAGGCCGGCCGCGACTGCTTCAGCGAGGGCCCCGGACCGCTGGTCACCGAACACGCCGACGGGACACGGCGGGTGGCCCGCTGGGGCATGACCGCCGACGGCGCCGGCTTCGACGCCGGGCTGCTGGGCTTCACCGCCGAGGACGTCGCCGGGGGCGACCCCCAGCAGGGCGTGCTGCACGAGGTGCTGTGGGCGGCCGTCGAGGACGCCTCGCTGCGCCTGTCCGACATCGCCCGCCGCACCAGCCTGTACGCGGGGTGCCCGCGCCACGTGCCCACCGACGGGGAGGCGCGCGTCGACGACGTGGTCAACGCCGACCCCACATTCGCCGCGTCGCGCTTCGCCTACCTGCACGACCTGTGGGGCGAGGCGCTGATGCTGGACACCGCGTGTTCCACCGGTCTGTACGCCGTCCACCTCGCCTGCCGGGCGCTGCTGCGCGGGGAGAGCGACTACGCCCTGGCCGGGGCGGTCTCCCTGGACGGCGAGTCGGACGGCTCCTACACCTTCCGGCCCGGCCTGCTCTACGCCGAGGACGGCGTCTGCCGCCCCTTCGACCGGCGGGCCACCGGCACCGTCGGCGGGTTCGGCGCGGGCGCGGTGCTGCTGCGCCGGCTCGCCGACGCCGAACGCGACGGCGACCCGGTGTACGCCGTGATCCGCGGCAGCGCCATCAACAACGACGGCCGGGCGCGCGTCGGCTACTCCGCCCCCGGGGTCGAGGGCCAGGCGCGGGTGATCCGCAGCGCCCTGCGGGCCGCCGGGGTGACCGGCGACGACATCGGATACGTGGAGGCGCACGGCACCGGCACCCGCCTCGGCGACGCCATCGAGGCGACCGCCCTGGACGAGGCGCTGGGACGGTCCGGTCCCCCGGTGGCGCTGGGATCGGTCAAGGCGTCCGTCGGCCACTGCAACACGGCGGCCGGCATCGCCGGCCTCATCAAGTCGGTGCTCGCCGTGCACCACGGGGTGCTGCCCGCCACGCCGAACGTGGCGGAGCCCATCGACGAACTGACATCGGACGGACGGCTCCGGCTGGTGACCGCCGGCCGGGCGTGGGACTCCCCCGCCTCCCGGCCGCGGACCGCCGGAGTCAGCTCCTTCGGCGTCGGCGGCACCAACTCCCACGTGATCGTGCAGGAATACGCGCGGGAAAGGGCGTGAACCCCGTCATGACGACGTACATCGAGAACACCACGCACACCGTGCCCGCGGAGGCCGTGACGCCCCCGGCGACCGGTGCGGCGGCCCGGACGGCCCGCTTCCCGGCGCTGCCGGGCGCCCCCCGGGTGCTGGCCGTCTCGGCCCGCGACGAGACGGCCGCGGCCGCCATGTGCCGGCGACTGGCCGACCGGCTGGAGCGCGACCCGTCGCTCTCCCCGGACGACGTGGCGGTGACCCTGGCGCACGGGCGCGAACGGTTCGCCGTGCGGCACGCGGTGACGGGGACGGACGGTGCCGGGCTGGCGGCCGCGCTGCGGCAGTCCGCCGGGCTCCCGCGGCCTGCCGGAACCGCCCGGCCCCTGGTGCTCGACCTCGGCGACGGCTCGGTGCCCGCCGAGGATCCCGCACTGCCGCAGGTCGCCGAGGCCCTGGAGGCGGTCGCCGCCCTCGGGCTGCCGCCCGGTCCCGGCCGCGACGCAGCCCGTGCCGCCGCCGTGCTGCACGGTATCGGGGCGTGGCTCAGCGCCCACGGGCTGCGGGCCGACGCGGTCCGCGGCCTGGGGCCGGCGGCGTCCGCCGCGGCGGCCCTGCGCGGGGCGGTCCCGCTCGCCGACGCGCTGCGCGCGGCGGCCACCGCCTCCCCCGAGGAGGGCGCGACCGTGGTGGCCGACGGCCCCGAGCTCGTCGTCCGGATCGCCGGACCTGGACCTGGACCTGGATCCGGATCCGCTCCGGCATCCGCGCCTGGAACCGGCACGCCCGACGAAGCTGACGGTGACAGCGACGGCGAAAGCGCCAGTGACGGCCTGCGGCTCGACCCGCTGGACGCGTCCTCCTACGCCCGGCTCTTCGCGGAGCTGTGGGAACGCGGCCTGGACGTGGACTGCTCCCTGGGAGCGCCGGGCCGTCGGACACGCCTGCCCGGTTACCCCTTCCAGCGGTCCGGCCCGGTCGCCGGCCCCCCGGAGGGACTGCGGCCGCTCAAGCCGGCCGAACAGCGCCCGTTCTTCCACGACCTGGTCCGCCGCGGCGACGCCGCCGAGCACGTGCTGTCCGCGACGGCCGTGAGGCCCGGGCCGGCGCCCGCTCCGGCCGACGTCGAGGCCGCCTTGGCCGGACTGCTCGAACGCCGTCCGCACCTGCGCACCGTGTTCACCCGGCACGCCGGCCGCTGGTTCGCGACCGAGTCGCCTCAGCCGGTGCGGGTGGAGGTGCTCGCGCCGGACGAGCGTGACGAGCCGGGCGCTCGAGCGCGGGCCGCCACCCTCGGTACGTCCTTCGCCGCGGCCGACGTCCCGCTCCTGCGGTGCGCCCTCGCGCCGGCGGACGGGCGCTGGGCCGTGGCGCTCGCCGTCTACTCCCCCGTCGCCGGCGCCTCCTCCGCCGACGGGCTGCTCGGTGAGCTGCTCACCGGGTGGCCCCGGCCCGCCTGACATCCACCGCTCCGCACCCGAAGGGACCGCCATGACAGCCGTCCAGGACCACTCCCCCACCCTCGCCGTGCCCGCCGACTGGGCCGGCGCCGCTCCCGCCCCCATGGGCGTCGACCAGGCGTTCAACGGCTACGTCGCCGGTACGGTCGTCCACACCCTCGACCGCCTCGGCGTCTGGGAGCGGCTGGCCGCCGACCCGCTGCTCGACCTGCGCGTCCTCGCCGCCGAACTGGGCCCGGCCGTCCGGGAACGGGTCCTGCGCGAACTCGTCCGGGCCGCCGCCACCTGCGGCTGGCTGCGGCTGCAGGACACCGACAAGGTGCTGCTGACCACGGCGGGCCAGGAGATCATCCGCATGCGCGGCTACTTCACCTGGGGCGTCGGCGGGTACGACGAGGTGTTCACCCAGGCCCACCGCATCGTCACCGGCGAGGCCGCGTTCGGCGCCGACGTGCTCCGCGACGAGGCCATGGTCGCGCTCGGCTCCGGCCAGAACGACCGGGCGTTCATGGCGGGCGTGCTGGACGAGGTCCTGGCCGACGTGGACTTCTCCGTCCTCGCCGACCTCGGCAGCGGCATCTCCGCGCGGGTCTCCCGCGTCGTCGCCGACCGCCCCGGCACCCGCGGCCTGGGCCTGGACATCAGCGGCCCGGCCACCGAACTGGGACGGCGCACCATCGCCGAGGCCGGACTCGCCGACCGGGTGGAGGCGGTCCGGGCCGACGTGCTCGACGTGTGCCACCGGGACGCGCTGCGGGACCGGCTCGGCGAGGTCGACACCGTGATGAGCTTCTTCCTGCTCCACGACCTGCTCGCCGACCCGGAGACCCGCCCGCACACCTTCACCCGTCTGCGGGAGGCGTTCCCCGCGGCCCGCACGTTCGTGCTCGCGGACACCGTGCTGCGTCCGGACAGCGCGGACGCGACCTCGCTGCCCGTGTTCTCCCTGGGCTACGAGCTGGCGCACGCCCTGATGGGCGTCCCGCTGCACACCAAGGAGACCTACGAGGAGCTCTTCGCCGCGGCGGGCCTGGTACCGCGCCGCGTCGTGCCGTTCGGCACCCCCCACTCGTGGCTGTACGTACTGGAGGCGCACTGATGCCCAAACCCCTCGCCGTGGTGCGGGAGCTGACCCCCCGCACACGGATCGTCCTCGGCGTCAACGCCGTCAACTCCTTCGGCGGCGGCCTGGTGCTGCCCTTCCTGTGGATCTACCTCAGCGACGTGCGCGGGCTGCCCGCGTGGGTGCCGGCGACGACGCTGGCCGTCCAGGCGGCCACCGCCGTGTTCGGCGGCCTGCTGTGGGGTTCCCTGCTCGACCGGTTCGCGCCCCGCACGACGGTGCCGCTGGTGATGGCGGTCGCGGGCGTGGGCACGGCCCTCTACGCCCAGGTCACCGGCGCGGCCACGGCGATGCTCGCGGCCGTGGTGTACGGCTTCGGCATCAGCGGGGTCGGCACGGCCCTGCGGTTCCTGTACGCGGGCGCGACGTCGGCGCGGGAGAGGCAGCTCGCCTACTCCGCCGACTTCGCCGTCTTCAACGCCATGACGGGTCTGGGAGTGATGGCCGGCGGTGCGCTGGCGTCGCTCGACATCGGCTCGCGTGCCGCGCGGTTCTCGGCGCTGTACCTGGCCGACGGGGCGACGTTCCTGCTGGCCGGCGCGGCCCTGTTCTGGCTGCTGCCGCGGGTGACCGGCGGGACCGACGCGAAGGACGCCGACGAGGAGGCCACCGCCGGCCCGCGGGGTTACCGGGCGGTCCTGACGCACCGGCACATCGGGGCGCTGCTGGCGGTGCTGGCGCTGTGCTCGCTCGTCTCCTACGGGCAGTTCCGCTCCGGCCTGCCCGGCTACCTGACCATGGGCGGTGCGGTCGGGGCCGGCGGCCTCTCCGGCGTCTTCGCCCTCAACATCCTCGTCGCCGTCGCCGCCCAGGTGCTGCTGGCCGAGCCGCTGCAGCGGTTCCGGCGCAGCTCGGTGCTGGCCGCCTCCGGGGCCCTCTGGGCGGTGGCGTGGGCGCTGGTGGCCGTCGCGGGGCGCAGCGGGGGCGGCGAGGCGCTGCTCCTGGCGCTGGGCGGCGTGGTGCTCCTCTCGGTCGGTGAGGCGCTGGTCTTCCCCGTCGTGACGTCCCTGCTGAACGACATCGCGCCGCAGCCGATGCGGGGCCGGGTCAACGCCCTGCTGTCCGTCGCCGTGTCCACCGGTTCGGTGGCCGGCCCGGCGCTGGCGGGCGCCGCCCTGCCGGTCGCGGACGGCATCGCCCTGATGGCCCTGCTGGTGTCCGTCTGCCTCGCGGTCGTCGCCGTGTCCGTGCGGCTGCGGACGACGCTCGGCGTCACCGCGGACCTGCCCACCGCGGACAAGGCACCGGAGGCCTCCGGGAAGGACGACGAGCGGGACACCGTCTCCGGCCCGGAACCCGCCGCGGTCTGACGGCGGTCGCCACCGCCCGCCGTCCCTGCCGTCCTCGCAGCCCCTGTCACTCCCGCCGCTCCCGCCCGACGGAAGGTCGCCATGCCGTACACCATGAACCACTGGCCGCTCACCGGCGTCCGGGCGCGCACCTCGCGCGTCGAGCTGCGCTGGCCCTCCCCGGAGGACCTCGACGCGCTCGCCGCGCGCGCGGTGGAAGGCGTGCACGCGCCCGGCTTCATGCCGTTCTTCTCTCAGTGGACGGACGGCACCCCCGAGGAGGTCGCCCACCGGGTGCTGCAGCGCCACTGGAACGCCATGGCGTCGTGGAGCCCGCAGGACTGGACGCTGTACCTGGTAGTCGTCCACGACGGCGAGGTGATCGGGTCGCAGAGCCTCGGGGCGCGGGACTTCGGCGTCAACCGCGAGGTGCTGCTGACGTCCTGGCTGTCGCTGGGGCGGCAGGGCGAAGGCCTGGGCGGGCACGCCCGGGCCGCCGCGCTGGAACTGGCCTTCACGGGGCTCGGGGCGGAGGAGGCGTTCTCCGTCGTCCGCCAGGGCAACGACGCCTCCCGCGGCGTGTGCCGCAAGTTCGGGTTCGAGCACGACGGCGTCCAGGTCAACGCCGTCCGGGGCGAACGGGTGGTCAGCGACCGCTTCCGGCTCGGCCGGCTCCGGTGGGCGGCCCACCGGAACATCGAGACCGAGGTGAGCGGCACCGGACCCGCCCTGCCCCTCTTCGGCGTGCGGGACCGGCCCGCGCCGGCCGGTGGGGCCGGCGTCCCGCGTACCCCCTTGGCCGACGTGCTCTCCGGCGTGCGCTACGCCGAGGAGTCCGACCTGCCGGCGCTCTGAACAGCCCCGTCCCCGCCCCTGCCGTCCGTCTCCGAAGGAAGTCCCGCCATGTCCGACCGTCCCGTCCTCGTCGTGATCTACGACGAGGGGTCCGCGACCGTGCTCGACGTCACCGAGGGCCTGGAGCCCCTGGGCGACGTGGTGCTGGCGCTGTGGCCCTCCCCGCACACGCGGACCGTTCAGTTGCTCGCCGAGGAACTGGTGCCCGTGGTCGTGCTGAGCGAGGACCCCGAGGTGTCGGCGCGGCTGCTGCGCGCCCACCGCCCGGACGCCGTCCTGACGTTCAGCGAGAAGAGGCTGCACGACACCGCGCGGCTCGCCGTCCGGCTGGGCCTCCCCTACCACTCGCCGGAGACGGTGGACCTGCTCCGGGACAAGCACGCGCAGCGGACCCGGCTGCGGGAGCACGGCGTGGACTCCGTGCGCCATCACCGGCTGGAGAGGCCCGCCGACTGGGAGCCGGCCCTCGCCGCGGTGGGGCTGCCCGCCGTGCTCAAGCCGGCCGGCGGCCTGGGCAGCCGCAGCACCCACCTCGTCGAGACCGCCGAGCAGGGCGCCGCGCTCGCCGCCGCGTTGCTGACGGGCGCCGACCCGGAACCGCTGGTGCTGGAGGAGTTCCTGCGGGGCCAGGACCGCGGGAGGTTCGGCGACTACGTGTCGGTGGAGTCGGCCGTCTCCGCGGGCGGGATCTCCCACTGGGCCGTCACCGGAAAGTTCCCGCTGTCGCCCCCGTTCCGGGAGACCGGGCAGCTGCGCCCGGCCGCACTGGCCGCCACCGAACGCGAGGACGTGCTCGCACTGGTCACCGCGGCGCTGCGGGCCCTGGGGGTGACCCGGGGAGTCACCCACACCGAGGTCAAGCTGACTTCTGACGGGCCGCGGATCATCGAGGTCAACGGGCGGCTGGGCGGCTGGCAGGTACAACTCGCCCGGCTCGCCGGGGACCTGGACCCCGTCACCCTGGCCGGGCGGGTCGCCCTCGGCGAGGACGTGTCGGACGTCCGCGCCCAGGACGAACAGGTGGTCTTCACCCGGTCGTTCCTGGCGCCCTACGAGGGCGGCACGTACGCGGGGGTGCAGGGCCTGCGCGCCGCCTCGGCCCTGGAGGGCGTGAAGCGGATCAACTGCCCCCACGCGCCCGGCGACCGGCTTCCCCCGGGCGTGCACACCTCCGAGGTCGGCTGGATGGAGGCGGTCGTCGCCGACCACGACGCCATGTTCCGGCTCGCCGAGCGGGTCGCCGAGGAACTGTCCTTCGTGGTGGAACCGCCGCGAGAGGCCCCTGAGGCACCGCGGGAGGAACCGGGAGCGGTGACGGCGCTCGCCGGCACGACGGCGCCCTGACCCCGTCCCGGCGGCTGCTCCACCGGCGCTCTATCCGGATCGGCCACGCTCTGCGGGAGCGTGAGCGATCCGGTCCGGAAGAGGAGAAGTCATCGTGGCAACCGCCGGCGTCCGCACCGACGTCCCGAAGTTCCTCCCCGTCGCGGGCCATCACGCGCCCGCGCCCTTCTACCTGACGGCGGACATGTTCGGCGGGGTCCCGGTGCAGCTCGCCGGCGGCCCCATCGACCACCTGGTGGGCAAACCCGTCGCCGACCCGCACCGCCACGAGGTGGCGGAGATCTACTTCCTCGTCTCCCCCAACCCGGGCGGCGCCCGCATCGAGGTGACCGTCGACGGCGAGACGCACCTGCTCGCCTCCCCGGCGCTGCTGCACGTCCCCGCCGGGGCCGAGCACCAGTTCCTCACCCTGGAGGCGGAACCGGGCAGCTACTGCTTCGGCATCCTGCTGGGGGACGCGGCGTGAGCGTGACCGCGGTCCGCGCGGAGCCGGCCCGGCTGCACCTGAGCGAGAGCCCGTACGGCGCCAGTCCCCTGGCACTGCGGGCCGCCCGGGACGCCCTGACGCCCACCGCCCGCTACCCCGACCCGGCCCGGCTCGACGTGGTCCGGGCCGTCGCCGCGCACAACGCGGTCGGCGAGGACCGGGTCGTGGTGGCCAACGGCAGCGACGAACTCGTCCTGCTGACCGCTCTGGCCCTGGGCGACCGCGGCCGCCCCGGTGTCACCACCGCCGGAACCTTCCCCGGCTACCGCGTCTGCCTCGAGGCGACCGGCCGCGGCTGCGAGGAGATCCCCCTCGACGGCACCCGGGTCGACGTCCGGGCCGTCGCCGCCGCGATGGAGCACGCCGGCCTCGTCCACCTGTGCCACCCGCACAACCCCAGCGGCGCCGTGCTCGGCCACGACGAACTCGAACTGCTCGTGGAGCGGGCCGCGGTGACCGGCACGCCCCTGGTGCTCGACGAGGCCTACCTCGAGTTCGCCCCGGCCGGCACCCCCCGGCTCTGCGACTACCTGGGCAGCGGCGCCCCGCTGCTGTCGCTGCGCACCTTCTCCAAGGCCCACGGCCTGGCCGCGCTGCGCGTCGGCTACGCCGTCGGCAGCCCCGACCTCACCGGCCGGCTGCGCGCCGCGCAGGGCACGATGCCGTTCAGCGTGAACGCCGTGGCGCAGGCCGCGGCCGTCGCCGCGCTCGAGGACACGGACCACATTCCGCTGGTGCGGCGCGAGAACGCGCTGCGCCGGGCCGCGTTCCGCGCTGAGCTGGAGCGCCGGGGCCGGCGGTCGCTGCCATCCGCGACGAACTTCGTGGCGGTCCCGGTGAGCGACTCGGCGACCGCCGAGCGGCTGCTCGCCGAGGAGCACGGAATCCTCGTCCGGGACGCCGGCCGGTTCGGCTTCCCCGGTCACCTGCGGATCTCCCTCGGCCCGCAGGAGGACCTGGAGCGACTCCTCGACGCCCTCGACGGCATCGACCCGCTCCCCTGACCGGGCGCCGCCGGTGCCCGGGCCGCCCACGGCACGGGCGCGGCGGCGGCCTCCACCGCCCGGGGCCGCGGGGCCGCCGGCGCGAACGCAACCAGCAGGAGAAACACACATGACGCACGCAGTCATCGTCAGCACCCACCGGCAGTACGCGGTGTGGCCGAGCCGGTCGCCGCTGCCCGCCGGCTGGGAGACCACCGGCTGGACCGGGACCGAGCAGTCCTGCCTCGACCGGGTGGCCGAGGTGTGGTCCGACGGCCGGCCCGAGGCCGTCGCCCGGATCGCCGCCGAGGACGCCGCCCGGCCCGCGCCGCAGCTGCTGACGACCGACCGGCTGTGGCTGCGGGAGGCGCTGCCCGAGGAGGCCCGCGAGATCACCGACGGCGCGACGTGCGGCCTGTCCTGGGTGGGAGGCGCGCCGAGCGCCGAGACCCGGGTGGCCGCCCGGATGCTCGTGCGGGCCGAGGACGCGGGCGCGCACCTGCCCGGCTGGGGCATGTACCTGCTGATGAGGACCGAGGACGCCGCGGTGGTCGGCGCCATGGGCTTCCACGGCCCGCCCGCCGACGGATCGGTGGAAATCGGCTTCGACCTGGCCGAGGCCGCCCGGGGCCACGGCTACGCCACCGAGGCGCTGCGGGAGCTGGCCCGCTGGGCGCGGTCCCGCCCCGGCGTGAGCACCGTCGTGGCCACCACCACCGAGGACAACCACGCCTCGCGGGCGGTCATCGAGCGCGCCGGCTTCACCCGGATGCCCGACGGCGACGACGGGTCGCTGGTGTACCGCTTCGCCCACTGAAACGACCGGCGGGCGCGTCCTCGCGCCCGCGGCCGGACCACCGACTGACCGGCGTGACGCCGGAGGAATCGAGGAGCAGGGTGTTGTCCCGTTCACCCGGGGCCGGGACCGTCCCCGCAGACGCCGTCGCCGACCCCCTTCCGCAGCCGTACGCCTACCGCCGCCACCAGGCGGTCGAGCCGGACTGGCAGCGCTTTCCCGGCTGGCGGGACGTCACCGAGGCCCAGTGGCGCGACGCGCAGTGGCAGCGCGCCCACTGCGTCAAGGGCGTCGAGGAGTTGCGCGCGGTCGCCGGCAGCGGTCTGTCGGACGCGTTCTACGCCGACCTGGCCGCCGATCAGCGCCTGCACGCCACCATGCCCGTGCTGTTGACCCCGCACGTGCTCAACACGTTCGCGCCCGGCGAGCCCGTCGACACCGCGGCCTGGTACGCGGACCCGGTCCGCCGGTACATGCTCCCCGTCGCCTCCGACCGGCAGCCCTCCTGGCCCAGCCACCCCCTGGCGTCCCGCGACTCGCTGCACGAGGCGGAGATGTGGACGGTGGAGGGCCTGACGCACCGCTACCCGACGAAGGTGCTGGCCGAACTGGTCACGACGTGCCCGCAGTACTGCGGTCACTGCACCCGCATGGACCTCGTCGGAACGTCGACGCCGCAGGTCACCAAGTACCGGTTCGTGCTGCGCCCCGCGGACCGGCTGGACCGCATGATCGAGTACCTGCGGGCCACGCCGTCCGTGCGGGACGTGGTGGTCTCCGGCGGCGACGTCGCCAACGTTCCCTGGCCCCGGCTGGCCGCGTTCGTCGACCGGCTGCTGGAACTCGACTCGGTGCGCGACATCCGCCTGGCCAGCAAGGGCCTGATCGGGCTGCCCCAGCACTGGCTCGCGCCACGGGTCCTGGAGGGCGTCGCCGAACTGTCGGCGAAGGCGCGCGAGCGGGGAGTGTCCCTGGCCCTGCACACCCACGCCAACGCGGCGCAGCAGGTCACCCCGCTGGTCGCCGAGGCGTCCCGGGCGCTGCTGGCGGCGGGACTGCGCGACGTGCGCAACCAGGGGGTGCTGCTTGAAGGGGTGAACGCCACGCCCGAGGCGCTCCTCGACCTGTGCTTCGCGCTGCTCGACTCGGCGGGCGTGGTGCCGTACTACTTCTACCTCTGCGACATGATCCCCGGCGCCGAGCACTGGCGGCTGCCGCTGGCGCGGGCGCAGAGCCTGCAGCGCTCGATCATGGGATACCTGCCGGGGTTCGCCACCCCCCGGCTGGTGTGCGACGTGCCGTACGTCGGCAAGCGGTGGGTCGACCAGGCCGACGGCTACGACCGGCGGCGCGGCATCTCCTCCTGGAGCAAGAACTACCGGACCACCGTCGAGCACGACGACCCGGCCGCGCTGGACCGCGTGCACCACTACTACGACCCGATCCACACCCTGCCCGAGGAAGGGCGGCTGTGGTGGACCAGCGCCCGTGCCCTCGTCGGAGCGGCGTCGTGACCGCGGCGACCGCGACCGCGACGGCCGCGACGGTGTCGGCGCCGGCGACCGCCACGGCGTCGGTGACGGCCGCGGCCCCGGTGACGTCGTCCGGCCTGGGTCTGCACCGGGTCCTCGCCCCCGCCGGGGCGCTGCCCCAGGGGGCGCTGCGCCTGGACCCCGACCCGCGGATCGGCGCCGACGAGGTCCGCGTCGACGTGACCTGCCTCAACCTCGACGCCGCCTCGTTCCGGCAGCTGCGCGAGGCCCACGGGGGCGACCCGCGGGCGCTGCGGGACGCGGTGTGCGCGATCGTGCGGGACCGCGGCAAGATGCACAACCCGGTCACCGGGTCGGGCGGCATGCTGATCGGCACCGTCGCCGAGGTCGGCCCGGACTCGCCGCTGGGGCTGCGGCCGGGAGACCGGATCGCCACCCTGGTGTCGCTGACCCTGACCCCGCTGGAGATCACCGACGGGCTGCGCGACTGGGACGGGCTCGGCGAGCGGGTCCCGGCACGCGGCCACGCCATCCTCTTCGGCCGGTCGGTGGCGGCGGTGCTGCCCGACGACCTGCCCGACGACCTGGTCCTGTCGGTGCTCGACGTGTGCGGCGCGCCGGCGCTGACCGAACGGATCGTCCGCTCCCGCGCGCGCGAGGGCTCCGCGCCCTCCGTGCTGGTGCTGGGCGCGTCCGGCAAGTCGGGCTCCCTGACGCTGGCGGCCGCCCGGCGGGCCGGCGCCGCACGGGTCACGGGGGTCGTGCCGGACGCCGCCGAGGCGCGGGCGCTCGCCGCGAGCGGGCTGGCGGACGAGACGGTGTGCGCCGACGCCCGTGACGCGCTCGCCGTGCACGCGCTGCTCGGCGAGGGCGGCGAACACGACGTCACCGTGGTCTGCACCGACGTCGGCGGCTGCGAGCACGCGGCCGTCCTGGCCACCCGCGACGGCGGCACGGTGGTGTTCTTCTCCATGGCGACGTCGTTCCCGGCGGCGGCGCTCGGCGCCGAGGGACTGGGCCGTGACGTCACCCTCCTCATCGGCAACGGCTACCTGCCCGGGCACAGCGACCTCGCCCTGCGGCTGGTGCGTGAGGTGCCCGGGGTGCGCGCCCTGTTCGACCGCGCGGCCGGCCGCCGGGGAGCCACGCCGTGACCGCGCCCGTCGCCGCGACGCCGGCGAAACTCGGGCTGGACGGCGCCACGGTCGCCCGGGCGCGGACACTGGCCGAACGGGCCGGCCACCCCATGGTGGAACTGGCCCGGTCGCACACCACCGTCTCGGTGGAGCGGGCGACGCTGCGCCTGGCCGGGCTGGACGGCGCCGACGCCGAAGGCATCCCCTGGGTGAACCGCCTCGTCGACGGGGTCGTGGACGCCGTCGGCCTGGAGCACGGCGTGTGCCTGCCGGTGTGGGACGCGCTGCGCACCGGCCGCTACCGGAACCTGACCGAACTGGCCGCCCGGGCCGCCGCCCGCGACGTGCCCTTCCGCGTCCCCGAGGGCGCCGACGCCGAAGCGGCCGCGCTCGCGGCCCGCCGGGCGGTCGCCGGCGGGATCCGGGCGATCGACGGGCAGCGCGCCGAACGGGACCGCAGGGCGGGCCGGCTGGGCGACCCGCCCGCGCCGTGGATCTACCTGATCGTGGCGACCGGCGACATCTACGAGGACATCCGGCAGGCCCGGGCCGCCGCACGCGGCGGCGCCGACGTGATCGCCGTGATCCGCTCCACCGGGCAGTCCCTGCTGGACTACGTGCCCGAGGGCGCCACCCGCGAGGGATACGCGGGCACCTACGCCACGCGGGAGAACTTCCGGCTGATGCGGGCCGCGCTCGACGACGTGTCCGAGGAACTGGGCCGGTACGTCCGGCTCACCAACTACGCGTCCGGGCTGTGCATGCCGGAGATCGCCGCACTGGCCGGCCTGGAGCGGCTGGACATGATGCTCAACGACTCCATGTACGGCATCCTCTTCCGCGACATCAACCCGGTGCGCACCTTCGTCGACCAGCGCTTCTCCCGCCAGTTGCACGCCCGGGCGGGCATCGTCATCAACACCGGCGAGGACAACTACCTCACCACCGCCGACGCGGTGGAGGCCGCCCACACGGTCACCGCGAGCCAGCTGCTCAACGAGTACTTCGCCACCGAGGCCGGCCTGACGGCGGGACAGATGGGCCTGGGCCACGCCTTCGAGATCGACCCGGACCGGCCGGAGTCGTTCCGCCTGGAACTCGCGCACGCCCTGCTGGCCCGCGAGCTCTTCCCCGACGCGCCGCTGAAGTGGATGCCGCCGACCAAGCACATGACCGGGGACATCTTCCGCGGCCACCTCCTGAACGGCTTCTTCAACCTGGCGGGAACGCTCACCGGGCAGAGCATCCTCCTGGTCGGCATGATGACCGAGGCCGTCGTCACCCCGTTCCTGTCCGACCGCGACCTCGCGCTGGGCAACGTCCGCTACGTGCTCGGCGCCGCCGGCTCGCTCGCCGAGGACTTCCGCCCGCCCCGGGACGGCTTCATCGTCCGGCGGGCGCACCAGGTGCTCGACGAGGCCGTCACCCTGCTCGAGGACATCTGCGAACGGGGCCTGCTGGACGCCATCGCCCGCGGCGCCTTCGGCGGCATGCGCCGCCCCGCGTCCGGCGGGCGGGGCGCGGAGGGCGTGGTCGCCCGGGCACCCGGATACCGCAACCCGGCCGTCGAGATTCTGGAAGGAACGTGAGCTCCATGGACGTCGAGCGCACCGACCGGGACGGGACCGCCGCGCGTGCCGACGCACCGCGCGCGACCGGATCCGTCCGCCCCTACGGCGACACCCCCGACGACGGCATGGTCCAGGTGTCGTTCACGCTGCCCCTGCCGCACGGCCCGCTGGCCGAGGGCGCCGCGCTGCGCCTGGCCCGCCGCATGGGCATCGAACGCCCCCTGCTGGTGCACGGCAAGCCCGTCGGCGGCGACCGGTTCAGCTTCTTCGTCGTCTACGGGCCCGTGGCGCACGCCGTGGACCTGGACGAGGTGGTGGTGGCCGAGCGCGACTACCCGCTGCTGTCGGTCAAGGAGGTCGACGCGGCCGTACGGGAGCGGCTCGGCCGCAGGCTGGTGGTGGTGGGCGCGTGCGTCGGCACCGACGCGCACACCGTCGGCATCGACGCGATCCTCAACATCAAGGGCTTCGCGGGCGAGAAGGGCCTGGAGGCCTACCAGGAGATGCGCGTGGTCAACCTGGGGGCGCAGGTGCCGGTCGGCGACCTGGTGCGCCGGGCCCGCGCCGAGGGCGCGGACGCCGTACTGGTCTCCCAGGCCGTCACCCAGCGGGACGCGCACCTGACCAACGTCCGCGAACTGAGCGCGGAACTGCGGGTGGAGTTCGCCGAGCGGGAACGCCCGCTGCTGGTGGTGGGCGGGCCCCGCTTCGACCCGGCCTCGGCCGCCGCGCTGGGCGCGGACCGCATCTTCGGCCGGGGCACCACGCCGGGCGACGTGGCCAGCTACCTGGCGCACGCGCTGCCGCGGACCGCCCAGGCCCCTGCGGCGCTCGCGGAGAGCTCCGCATGACCAGGCGCACCCCGCCCGACAGGAGGACCTGATGGACGCCACCACCCCCGCCCCCGCCGACCGTCTCGACACCCGGTTCGCGGCCGTCGCGGCACGCAACGCCGCCCGCACCGCCGTGTCCGACGCCGAGGGCGAGGCGACCTATCTGGAACTGGAGTGGCTCGCCGACGACATCGCCCGCAGACTGCGGGGCCGCGCGGGCCCCGGCCGGCTGGTGGCGCTGCGCGCGGCCCGCAGCCGGTACGCGCCCGCGGCCGTGATCGGCATCCTGCGGTCCGGGGCGGCCTACCTGCCGGTCGACCCCGCCTACCCGCAGGCCCGCCAGGAGTACCTGCTGCGGGACTCCGGCACGGAACTCGTGCTGTCCGACTGCGGCCTGCTGCCGGGCGAGACGCCGGTCGCCCAGGCCGGCCGGTACGTCCTGGCGACCCGCGCGGCGGACCACGGCGACGCGGACGGGCCGCCCCGGCTGCCGGAGGACACCGCCTACGTCATCTACACGTCCGGGTCGACCGGCGACCCCAAGGGCTGCATGGTGGGCCACGCCCAGGTGCTGGCACTGCTGGACGCGGCGATCCCCCTGCTGGAGACCGGCCCCGACGACGTGTGGACGCTGTTCCACTCCCTGAGCTTCGACTTCAGCGTGTGGGAGCTGTGGGGCCCCCTGCTGTACGGCGGCCGGCTGGTCGTCGTCGACCGGGAGGCGGCCACCGACCCGCTGGAGTTCGCGCTGCTGCTGGCGTCCCGGCGGGTCACCGTCCTCAACCAGGTGCCGTCCGCGTTCGGCAACCTCGTCGCCGAGGCCGTCGCCGAGAAGGTGCGGCTGCCCGAGCTGCGCCGGGTCGTCTTCGGCGGGGAGGCGCTGGTCCCGGCCGACGTGCGCGCCTGGTGGGCGGCGGGCACCGCCCCGAACGCCCGGCTGGTCAACATGTACGGGATCACCGAGACCACCGTGCACGTCACCTGGTGCCCGCTGGACGAGGCGGTGCTCGACGAGGCGACGGCCGGCCGCACACCGGTGGGCCGCCCGCTGCCGCACCTGTCGGTGTCGCTGCGCGACGCGCAGGGCCGGCCCGTGCCGGCGGGCGAGCCCGGTGAGATGTGGGTGTGCGGCACCGGCGTCAGCC
This sequence comes from Streptomyces sp. NPDC047130, assembly GCF_040643475.1. Classification (NCBI taxonomy): domain Bacteria; kingdom Bacillati; phylum Actinomycetota; class Actinomycetes; order Kitasatosporales; family Streptomycetaceae; genus Streptomyces; species Streptomyces sp. NPDC047130. The sequence continues at coordinate 14,317 of NZ_JBEYUK010000041.1, read as the reverse complement.
ACGGCTACCTCGGGCGCCCCGAACTGACGGCCGGCCGGTTCGTCCGGGCCGACGACGGCACGGGCCCGCACTACCGCAGCGGCGACTGGGCGGTGGCCGGAGAACAAGGGCGGCTGTACTACGCGGGCCGCCAGGACGGCCAGGTGAAGCTGCGCGGGTTCCGCATCGAACTGGGTGAGATCGAGGCCGCGCTGCGCGCCGTGCCCGGTGTCTCGGGCGCGGCCTGCGTGGTGACACGCGACGCGCACGGTGAGCAGTCGCTGACCGCGTACGTGGTGGCGGACCGTGGGACGGTGCCGGGGACGGCGGTGCGGCAGGCCCTCGGCGAGCGGCTGCCGGCGCACATGCTGCCGCAGCGCGTGTGCCACCTGGACCGGCTCCCGGTGACGGCGCACGGCAAGCTGGACCGGGCGGCGCTCGCCGCGTAGCGCCCGCGGGCCGACCGGTGAGGGCCGGAGCCGTCGGGCTCCGGCCCTCACCGCTGCGAGCCGCCGTCGCGGGCGCAGGTCCGCGCCGCCGCGGTCTCGAGCGTCCTGGCCAGCTCCTCGGCGCCGGCCGCGGTGCCGGAGACGACGAGCGCGGGCGTGCGGCCGCCGGCGGCCGCGACCAGCCGGGCGGTCTCGTACGCGGTGGCCCCGCTGCCGGAGAAGCCGAAGACGGCGACGACCCGGCCGTCGTCCGCCAGGGTGCGCACCGCCTGCCGGAGGATGTGCGGGTCGCCGGCGTCCGGGTGCAGCAGGAGCACGGCCTCGGGGCCGCGGTAGGCCCCGGCGAGGCGGTCGTAGAGGGACCGCGGAACCCCGGCGCCACGGACCAGGCAGACGGTGTCGGTGCCGGGCCCGCCGGCGGTGCGCAGCACCTCGAGCGGCGGCGCGGGCGGGGCGGACGGCCGGACGCGCGGCGTCGGCGGAGGCGTCGTGGTCGCACCGGTGGCGGCCGCCGTGGACAGCAGGCGCAGGACATCGGCGACGGTCGTGGTGTCGGCCTCCGTGTAGGGCAGCTCGGACAGCAGCAGGGCGCTCGCCGCGAGGAGGTCCGCGACGCCCGGCAGACGGGAGGGGGCGTAGGTCGCGGTCAGGACGAGGCTGCCGTCCGGTTCGTGGTGGGCGGCGAGGGTGAGCGGGAGCGTCGTCAGCGCCGCGAGGGTGTCGGGCGGGCCGACGCGCACGCCCTCACCGGCGAGCGCCTCCGTCACGGAGTCCGGGTGGCGGGGCAGCGACGCGAAGACCAGCAGGCCGCCGTCGTCGGCGGGATCCGTGACGTCCTCCGGGCGCGCCCAGGCGCGGACCTGCCCCGGGGACGCCCACGCGTAGGCCGTCATGTCCAGGACCCGGTCGCGCACCTCGGTGAGGAGCGTCGCCACGGTGGTGAACGGGTCGACGTCGACGCACAGCGGCAGCGTGGTGCGCAGCGGGGCGGGCATGTTCTCCACGCCGTCGAGGAGGACGCCGCGCCCGTCCGCGCCGATCCGGAAGCTCACCGGGGCGGCGCCCCGCGCGCCCCGCGCCCGGTACAGCAGCACCGCCCACACGGCCTGCAGCGCGACGCTCTCGGTGCCGCCCCAGCGTGTCGCCCAGGCGTGCAGCCGTGCGGCCCGGTCCGCGGGCAGCCGCAGCCGGACGTGCTCCGGGGCCGCGTGCGGGGGCCCGGCCGGCCCGGTGGCGAGGGGCGGCACGTGGGCGGAGGCGTCGGCGGTCCGCGCGACCCGGGCCCAGTGGTCGCGGGCGGGGCCGGTGTCGTGCCGGCCGAGCCACGCGGTGTAGTCCGGCAGGCCGGGCCGGCGCTCCCCGCCGGGGAGACGGCCGTGCGCCAGGTAGGCGCGGTAGAACTCGCGCAGCAGCAGGCGCGCGCCGAAACCGTCCAGCAGGGCGTGGTGGTAGGTGAGCAGCACCCGGGCGGGATGCGCGCCGTGCGGGAGGCCCGGCGCCATGACGGTCACGCGCAGGGCGGCGCCGGGCCTGCGGGGGTCCACGCCGTCACGGCGGTCGGTCTCCACCAGGTCGGCCCAGGCGGTGGACGCGGCGGGCAGGAACCGGACGTCCGCGGTGACGTGTTCGTGCACGGTGAGCAGCGGTTCCGGGCCGTCGTCGAAGGCGGTGCGGAGCACGCTCTCGCGGTCGGTGACGCTCTGCCAGGAGGCGCGGAACCGCGCGGTGTCCAGCGGCCCGTGCCAGGACAGCGTGAGCTGCTCGACGTGCAGGCCGGGGCGGGCGTCCGCCTCGGCGAGGAGCTCCTGCTGCAGCGGGGTCGGCGGGACGCGCGGGGAGCCAGGGGAGGCTGCCGCGGGGCGGGTGAGCAGGTCGGCGAGGAGGCCGACGGGGTAGGCGTCGCAGGCCGTCAGGCAGAGCGTGTGGTGACCCGGGCCGTGGTGCTCGATGCGGTGGCCGGGGGCGGCGGGCGCGTGGACGGCGGCGTGGTCGAGGGCGGCCTCGATCCGGGCCCGGTCCAGCGGGCCGCGCAGTTCGAGGGCCGTCTCCCGGTGCGGTGGCCGGCCGAGGTCGGCGAGGACCGTCGCCACCTCGTCGGACGGCGGAGGCCATACGTGGCGGGCGGCGGTCATGGGTTCGGGGGCACGGCTGTGCGGAGCCGCGCGAACGGCGTGCGGTGGGCACGGCGGGCTCTGCGCGCGAGCCTCGCGAACGCGTGGAAGACTGCGGCGGCCCCCTTCCCTCCCTCTGTGTGAGAGCGCCCGACGAGTATGGTCGCGGCCACCCGCAAACCCCTGACACGGTGCTGACACCGCGCTGGTGCGCGACTCGTGCGGGAACCCGCCGGCCTGCCTGGACAGCGCCTGGAACCGTTCCGACGCCGTGCTCAGCCGTCCGGGCCGGTGAGCAGACCGGTCACCGCGCTCAGGAAGCCCTCGTCGAGCATGGTGCGGGGAGAGGTGTCGCGGGAGGTGTCCAGGCCGGCGTCGTGGCAGGCGACGCTGACGAGGTAGCGGTCCAGGACGCGGTGGGTGGCGAAGGACCACTCGCCACGGGAGGCGGGGCGCCCGTCGGGCGCCAGCAGCCCCCCTCCGCCGACGCCGAAGCCGAACTCGTTGAAGGACAGCCGCAGTCCCTGCCCGAGCGCCTTGGTGTAGGCCTCCTTCAGGGTCCACAGCCGCAGCAGTTCGGCGGTGCGCCGGTCCTCGGGCAGGTCCTGGAGCTCGGCCCGCTCGGCGGGGCTGCAGATGTGCTGCTGGAGGAGGTCGAAGGACAGGGTCCGGTCGGCGGGTTCGGCGTCGACGCCGATGCGGCCGTTGCGGCTGACGCCGACGGCGATCAGGTCGTCGGTGTGGGTGAGGCTCACGTCGATCTGGTCGAGTCCGCGCAGGTAGGGCCTGCCTCCGATGCGGTAGGCCAGGTCCAGCTCGGCCGGCTCGGCGCCCAGGGCGGCGGCCGCCGTGTACTTGGTGGCCATCCGCGAGGTGACGAACCGGAGCCGGACCAGGGGATCGCTCAGCCGCCGGTAGCGCGGCCAGTCCCGGCCGAGCAGGGGGCGCAGCGCGGTGTCGGTGACGGCCGCGCCGAGCCATTCGCCCCAGGTCGTGTGGACGACGGCGTTGCCCCGCAGCTCCATGGCGTCGCGGACCCGGTCCCAGGGGCCGTGCGGGCCGCCGACGTGGGTCGGTTCGGCGATGCGGCCGGCGCCGGCCGGCCGGGCGCCCGGCTCGGTGCGGCCCGGTCCCCGGACGTCCGTGCGGATCGGTCCCGTCACGCTGTCTCCCCCTTTCGTGGTGCGCCACGCGGCCGCCGCGGCCGGTGGTGGTGCCGGAGTCGGACCGGTCACTGTGCGAGGAGCGTGGCGTCGAGGTCGAAGCTGTGCCCGCTCCGGTAGCGGCGGATCAGTTCGTCCAGCACCTGCCGGGTGCACTCGTCGGGCACGTCGGGCACCGGGATGCCCAGCCGGGCCCCGATGCGGGAGAGGGCGAGCACGGCCCACGCCGCGTCCGCGAGGAAGGGGTCGGTGCCGTCCTGCGCCTCCCAGACGCCGAGGACCGCGGCGGCGCCCACGATCAGGCTGTACCGGTCGCTGAGGACGCACAGCGCGGCGGTGTCGGCTCCCGCCGCGCCGGCGGGCGGCAGCCCGCGGCAGGCGTCGCGCAGGGCGCGCAGCTCCGCGGTGAACGCCTCGGCCAGCTGCGCCAGGGCGGCGATCCGGCCGCCGACACCACGGGCGGCGGCCAGCCGGTCGGTGGAGGCTACGAGGGAGGCGGCCATGAAGTCGCCGCCGCCCGCGATGCCCAGGGCGGTGTAGTCCAGCGGCGGCAGCAGCGGACCGCCGCGGAACAGCTCCGGCGGGGGCTCCTGCTCGGCGAACCACGCGTGCTCGGCGAGCCAGGGGAGCTGGGGGACGATCACGGCCTGGCAGGAGGCGGTTCCGGCGTGGCCCAGTCCGGCGACCGGCAGGTCGCGGACGAGCTTGCCCAGGGCGCCGTACTCCGGGCTGTCGTGCTGGTAGCCGCGACCGCCGAGCACGGTGGCGAGCTCCTCCAGGTTCTCCCGGAGCAGGTCGGGCACCGCGTACTTCACGGCCGCCGCCAGGACGTGGGCACGGTCCGGCAGCAGGCCCAGGGCGCGCAGGGCGACGGTCGCCATGCTGTCGCAGGCCAGCAGGTCGGCGAAGACTCCCGTGAGGGCCTTGTGCCAGCGGCGGGCGACCGGGCCGGTGCGGCCGGTGGTCGCCGCGCGGACGGCGGAGCGCAGGACGGTGTCCGCGGCGGCGACCACGACACCGCAGATCAGGCTCCGGTTCACCTGGAAGGTGCGCAGCGCCAGGGTGACGCCGTCGCCGACGCCGCCGACGAGGGCGTCGGCGGGGACGTACCGCCCGGTGAACTCCAGGCCGGAGAACAGCGCCCCCCGCATGCCCGTCGTCTCCACGCGGGACAGGTGGCGGACCGCGCCGGGGCCGGCCTCCGCGGGGTCCAGGAGGAACACCGAGTGGCTGCGCGGCCCGCGCGCGGGGTCGGTGCGGGCGTAGACGACCTGGGCGTCGGCGCGGGAGGCGTTGATGATGACCTCCTTGCGGCCGTGGAGCCGGTGGCCGCCGTCCTCCGCCGGGCGGGCGGTGAACTCGTCGCGCAGGATCGCGTTGGCGTGGGCGAGCTCGTGGTGGAGGATCGCGGCGCGCCCGCCGCCGAGCAGCACGTCCGCCAGATCGCGGCGCTGGGCGGAGGTGCCGGCGGCCCACACCGCGCCGGTGGCGAAGAGCGAGGTGATGCCGTGTCCGAAGCCGAGGGCGACGTCACGGCGGAAGACCGGGCGCAGCGCGCGGGCGAGCAGGTCGGCGCGGGTGAGCAGGCCGCCCTCCTCCGCCGGCACGAACTCGGCCGCGAGGCCGGTTCCGGAGAGCAGCTCCTCCGTCGCGGCGGGCGGGGTGCGCCGGCCGTCGGCGGCGAACAGGGCGCCCAGTCCGTGCGGGTTGGCCGGGTCGTAGGGATCGCCGAGGAGGGCTTCGAGCCGGTCCGCGCGGGCCCGCGCGTCCGCCTCCCAGCGGCCCTGCGGGGCGACCGGTGCCTTGACGGTCTCGGCGATGGCAGACATGGCGACGGTGGTCAGCTCCTCGGTCCCGGACGTTCCTGTCGCGCCCTTGCGCACGACTGTGGTGCCCGCCGCTCGTGAAGCACTGGAGCCGTGCTCGAGACCCGCTCCCCGTCCGCCGGGGGCAATTCCACGGTCCTGACGGAAAACCGCTGTTGGAGACGGCCCGTTCGTGCGTTTATCAAGTCGTTCACGAGTGTTTCTCGAGCAGTTCCGGAGCATTCCGGGACCGCATCGCGAACCGGACGAGGAGATAACCCTGGAAGAACAAGGGGAGAGCTGGGGCAGCGCGAGGGGCAAACGGGAAAAAGGGCTGCCCGCGGCCCCCCGGAAAGGGGGACCGCGGGCAGCCCGCGCGTCGTGCCGTGCGCCGTCAGCCGGTCTTGCGGCGGATGAAGCGCTTCTTGCCGGCCGGTCCGCTCATGCCCTTGACCTTCAGGCGGCCTTCCTCGTGCGCCTGCTTGGCCTGGCTGGCCCTGCTCTTGCGCTCCAGGGCCTCACGGAATTTGCGCTGGACCTCGGTCTCCTGGGCATTGGTGTCGGGCGTCTCCGCCATACAGGACCTCCTGTGGGGGTTTCTTCATTTCTTCCGATCAGGCTGGCACAGATAACTGACGCCCGCCGCACCGGAGTTTTCGGGGAGGGGAGAAATTCGGCCTAGACCCGGTCGGCCGCGACACCGCCCACGGCGGCGGGCTCCCGCTCGGCGGACCGGGCGGTGTCCGCGGTGTCGGGGCCGGCCTCGGGCTCGGCCTTCTTGCGGCCGGGCAGCAGCGGGCTGAGCACCGCGACCAGGACGAAGACGCCCGCGTTGTACCAGAGGGTGGCGGCGGTGGCGTCGCTGAAGCGCTGGGCCCGGTCGGGGCCCGTGCCGGACCCGGAGAGGCTGAAGAAGATGACGCCGACGACGGCGATGCCGACGGCGGTGCCGAACTGGATGAGCGCGTTGACGACGCCCGATCCGGCGCCGGCGTCCTGCGGCGGGACGTCGCCGAGCACGACGTTGGTCAGGATCGGCGAGCACAGGCCCATGCCGAGGCCCACGACCAGCTCGGCCCCGGCGAGCTGCAGCCAGGTCAGGTCGGGTCCCTGGATGTGGTTCAGCGCGATCATCAGCAGCGTCCCGAGGGCCATGATCGAGGTGCCGATGGCGACGTACACCCGCCCGTTGGCGGTGCCCTTGCGCCAGGCGATCTGGAAGGTCGCCATGATGCCGATCGGGAAGGCCACGGTCACCAGGGCGGTGCGCAGCGCGGACCAGCCGAGACCCAGCTGCATCTGGTAGGTCAGGACCAGGAAGAACGACGTGATGCCGGAGAAGGCGAGCATCACCACGAACACGCCCGCGGTGAAGGAGCGGTGCCGGAACAGGGTGGGCGGCACCAGGGCCGACCCGTCCTTGGCGTGCCGGCGCCGCTGGTAGAGGGCGAACGGCACCAGGAGCACCAACGCACCGCCCATGACGGCGAACATCCAGCCGGGCCAGCCCTGCTCACGGCCCTGCACCAGCGGGTACATCAGGCCGAGCGCCGCCAGGCTGAGCAGGAAGACGCCCGGGACGTCCAGCCGTGTCGCCTGTTCGGATTTGCTCTCGGGCAGGCACCACAGGGCCAGGCCGACGGCCAGGATCCCGAAGGGGATGTTGATCAGGAAGATCGCGCGCCAGCCCAGCCCCAGCAGGTCGAGATCCGTGAGGATGCCTCCCAGCAGCGGTCCGGCGACGCCGCCGAGCCCGAGGACCGCGCCCATCATGGAGAACGCGACGACCCAGTCCTTCTGCTCGAACGTCGTCATGATGACCGACATGACCTGCGGGACCATCAGCGCGGCCATGACGCCCTGCAGCAGGCGGCCGGTCACCAGCACGCCCGGCGAGGCGGCCACGCCGCACATCACGGAGGCGAGCGTGAACCCGATGACGCCGGCGATGAACAGCCGCTTGCGCCCGTAGATGTCGCCGAGGCGGCCACCGGTGATCAGGAAGACCGCGAAGGCCAGGGCGTAGCCCGCCAGGGTCCACTGCGCGGTGGCGAAGTCCGCGCCCAGCTCGCGCTGGATGTCGGGGAGGGCGACGGTCACGATCGTCGAGTCGACGTTGTCCAGGAAGGCGGCGAGCAGCACCACGGCGAGAGCCACCCATTTGCGGCGCGAGGGCGCCTGCTCGGGGCGCGGCTCCCGCACCGCCGCGGTCTCTGTCGTTGTCACTGTCACTTGATCAACTCCTGTGGAACGGTTCCGGTGGGGGGATGCGGGCCGGGGTCCGCGTCCTGCGGGCCCCGGCGAGTGCGAGGACGGCGTCAGACGCCGCCGAGAATGGAGTCGAGGGCCTCGTCCATCTCCTCCTCGGTCAGTTCTTCCGCGGCGCGCAGGGCGTTGCCGGCGCCGCCGGCGGGCGGGGCCTCGGCGGGGCGGGCCAGGTCCAGCAGCCGGTCGAGCAGTCCGCTCTGCCGCAGCTGGTCGGCGGTGACACGGTCCAGGGCCCAGCGGGCCGCCCGCGCCGGGTCGGCGGGCGGGGTGTCGTCACGGACCGGCTCGGCGGGGGTGAGCCGGGTGTCCAGGAAGTCGGCGATCGCCCGGGGCGTCGGGTAGTCGAACGCGAGGGTGCTGGGCAGGGCGACCTGGGTGTGCTTGGCGATGCGGTTCTTCAGCTCGACGGCCATCAGCGAGTCCCAGCCGAACTCGCGCATCGGCTTGTCCTGCGGGACGGCCGCGGACAGGCCGAGCACCGCGGTGACCTCCTGCTGCACGAACTTCCGCAGGGCCACGGCGCGCTCCTCGCCCGGCAGGTCCGACAGCCGCTCGCGCAGCCCCGAGGCGTGCTCCGCCGTCGGCGCCGCCTGGCGGGGGCCGGTGCGCACCAGCCCGCGGAGCATCGCGGGCAGGCGCTCGGCGCCGGCCCGCTGGAGCGCCCCGAGGTCGAGCGGGGCGGGCACCAGGTGCGGTTCGGGCCGCCGCAGGGCCGCGTCCAGCAGGGCGAGGCCCTCGGCGACGGTCATGGCGCGGGCTCCCGTGCGGCGCATCCGGGCCAGCTCCGCCTCGCCCAGCCGCGAGGTGAGGCCCCCGCCGTCCTGGGCCCACAGGCCCCAGGCGAGGCTGACGCCCGCGAGTCCGCGCCGGCGCCGGTGCGCGGCGAGGGCGTCGAGGAAGGCGTTGGCGGCGCCGTAGTTGCCCTGGCCGGGCGAGCCCAGCGTGCCGGCCACCGAGGAGAACAGCACGAACAGGGCAAGGTCGCACTCCCGCGTCAGCTCGTGCAGGTGCCAGGCGCCGTCCGCCTTCGGGGCGAGGACCGCCTCGAACCGTTCCGCGGTCTGGTTGCGCAGCACGCCGTCGTCGGTGACGGCCGCCAGGTGCACCACGCCGGTCAGCGGATGCCCGGGATCCACCGCGGCCAGGACGCGGGCGGCGTCCTCGCGGACGGCGACGTCGCAGGCCTCGACCCGCACGGACCGGGCTCCGGCCGCCTCCAGTTCGCGGACCAGTTCGGCCGCGCCCGGCGCCCGCGGTCCGCGGCGGGACGTCAGCACGAGGTGCTGGACGCCGTGTTCCGCGACCAGGTGGAGCGCCACCTCCCGGCCCAGGTCGCCGGTGCCGCCGGTGACGAGCACCGTGCCCTCCGGGTCGAGCACCCGGGGCGCGGTGAGCACCAGCTTGCCGGTGTGCCGGCCCTGCGCCATGTGACGGAAGGCGGCGGGCGCCTCCCGCACGTCGTGGGCGAGGTACGGGAGCGGCACGACGGCGCCGTCGGCCAGCAGCGCGGACACCTCCGCCAGCAGCCGCTGCAGGTGTTCCGGCTCCAGCGACATCAGGTCGAAGGCGCTGTAGGCGACGCCGGGATGGGCGGCGGCCACCTCCCGCGGGTCACGGATGTCGGTCTTGCCCATCTCCAGGAACCGGCCGCCGCGCGGCAGGAGCCGCAGCGAGGCGTCGGTGAACTCGCCCGCCAGCGAGTTCAGCACCACGTCGACCCCGGTCCCGCCGGTGGCCTCCAGCCACCGCTGCTCGAACGAGGTGTCGCGGGAGGACGCGATCCGCCCGGGCGGCAGGCCGAGCTCGGCGAGGGCCGGCCACTTGGGGGCGCTGGCCGTGCCGTAGACCTCGGCCCCCAGGTGGTGGGCGAGCTGCACGGCGGCCATGCCGACACCGCCGGCGGCGGCGTGCACCAGCAGCTTCTCCCCGGGGCGCAGCCCGCCGAGCTCGGTGAGCGCGTAGTGGGCCGTGAGGAAGGCCAGCGGAACGGTCGCCCCCTGCTCGAAGGTCAGCGTCCCGGGCAGCCGGGTCATCAGCCGTCCGTCGCCGCGCACCTCGGTGCCGAACGCGCCGAGCGCCAGGCCCATGGCCCGGTCGCCGGGCCGCAGATGCGTCACCGCCGAGCCCGTCTCCAGGACGACGCCCGCGAACTCCAGGCCCAGGGCGGGAGTGGCGACCATGCCGAGGGCGTTGAGCACGTCGCGGAAGTTCATGCCGGAGGCCCGCACCGCGACGCGCACCTCGTGCTCCCCGAGCGGCTCCGGACCGCCCGCCGGGACCAGTTCGAGACTGTCGATGCTGCCCTTCTCGCGGATGTCCAGCCGCCAGGGGCCGTCCGTCGCGGGCGGCTCGAGGGTGCCCGCGCCGCGCGCCGCGGTCCGGCGCGCGGGCACGAGCCGCGGGGCGAACACGGCCGTGCCCCGCACCGCGAGTTCCGGCTCGTCGTCCAGGGTCAGCACGGCGGCCAGCAGGTCGGCGGGCGCGCCGGCGCCGAGCCCGGCGCCGTCCACGTCGACCAGCCGCACCACCCGGTCGGGGTGCTCACCGCGCACGGCCCTCACCAGGCCCCACAAGGGGGAGGCGCCCAGGGAGCCGACGGCGTCCTCGGGACGGGCGGCGACCGCGTCACGGGTCAGCCAGACCACCGTGGCCGCCGGCGCGTCCTCGGCCAGCAGCCGCTGCAGCACGCCGAGCGCGTCGACCGCCACCTTCCGCACGGCCGTTCCGGGATCCGCCGCGGTCCCACCCGTGGCGTCGACCACGATCAGCCGCGGGACCTCGCCCGACGCCAGCAGCGCGTCGACGTCCGCGTGACGCGGCACGCCCAGCGCGTCGGCCACCGTGCCGTCGGAGCCGACCACGACGGCGCCCACCGGCAGCTCGGCGGCGGGCGGGTCCACCGGCTGGAAGTCGACGCGGTACAGGTCGTCCGGGGCGTCGGGGGCCGCCACGCGCAGCTGGTCCGCGGTGGCCTGCTGCACCCGGAGCCCCACGGCGTGCAGCACCGGCTCGCCGGCCGGGTCGGTGGCCAGCAGCGTCACCTGGCGGCCGCCCGCCTCGTCCGCCCCCGTCACCTCCAGGCGCACCCGCAACTCGGTGCCGCCCGTCGCGAACAGGGTCACGCCGGTCCACGCGAACGGCAGCAGGACGGTGTCCTCCGGCCGGTCACCGGTGTCCACACCCGCGAGGACGTGCAGGGCCGCGTCCAGCAGCGCCGGATGGACGCCGAAGCCGTCCGTGTCGGCGCGCTGCTCCTCGGGCAGGACGACCCGGCCGTAGGCGACCGTGCCGCTCCGGGCGAGGGAGGCCAGCCCGCGGAACGCGGGCCCGTAGTGCAGCCCTTGCGCGCCGAGCGTGTCGTAGAAGCCGTCCAGCGGCACGGACTCGGTGCCGGGCACCGGCCAGTCCCGCAGTTCGGCGAGCCCGTCGAGGGCGCCGTCCGGCACCCCGTCGGTCAGCTCACCGGTCGCGTGCGTCGTCCAGGCGCCCGGCTCGGCGGAGCTCTCGGGCTGGCTGAAGATCGTGAGGGAGCGCCGGCCGTCGTCGTCGGGCGCGCCCACCTTCACCTGGATCCGCACCGGCGTGTCCGGGGTCAGCACGAAGGGCTTCCCCAGGGTGAGTTCCCCGACGCCGGACGCGCCCGCGGCACGGGCCGCGGCGAGCGCCAGGTCGAGCAGCCCGGTACCGGGGACGAGGACGGAGCCGAAGACGGCGTGGTCCCGCAGCCAGCCGTGCTCGGCCGGCACCAGCCGTCCCGACAGCAGGTGCCCCTCGCCGTCCGCCTGGGCGACGACCGCCGCCAGCCAGGGGTGGTCGGCGGGCGCCAGGCCCGCCTGCCGCGCGTCGCGCAGACCGGTGCGGGCGGGGCGGAGCCAGAAACGCTCGCGCTGGAAGGCGTACGTCGGCAGGTCCACCGGCGTGCCCTCCGGCAGCGCCCGCTCCCAGGCGATCTCCTGCCCGGACACGTGCAGCGCACCCGCCGCCCGCACCAGCGCCCGCACCTCGTCCACGGCCTCGCCGGGCGAACGGGGGGCGCGCTGGGAGGCGACGAACACCGCGTCCTCGCCGCCGCAGGCCGCGCCCATGGCCGACAGCACCGCCGCCGGGCCGCATTCCAGGTACCGGCCGACACCGGACGACTCGAGCGAGCGCACCGCGTCCAGGAACCGCACCGCGTCCCGCACCTGCCGTGCCCAGTAGCCCGGGTCCGACAACTCCTCCGCCGACGCCGGGGCGCCGGTGACGGTGGAGACCAGGACGGTCCGCGGGGCGTGGAAGACGCAGGAGGCGGCGACCTCCTCGTACGCGGCCAGCATCGCGTCCATGTGCGGCGAGTGGAACGCGTGCGACACGTCCAGGCGCCGCGTGCGCCGCCCGGCACCGGTGAAGTGCTCCACCACCCGCTCCACCGCGGCCGTGTCACCGCTGACGACGGTCTGCGCGGGCCCGTTGAGCCCGGCCACCGACACGCGGCCCTCGACCGAGGCCAGGACCTCGAGGACCTCCGGCTCCGACGCCTCGACCGAGGCCATCGCGCCGCCCCGCTCGCAGGCCTGCATCAGCCGGCCCCGCGCCGCCACCAGCCGCGCCGCGTCCGCCAGGTCCAGCACCCCGGCCACGTGCGCCGCGGCCAGCTCACCGACCGAGTGCCCGGCCACCGCCGCCGGCGCGACGCCCCAGGCCTGCCACAGCCGGAACAGCGCCACCTCCAGCGCGAACAGCGCCGGCTGCGTGAACTCCGTCTCGTGCACCAGCGCCGCGTCGGCGCTGTCCGCGGCGGCGAACACGACGTCGGTCAGCGGCCGCGACAGGTGCGGGTCCAGCGCCGTGCAGATCTCGTCGAACGCCTCCCGGTACACGCGGAACGCCGCGTACAGGTCGCGGCCCATCCCCACGCGCTGGCTGCCCTGGCCGGTGAACAGCACCGCCAGATCCCCCTGGGCGGCGGCACCCTCCACCAGGTCCGGATGCGCCCGCCCCTCCGCCAGCGCCCGCAGCGCCCCGGCCAGGGCCGCGGTGTCCGCGGCGACGACGCTCGCCCGCGTCTCGAAGTGGGCGCGGTGCCGGGCGGCCGTGACCGCCACGTCGGCGATGGGCGTCCGCGGGTGCCGTGCCAGCCAGTCGGCCCAGCGGCCCGCCTGCTCGCGCAGGGCGGCCTCGTCCCGGCCGGAGACCACCACCGGCAGCGGGGTGCCGTCGTCCGTCTTCGGGTCCGGAAGCTCCGCGGTGGGCGGCTCCTCCAGCACCACGTGGGCGTTGGTGCCGCTCAGCCCGAACGACGACACGCCCGCGCGGCGGACGCGCTCCGCGTCCCGCTCCCAGGGGCGGGCCTCGCCGAGCAGGGCGAGGCCGCTGCCCTCCCACTCGATGTGCGGGCTCGGCTCGGCGGCGTACAGGGTCTTCGGCAGGGTCCCGTGCTGAAGGGCCAGGACCATCTTCATCACGCCGACGACTCCGGCGGCGGCCTGCGCGTGCCCGAGGTTGGACTTCGAGGAGCCCAGCCACAGCGGGCGCTCCTCCGGACGTCCCGGCCCGAAGACCTCGGCCAGGGCGCCGGCCTCGATCGGGTCGCCCAGCGGGGTGCCGGTGCCGTGCGCCTCGACGGCGTCGATGTCCGCCGGCGAGAGCCGGGAGGCCGCGAGGGCCTCTTCCACGACGCGCTGCTGCGACGGCCCGTTCGGGGCGGTCAGGCCCTGGCTGCGACCGTCCTGGTTCACCGCCGAACCCCGCACGACGGCCATGATCCGGTCGCCGTCCCGCTCGGCCGCCGAGAGACGCTTCAGCACGAGAATGCCGCAGCCGTCCGACCATCCGGCGCCGTCCGCCAGCGCGGAGAACGACTTGCAGCGCCCGTCCGGCGCCATGCCCTTCAGCCGGGAGAACTCCACCATCAGACGCGGAGTGCTCATGACCGTCACTCCGCCCACCAGGGCGAGCTCGCACTCCCCCTGACGCAGCGCGGTGCTCGCCAGGTGCAGTGCGACCAGCGAGGAGGAGCACGCCGTGTCGATCGTGACGGCGGGGCCCTGCAGGCCCAGCGCGTAGGCCACCCGGCCGGACACCACACTGGCGGCGTTGCCCGTGCTGACGTAGCCGTCGAAGGCGTCCAGCTCGCGGCCCTGCTCGCCGTAGTCGGAGCTCATCGCCCCGAGGTAGACACCGGTCCTGCTCTCGCTCAGCGACCCGGGCCGGATGCCCGCGCGCTCCAGGGCCTCCCAGGACGCCTCCAGGACGAGCCGCTGCTGCGGGTCCATCGACAGCGCCTCACGCTGGGAGATCCCGAAGAACGCCGCGTCGAAGCCCTCGACGTCGTGGATGAAGCCGCCCTCGCGGGCGTAGCTCTTGCCGACGGCCTCCGGGTCCGGGTCGTACACGTCGAGGTCCGCCCAGCGCGGCGGCAGCCCGCCGACCGCGTCGCCACCCGCCGCGAGGAGTTCCCAGAAGGCTTCCGGGGTGTTGATCCCGCCGGGCAGTCGGCAGGCCATGGAGACGATGGCGATGGGTTCGTCGGGGGTTCTGGTGGGTTTGCGGGTGGTGGTGCG
>NZ_JBEYUK010000040.1:0-42004 GCF_040643475.1 Streptomyces sp. NPDC047130 | reverse complement strand
TGTGGGAGAGTAGGACGCCGCCGAACAATTATTGGGAAAGCCCCCGCACCGTTATGGTGCGGGGGCTTTCTGCATTTCCGGGGAGTTTATCGTCGGGGGTATGCGCTACGACCTCGTCCTCTTCGACAACGACGGTGTGCTCGTCGACAGTGAGCCAATCTCCAACCGGCTCCTGGCCGGCTACCTGACCGAGCTCGGGCACGAGACCTCCTACGAGGACTCGATCCGCGACTACATGGGGTCCGCGATGCACCGCATCCACGACCTGATCCTCGAGCGGACGGGGCAGCGGCTGCCGGCCGACTTCGACGACGTGTTCCATGCCCGTGTCTTCGCCGCCTTCGAGCGGGAGTTGCAACCGGTGCCCGGCGTGGCCGAGGTGTTGCGGCGGCTGATTGAGGACGGGGTTCCCTTCTGTGTGGCCTCGTCGGGGAGTCACGAGCGGATTCGGGTCGGGCACCGGAAGACCGGGCTGGACCGGTGGTTCGACGACGCGCGGATCTTCAGTGCCCAGGACGTCGGGCGGGGCAAGCCGGCGCCGGACCTGTTCCTGCACGCCGCCCGGTCCATGGGTGTTCCTCCGGAGCGGTGTGCGGTGGTCGAGGACAGTCCGCTGGGCGTCCGGGCGGGGCTGGCCGCGGGGATGGACGTCTACGGGTTCACGGCGATGACGCCGGCCGGGAAGCTGGCGGGGGCCAAGGCGGTGTTCTCGGCGATGGGGGAGTTGGCGGCGCTGCTGGCGTGACCGGCTACCGTGGCGGGCATGAGCGGCCGCGCGCAGATGATGTGGGACGAGGCAGTCACCGGATACGACTTCGGGCGAGGTCATCCGATGGATCCGGTGCGGTTGACGCTGACCCGCCGCCTGGTGGCCGCGCTGGAGCTGGACCGGGAGGTCACCGTGGCCGGTGGCAGGGCGGCCGGGGACTCCACGTTGCGGCTGGTGCACCGGCAGGACTACATCGACGCGGTGAAGGCGGCCTCGGCCGACCCCGCCGTGGCCGATCCCCGGTACGGGCTGGGTACGGAGGACGACCCGGCCTTCGCGGGGATGCACGAGGTGTCCGCGCTGATCGCGGGGCTGTCGGTGGGCGCCGCGGAGGCGGTGTGGCGGGGGGACGCGCTGCACGCGGTGAACTTCGCCGGCGGGCTGCACCACGCGATGCCGGGGGCGGCGTCCGGGTTCTGCGTCTACAACGACGCGGCGCTGGCCATCGCGCGCCTCCTGGAGCTCGGTGTGGAGCGGGTCGCCTACGTGGACGTCGACGTGCACCACGGGGACGGGGTGCAGGCGGCGTTCTGGGAGGACCCGCGGGTTCTGACCATCTCCCTGCACGAGCACCCGCGCACGCTGTTCCCGCAGACCGGCTGGCCCGAGGAGACGGGCGGCCCCGGGGCCGAGGGCACGGCGGTGAACGTGGGGCTGCCGGCCGGCACGGGGGACGCGGGATGGCTGCGGGCGTTCCACTCGGTGGTGCCGGAGTTGCTGGAGGAGTTCCGGCCGCAGGTGCTGGTCTCGCAGCACGGGGCGGACACGCACTTCGAGGACCCGCTGGCGCACCTGGCGGTGTCGCTGGACGCGCAGCACGCGGTGCAGGCGGCGTGCCACGGGCTGGCGCACGCGCACGCGGAGGGGCGGTGGATCGCGCTCGGCGGGGGCGGGTACGAGGTGGTCGACGTCGTGCCGCGGTCGTGGGCGCACCTGGTGGCGGTCGCGGCGGGGAAGCCGGTGGCGCCGGAGACGGCGGTGCCGGAGGGGTGGCGGCAGGAGGTGTACGCGTCGACGCGGCAGGCGGGGCCGCGGCGGATGACGGACGGGCGGTGGCCGGTGACGTTCCGGGAGTGGGGGGACGGGTACGACCCGGCGGATCGGCTGGATCAGGCGATCCTGGCGACGCGTAAGGCGGTGTACCCCCTGCGGGGGCTGATGCCGTGAGCGGTCCCCGCGCCGCCCCGGTCGGGGCCGCACGGCGGGCCTCCCCCCCCGCCCCCCCCGCCGCCTTCCGCGGACCTCGTGCCGAGGCCCTGCCAGGAGAACCGGCGCAGCGGTCCCGCGGGCCCGGTGCACGGCAGCGGGTGTCGTGGCGAGTGTGTGGGGGTTGGTTGGTTCTGGTCTTGTTGGAGGCCGGTGGCGGGCAGTATGTGATCGAGCCTGATCGCGGCCCGGAATGCGGAATCCGGCCGCGGGGGACGTGAGCCGCCGGCTCCGCGAGGCCGGGGGTGGGAGCGGGGTGAGGTGTCGTCCGCCCCGGTGGTGGGGGCGGCTCGACGGGCGGCGGTGGTGACCTGCGCCCGTTGCGGGGTCGGTGTGTCGACAAAACGACCCGGTTCCGCCTACGCATCAGCAACCCCGGCAGCCCCTGGACGGCACCGCTCCGACGCCGCCGCCGGTTCCGCGACCGGGGGCGCACCACCGGCGTGCCGTCGTCCGCGGGACCGGTGGCGGCCGGGGCTCCACGGCGGGCGCCGGGCGGTGCCGGGGCGGGCCCGGTGGGCGTGGCGAACGGGCGGCTCCGTGGTCGGCGGGCAGGTCAGCGGGTGTGCGGGCCGCCGTGCCGGCCGGGATGGACGAGGTGCCGGGGGGTGTCGACGGCGCGGGGAGCGCGGGGCGCGGCCGGCGTTCCGGTTGGGGTGGGTGTGGGGCCCGGGCGGCGTCCCCCGCTTATCCGTTGCGTGCTCAATCGCGGGTGTCTGTCACGGTAGGCCGGTGATGGCTGCTCCTCTTCCCCACTCGCATCATCCGCCCCTAGCCTGGGGAGTGAGCACGCAGCGACGAAGAGTCACCGGAAGGGGAAGCCGGTGGCCGTCGAGTGCGAAGGGTTCAGGTGTGTCATGGCAGCTGGCAGCGAAAGGCCTCTGAACGAGGTTCAGTTCCTTACCGTGGCGGAGGTCGCCTCGGTGATGCGCGTGTCCAAGATGACCGTGTACCGGCTGGTGCACAGCGGTCATCTGCCCGCCATCCGGGTCGGACGGTCGTTCCGGGTTCCGGAGCAAGCGGTTCACGAGTACCTTCGCGAGAGCTATGTGGGGGTGGAGACGGCCTGACGGGCCGCCCGCGACGGTCCCGGGATCAACCCGGGGCCCCCTCGATTACGACCTTGCGGCCGGGGGAAGGTAGGCTTTCCCCTCGAAGGTCGTATGGGCCCATGGCGCCCAACACCGAGTGATGAGAAGTGAGCGAGGGTAAGTCGTGGGCTCTGTTATCAAGAAGCGGCGCAAGCGGATGGCGAAGAAGAAGCACCGCAAGCTGCTCAAGCGCACGCGCGTCCAGCGTCGCAACAAGAAGTAGCGCGACGCGGCACACGCCGCGCGAAGCGTGCGTCTGCGGCCCCCCACCGGTTCGGTGGGGGGCCGCAGACGTTTGTGGTGGTGTTCCGGGGCCGTCGCGGAGGTGGCGTGCACGTGGCGTGGCCGGGGGGCGTCAGGGACGTGAGGGGCCTGCCCGCGCTCCGCGGAGCGGCTAAGTTGTCGCGTACCGCCGCAAGGGAGTCCGGCGGACGAGGGGAAGGCGCTGATCTTGGGCAGGATCGTGCTGGTGACCGGGGCGGCCCGGCGCCTGGGGTGCCTCTACGTGCGCCGGTTGCTCGAGGACCCGGACGTCGAGCGGGTGGTGGCGGTGGACGCCGTCCTGCCGGAGCACGACCTCGGTGAGGCGGTGTTCGTCCGGGCGGACATCCGGCAGCCGGTGATCGGCCGGGTGCTGGCCGAGCACTCCGTGGACACGGTGGTCCACCTGGACGTCACGGGCACCGCGCTGGCCGGCGGCGGCCGGTCCTCCGTGAAGGAGACCAACGTCATCGGCACCATGCAGCTGCTGGGCGCCTGCCAGAAGTCGCCGACGCTGCGGCGGCTGGTGGTGAAGTCCAGCACCACGGTGTACGGGTCGGCGCCCCGGGACCCGGCGGTGTTCGCCGAGACCACGGCGCCGAAGGCCCTGCCCAGCGG
Source organism: Streptomyces sp. NPDC047130 (assembly GCF_040643475.1). Lineage (NCBI taxonomy): Bacteria > Bacillati > Actinomycetota > Actinomycetes > Kitasatosporales > Streptomycetaceae > Streptomyces > Streptomyces sp. NPDC047130. The sequence goes on along the minus strand of NZ_JBEYUK010000040.1, from coordinate 38,059 downwards.
TGGCTTCGCGAAGGACGCCGTCGAGGTGGAGGGCTACGTCCGCGGGTTCGCCCGGCGGCGGCCGGACGTGGCGGTGTGCGTGCTGCGGTTCGCCAACATCCTCGGCCCGGGCGCGGACACCCCGCTCGCCTCCTACTTCCGGCTGCCGGTGCTGCCGACGGTGCTCGGGTACGACCCGCGGCTGCAGTTCGTCCACGAGGACGACGTCACCGACGTCCTGCTGCTGGCCTCGCGGGAGCCGGCGCGGGGGACGCTCAACAGCGGCACGTTCAACGTCGCCGGGGACGGGGTGCTGACGCTCTCGCAGTGCGCGCGGCGGATGGGGCGGCCCACGGCCCCGGTGCTGCTGCCCGCGGTCACCCTCACCGGGTCGCTGATGCGGACGCTGGGGCTCTCCGACTTCTCCCCGGAGCAGATCCGGCTGCTCACCCACGGACGGGTCGTCGACACCGGCCAGATGCGCGAGGTCCTCGGCTTCACACCCCGGTACGGCACGGCGGAGACGTTCGCCGACTTCGCCGAGGCCGCCGGTCCCGGGCTGCTGCCGCCCGCGCTGCTCGCGGCGGCCGTCGACCGGCTCGCCGAGGCCGTGAAGCCGGCCCCCCTGAAGCCGGCCGACGCGACGCCTGCACCCGCGACGCCGGACGACGCGCCGGAGGACGCCGTGCGCGGGAACGCCGTACGCGGGAACGCCGTGCGCGGCGGCGGGGCGGCGCACATCAGCACCGAGGCCGGCAGCGGCCCGCAGGCCACGCGGTAGACGGAGGAGCACAGTCACCATGGCGGACGCGAAGGTCATCCCGTTCGACGACGACCGCGCCAGGCGGCGTTCCGCGCCCCGCGGCGCCCGGTCCGGCGCGGGCGGCGCCGTCCCGCTGCCCGCCCAGGGCCACGGCACCGCGCAGGACCAGGACGCCCGGGCCGAGGACGCCCCGAGGGACCAGGACACCCCGCGGGGCGGCGAGGGCGCCTCCGGGCGGAACTCCGGCGCGGAGGCGCCCGCTGAGGCGCCCGCTGAGGCGCCCGAGGAGGCCGCTCCGAGCGGTCTGGAGCGGCGGCTGGCCAAAGGGCTGGCGTTCCTGCGCCGCCGGGTCACCGGGGAGTACGAGGTCGACGACTTCGGCTACGACGCCGAACTCACCGACGAGGTGCTGATGGCGATGCTCCGCCCGCTGTACGAGAAGTACTTCCGGGTCGAGGTGAAGGGCATCGAGAACATCCCCGCCGAGGGCGGCGCGCTGATCGTCGCCAACCACTCCGGGACCCTCCCGCTGGACGGCCTGATGCTGCAGGTGGCCGTCCACGACCGGCATCCGGCGGGGCGTCACCTGCGGCTGCTCGCCGCCGACCTGGTCTTCACCCTGCCCGTGGTGAACGAGATAGCCCGCAAGCTGGGGCACACGCTGGCCTGCGCCGAGGACGCGGCGGAACTCCTGGACCGCGGCGAACTGGTCGGCGTGATGCCGGAGGGCTTCAAGGGCATCGGGAAGCCGTTCGGCGAGCGGTACAAGCTGCAGCGGTTCGGCCGGGGCGGGTTCGTCTCCACGGCGTTGCGCGCGGGGGCGCCGATCGTGCCGTGCTCCGTCGTCGGCGCGGAGGAGATCTACCCGATGGTCGGCAACGCCCGGACCGTGGCCAGGCTGCTCGGGCTGCCGTACTTCCCGATCACGCCCACCTTCCCCTGGCTGGGGCCGCTGGGCGCGCTGCCGCTGCCCACCAAGTGGACCATCCAGTTCGGGGAACCGATCCCCACCGACGGGTACGCGCCGGAGGCGGCCGACGACCCGATGCTGATGTTCAACCTCACCGACCAGGTGCGGGAGGAGATCCAGCACACCCTCTACAAGCTGCTGGTGCGGCGACGGTCGATCTTCTTCTGAGACCGCCGGCCGTGCAGCGGGCACGCCGACGCGAGGGGCGGCCGGACGGGCCGCCCCTCGCGCCCGGGCTCACTCCGCGGAGTCCCCGCCCAGGCCGAGGCCCGGCAGCAGATCCGGCAGCAGCGGCGGCAGGACGACCCGGCGGTCGTCCTCGTCCTTGTCCTCCGGCTGGGCGCTGTCCTGGTCCTCCTGGGCCGGAGGGTCGAACAGGCCGCCCGTGCCGCCGCCGAGGAGACCGTCCGGCTCCGACGACGGGGACGCGTCGGGCTTGCCCGAACCGCCGGTGCCGGTGGAGCCGCTGTCCCGCTCCTCCTTGCCGGACTCGCCGGCCTCGCCGGAGGGCGAGGAACCCGGGGACCGGGTGCCGGCCCCGCCCGGCCTGGCGTCCTCCCCGCCGGCCGACGGCGCCTTCGGCAGCAGCGGACGCAGCGGCGCCACGTCCTGCTCCATGGCGTCGAAGACCGAGGAGACCTCCTCGCTCACGTCACCGAGCTGGACGGGGAGCCGGTCGCGCAGCTCGCTCCACGTCCGGCCGTGCCGCTCGGAGAACGCCGAGAGGGTCTGGATCGGGGAGAGCGAGTCCGGATCGCGCTGGTAGGCGTCGTGGAGCAGGCGGTGCCCCTCCGACGCGTCCTCGTGCATCCCGGACAGCGTGCGGCGGATCTCGGTCAGGGACTCGTGGTCCAGATGACCGCCGCGGCCCCGCTCCATCAGCCGCCGCGTCTCCGCGAGCCGCCGCGACGCCTGGTCGAGCAGCATCCCGCCGCGCTCGGCGCCGTCGTCGGCGAAACCCAGACGGAAGTCCTCGATGCCGCGCTTCAGGCCGTAGAGCGAGTCACCGGGGAGGGCGTCGGAACTGGCCGCGGCAACACCGCCGAAGGCACTCGCCGCCACGCCGACACCGAGTCCGCCGGCGGCCAGGCCCTTGGTCAGGCGCGAGCGCGGCCTGAGCTTTCCCAGCGGGCTCGCCCGGTGGGCGCCGCGCGCCCGGGTCGACCGCTGGTCGGGGACCTGCGCGGACACGTCGCCGCCCAGGGCCCCCTCCTGAACCATGGCCTCCATCGCCGCCACCAACTGGGCGCGCTGGACGACCTTCACCTCCGGATCGAGTTCCGGCTTGGGCAGTTCGCCGAGACCCGCGGCCACGGCCAGCATGGCCGCCCGCCCGGTCTCCTCCGCGGCAGCCGGGGTCGGTGCCGATCCCTGTGGCTGCTCGGCCGCCGTGCCCCGGTCGGACAGCTCCTCCAGGGCCTGGGCGAAGGCGTTCGCCCGCCGGTGCGCCGATACCTTCGCGATCACTGGCGGCACCTCCTCTCGTCATGACGGACGACTCCCGGCGGGGACCTCGGGGAGTCCGCAGGGAGCCTGTATCCCGGACAACGAGCGGCTGGGCACTTCGGTTACGGACATCAGGCGGATGGAATGAGGAATCAACCGCCGTTCACCCATGGTGAGTTGACGGTGGCGGAGCGTGTCCGGCCGGTGACTCCGCCCGGGCGGCGTCCCCCGGTCAGCGGGCGTCGTCGGGGAGCAACCGGGCCAGGGTGCGGACGGCGCGGTACTGGAGGGTCTTGATGGCCCCCTCGTTCTTGCCCATCACCCGGGCCGTCTCGGCGACCGAGAGGCCCTGGAGGAACCGGAGCGTGACGCATTCCTGCTGCTGGGGGTTGAGCCTTCGGACGGCGTCGAGCAGGGCGGCGTTGGAGAGATGTTCCAGGACGGAGTCCTCGGGCGAGCGTTCGACCTCGTTGGCGTCGAGCATCTCGCCGGTGGTCACCTCGAGACGGAAACGGCTGGACTTGAAGTGGTCGGCGACCAGGTTGCGCGCGATGGTGACCAGCCACGCGCCGAAGTCCCTGCCCTGCCAGGTGAAGGTGCCGATGCGGCGCAGGGCGCGCAGGAAGGTCTCGCTGGTCAGGTCCTCCGCGGTCGCGCGGCTGTTCACGCGGTAGTAGATGTAGCGGTAGACGGTGTCGCTGTACTGGTCGTAGAGCCGCCCGAAGGCCTCGGCCTCGCCTCCCTGGGCGCGTTCGACCAGGTCCATCATGCGGGCGCTGTCGCTGTCCGCCGCCGGACGGCGGGCGGGTGCGGCGGTGGCGCCCGCGCGGCCCCTCCGGGCGACCGTGGATGCGCCCTCGGCGAGGGCGTAGCACGGGCCGGCGGGGGCGGCGAGGGCGGGAACGGCGTACGCGGTGGGGACGAAGCCGCGCAACAGCTCCAGGGCCGCTGAGCGGAGCGCAGCCAGGCCCGAGGCGTCAACCCCGACGTGTGGGTACACGGGACTCCCAGAGGCAGAGCTTCCATCACGTGCAGTGCGGGACCGTTCACCCGTCGTAGCGACGGAGGGGTACCGGATTGCGTCTGAGGAGAATAACGCTTCGTACAGGCGCCGCTACGCCGAGTTGCTCAAATCGTCGATTACGTTGCTTCCGTGCCCGGTTGGGGTCGGATCCGGTGTCACAGAGCGACCGTTTGGCGATCGCATTCGGCCATGATTCGAGCGCGTGCTGTCCGGGTCCGGCCGATGTGAGCGGAGCGTCAGGAGTCCGCCGGGGTGCGCGCGGAGGCGCCCGACGGGGGACCGGTCCGATGGGGCCGGGCGCCGTCGGGCGCGGGGTGTCCGGGAGGGGCGGGAAAAGCGCCGGTCAGACCAGGCGTCGGCGGCGGTGCAGAGCTATCGCGGCGGCGGTGCCGCCGGCCACGGCGCCGACTCCGGCGGCGGCCGGGATGCCGACCATGGCCGCCTTGCGGCCGGTGCGGTAGTCGCGCAGTCGCCATTCGCGTTCGCGTGCGTATTTGCGCAGCCGGGTGTCGGGATTGATCGCGTAGGGGTGGCCGACCAGCGAGAGCATCGGGATGTCGTTGTACGAGTCGCTGTAGGCGGCGCAGCGGTCGAGGTCCAGGCCCTCGGCGGCGGCGAGGGCGCGGACCGCCTCGGCCTTGGCGGGGCCGTGCAGCGGCTCGCCGACCAGGCGGCCGGTGTAGACGCCGTCGACCGACTCGGCGACGGTGCCGAGGGCGCCGGTCAGGCCGAGGCGGCGGGCGATGGTCTGGGCGATCTCCACCGGGGCCGCGGTCACCAGCCACACCTTCTGGCCGGCGTCCAGGTGGGCCTGGGCCAGCGAGCGGGTCCCGCTCCAGATGCGGCCGGCCACGTACTCGTCGTAGATGTCCTCGCCGATGTCGCGGAGTTCCTCGACGCGGTGGCCCTTCACGATGGACAGGGCGGCGTCGCTGGCCTCCTGCATGTGGGCCGGGTCCTCGATGCCCGCCAGCCGGAAGTAGGCCTGCTGCCAGGCGAACCGGAGCAGCTCGCGGGTGTCGAAGAACTTCCTCTTGTAGAGGCCGCGGCCGAAGTGGAACAGGGCGGCGCCCTGCATCACGGTGTTGTCCAGGTCGAAGAAGGCGGCGGCGCGGGTGTCGCCGAGGACCGGGAACCGGTCCTGCTGTTCGAGCGCGCGGGAGGACTTGCGGGCGGCCTCCGCCGCGGCCTCGCCGGCCAGGACGCTGCGCGCCGTGGCGAAGCGCTTCCTAGGGAGGAGCCATCCAAGAGCGGCCATGCGGTGAGCATATCCACATCGTGGGACGGGTTCGGGGCGGTGAGGTTGTCGTGCTGTGAACACGCCCTTACGCCGCCCCCGCAGCCCCCGGGGTCAGGTCAGGGCGGCGCGCAGGCGGGACTCGTCGACCCGCCAGAACGTGTGCTGGCGCCCGTCGATCAGGACCACCGGGATCTGCTCCCAGTAGGCGCGGTGGAGTTCCTCGTCCTGGGTGATGTCCTTCTGCTCCCAGGGCACGCCGAGTTCGTCGCAGACCTTGGCCACGACCTTCTCCGCGTCCTCGCAGAGGTGGCACCCGGGCTTGCCGATCAATGTCACCAGACCACTCATGCCCGCCATTCTCCCGCGTCCCCGGGGCGTCCGGACCGGCCCCCCGGGGCGGTCACGCGCAGGCGTGACGACCGCGCGGATCGTGACGAGGTCGTGATCGTCTTCACGAATGGGGCGCCGCTGAGGAGGCAGGAGAGGCCCGAGGGGGGAGAGATAGCTCTCACCCGGACCGGGAAAAACCCGCTGACCTGGGGTTTCGCGCTCCGTAACCGTGCGGTCGACTCCCTTCGGTCGCATAGGATTTACCACGAATTTGCTTGCGGGGGCGTGCATCTGAAGAGGAGCGTGTGCTGCTTTGTCCCCGTCGAGTGAGGGACCCGGGCGTCCTGCCGGTGGTTCCGCGCGCGTACGCGAACATCGCGTGACCCCGGTCACGTCGGTGGGGCAAAACGGACACCATCTTTGTGCACACGTTCACAAAGACATAGCCTGCATCCGACGAGGCGGTCCGGGGACGTGTGGCCGCCCCCAGCCCCGCTCTACCCGCAGGAGCATCGTGGCAACTGGCCGAACTCACCGACCGGCGACCCGTGGCCGAGGGATTCCCGAGGCCACCGTCGCCCGGCTTCCGCTGTACCTCCGTGCGCTGACCGCTCTGTCGGAGCGCTCCGTGCCGACGGTCTCCTCCGAGGAGCTCGCGGCCGCCGCCGGGGTCAACTCCGCGAAGCTGCGCAAGGACTTCTCGTACCTGGGCTCCTACGGAACGCGCGGCGTCGGATACGACGTCGAGTACCTCGTCTACCAGATCTCCCGCGAGCTGGGCCTGACCCAGGACTGGCCCGTGGTCATCGTCGGCATCGGAAACCTCGGCGCGGCGCTCGCCAACTACGGCGGCTTCGCCTCCCGCGGTTTCCGGGTCGCGGCGCTGATCGACGCCGACCCGGCGATGACGGGCCGGCCGGTCGCCGGCATCCCCGTCCAGCACGCCGACGCGCTCGAGGACATCGTCCGCGACAACGGCGTCTCCATCGGCGTCATCGCCACCCCCGCGGGGGCCGCCCAGCAGGTCTGCGACCGTCTGGTCGGGGCCGGGGTGACCTCCATCCTGAACTTCGCGCCGACCATGCTGACCGTCCCGGACGGCGTCGACGTGCGCAAGGTGGACCTCTCCATCGAGCTGCAGATCCTGGCCTTCCACGAGCAGCGGAAGGCCGGCGAGGACGCGTCCGGCGACGCCGGCGCGATGCCGGCCCCGGCCGCCGCCAAGAGCGCCGCCGCGGCCGCGGCGATGGACGCGGCCGACCCGAAGGGCACCGACGGGGAAGCCCCCGCCGTGATGCCGGCATGAGTCTGCTCGTCGTCGGGCTGAGCCATCGCAGCGCGCCGGTCAGCGCGCTGGAGCGCGCCGCGCTGGGCGCCGAGGCGAAGGCCAAGCTGGTGCGGGAGACGGTGGCCGCCGAGCCGGCCGCCGAGGCCGCGGTGCTGGCCACCTGCAACCGCATCGAGCTCTACGCCGACGTGGACAAGTTCCACGCCGGTGTCGCCGAGCTGTCCACGCTCCTGGCCCGGCACAGCGGGGTGGGGCTGGAGGAGCTCACTCCTTATCTTTATGTGCACTACGAGGACCGCGCGGTCCACCACCTGTACTCGGTGGCCTGCGGGCTGGACTCGATGGTGGTCGGCGAGGGCCAGATCCTCGCCCAGATCAAGGACTCCCTGGCCCAGGCGCAGGAACTGCACACCGCCGGGCGGCTGCTGAACGACCTGTTCCAGCAGGCGCTGCGGGTCGGCAAGCGCGCCCACTCGGAGACCGGCATCGACCGCGCCGGGCAGTCCCTGGTCACCTTCGGCCTGGAGCAGCTCGCGGACGGCGCCGACGTGCCGTCCTGGCTGGAGGGCAGGCGGGCGCTGGTCATCGGCGCCGGCTCGATGTCCTCGCTGGCCGCCGCCACGCTGGCGCGGGGCGGGGTCGCCGAGGTCGTGGTCGCCAACCGCACCGTGGAGCGGGCCGAGCGGCTCGCGCAGATCCTCACCGAGAACGGCGAGTCCTCCGTGCGCGCCCGCGCGGTGACGATGGACGCCGTCGCCGAGGAGCTGGCCCGCGCCGACATCGCCGTGTCCTGCACCGGCGCGACCGGGCTGGTGCTCACCGCCGCGACGGTGGCCGCCGCCGTCGAGGGCCGGGTCGGCCCGGCCGGTCCGACCGGGGCCGCCGAGGGCGCCGCTCCCCGGACGGACTCCCGCGCCCGCACCGGCGCGGCGAAGCCCGCCGAGGGCTGCCCGGTCGACGCCGTCGAGCTCACCGGGCTGCCGCAGGGCGCGCCCGCCGCCGACTTCCCGGCCTCCGGCGAGGCGGCCGTGGCCGGGATGGACGCCGCCACGCTGGAGCAGCACGGCGCCTGGGTGGACCGCGGTGACGCGGAGCGCCTGGAGGCCGCGCGCGCCGGGCAGGACGTGCGTCCGGAGCCCGACCCGGAGCTGGTCACCGCGCTGGCCGCGACCGCGGCCGTCGTGGGCCGGATCCCCGAGCGGCGCCGTCCGGAGGCCGTGGAGACCGTCCGTCCCGAGCCCGTCCTGTCCCTCCTGGACCTGGCGATGCCCCGTGACGTGGACTCCGCCGTGCACCGGCTCGCCGGTGTGCGCCTGGTGGACATCGAGTCGCTGGCCGACGCCTCCGCGGACGCGCCGATGGCCGCCGACGTGGACCAGGTGCGGCGGATCGTCGCCGACGAGGTCGCCGCGTTCGGCGCCGCCCAGCGGGCCGCGACCATCACGCCGACCGTGGTGGCGCTGCGCTCCATGGCCGCCGAGGTGGTGGCGGGCGAGATCGCCCGGCTGGAGGGCCGGCTGCCGGATCTCGACGCCAAGCAGCGCCAGGAGATCACCCAGACCGTCCGGCGGGTGGTGGACAAGCTGCTCCACGCGCCGACCGTGCGGGTCAAGCAGCTCGCCGCGGAACCGGGTGGCGCCGGTTACGCGGACGCCCTGCGCACCCTGTTCGACCTCGACCCGGAGACGGTGGCGTCCGTCTCCCGGGCCGACAAGGCAGCCGGCCGCACCGCGACCGACACCGACCGAGACAGCCCGGTCGGCAGCACCCTGATCGACGCCAACGCCAAGAACCGAGGGCGAGCATGACAGAGAAGGCTTTGAGGCTCGGCACCCGGCGGAGCAAGCTCGCCATGGCCCAGTCCGGGCACGTGGCGGAGGCAGTGAGCCGGGTCACCGGCCGGCCCGTCGAGCTCGTCGAGATCACCACCCACGGCGACGTCTCGCGCGAGCACCTGGCGCAGATCGGCGGTACCGGCGTGTTCGTCGCCGCCCTGCGCGAGGCGCTGCTGCGCGGCGAGGTGGACTTCGCGGTCCACTCGCTGAAGGACCTGCCGACCCAGCCGGCCGAGGGCCTGACGCCGGCCGCGATACCGGTCCGCGAGGACCCGCGCGACGTGCTGGTCGCGGCCGGTGGCGCCAAGCTGGCCGACCTGCCGCGCGGGGCCCGCGTGGGCACCGGGTCGCCGCGCCGGATGGCGCAGCTCAACGCGTACGCGCGGGCCCACGGCCTGGAGCTGGAGACGGTGCCGATCCGCGGCAACGTCGACACCCGGATCGGGTTCGTGGAGAGCGGGGAGCTCGACGCCGTCGTGCTCGCCGCCGCCGGACTGAACCGGATAGGCCGCGCGGACGAGATCACCGACTTCCTGCCGGTCGACACCGTCCTGCCCGCCCCCGGCCAGGGAGCCCTGGCCGTGGAGTGCAGGACGGCGCGGACGCCGGCGGAAGCAGAGCTGGTCGCCGCACTCTCGCAGCTCGACGACCCGCTCACGCGGGCCGCCGTGACCGCCGAGCGTTCACTGCTCGCCGCCCTGGAGGCCGGCTGCAGCGCACCCGTGGGTGCCCTGGCCGGCCTTCTGGGGGACGGGCAGATTGTCAAGGAAATGCGCCTGCGGGGCGTCGTCGGCACGACCGACGGCTCCCGCGTGGTGCAGATGTCCACCACCGGTCCCGTACCCCAGACGCACGAGCAGGCGATGGCCCTCGGCCGCGAACTCGCGGAGGAGATGCTTGCCCGGGGTGCGGCCGGTCTGATGGGGGAGCGAGCACAGTGAGCCCCACCACCCTTCCCGCCGGTCACGACCACGGGCACGTCACCTTCCTGGGTGCCGGGCCCGGCGATCCGGGCCTGCTGACACTGCGCGCAGTGGAGGCCCTGGCGAACGCGGACGTCCTCGTCGGTGAGCCCGACGTGCTCGACGTGGTGCGGGCACACGCCAGGCCGGGCGCCGTCCTGGAGAGCACCGGGACGGACGCGGACGCGCCGCAGCTGACGGTGGTTGACGGCACGTCAACAACCGTTGCCGTTCCGGCGGAACGCGATGCCGTTCATCTTGTCATGGCGGCCGTACGGTCCGGCAGGCGGGTGGTCCGTGCCGTCACGGGCGACCCCGGCCTGGACTCGGACGCGGCCCGCGAGATGCTCGCCTGCGCCGCGGAGGGCGTGACGTACGAGGTGGTGCCCGGCATCGCCTCCGCCGTCGGCGTCCCCGCGTACGCCGGCGTGCCGCTGCGCGACGACGAGGGCACCGACGTGCGCTTCGTCGACGCCCGCACCGCCAGCGCCCGCTGCTGGACCGAGCTCGGCGCCTCCGACGGCACCGTGGTCGTCTCCACCACCCTGGACGGCGTCGCGGCGACCGCCGCCGAGCTGGTCTCGGCCGGCCGGAAGCCGGACACCCCGCTCACCGTGACGGTGGCCGGCACCACGACCCGCCAGCGCAGCTGGACGGCGACGCTGGGCACCATCGCGCAGGTCTTCAAGCAGGGCAAGGTCCTGCCGTCCGCGGACGGCGGCCGCGCGGTCATAGCCGTGGTCGGTGAGCGCGCCGCCGCGGGCGACCGGCGCGACCAGCTCTCCTGGTTCGAGTCCAAGCCGCTGTTCGGCTGGAAGGTCCTCGTGCCGCGGACCAAGGAGCAGGCCGTCTCGCTCTCCGACCAGCTCCGTTCCTACGGCGCGGTGCCGCACGAGGTGCCGACCATCGCCGTGGAGCCGCCGCGCACCCCGCAGCAGATGGAGCGCGCGGTCAAGGGCCTGGTCACCGGCCGCTACGAGTGGATCGCCTTCACCTCGGTCAACGCCGTCAAGGCGGTCCGGGAGAAGTTCGAGGAGTACGGCCTGGACGCGCGCGCCTTCGCGGGCATCAAGGTCGCGGCCGTCGGAGAGCAGACCGCCAAGGCGCTGATCGCCTTCGGCGTGAAGCCGGACCTGGTGCCCAGCGGCGAGCAGTCGGCCGCCGGTCTGCTGGAGGACTGGCCGCCGTACGACCCGGTCTTCGACCCGATCGACCGCGTCTTCCTGCCGCGCGCCGACATCGCCACGGAGACCCTGGTCGCCGGGCTGATCGAGCTGGGCTGGGAGGTCGACGACGTCACGGCGTACCGCACCGTGCGCGCCTCGCCGCCTCCGGCGGAGACCCGTGAGGCCATCAAGGGCGGCGGCTTCGACGCGGTGCTCTTCACCTCGTCGTCGACGGTGCGGAACCTGGTCGGCATCGCCGGCAAGCCGCACAACGTCACGGTGATCGCCTGCATCGGCCCGGCGACCGCCAAGACGGCCGAGGAGCACGGTCTGCGGGTCGACGTGATGGCCCCCGAGCCGTCGGTCACCAAGCTGGCGGCCGCGCTCGCGGACTTCGGCGCCAAGCGGCGCGAGGCCGCGCTGGCGGCCGGCGACCCGGTCACCCGGCCCTCCGAGCGCCGCCCCGGCGCCCGCCGCCGCCGGGCGACCACCAGCTGAGGCGCCGCCCGCACCGGCCACGCGTGCCCCCGTCCCCGGGACCCCGGGACGGGGGCACGTCCCGTTGGCGGGGCGGCACCGGACGGGCGGTACGGGGGACGGCACGATCATCCGGTTGCCCCCGTCCCGCGTGGTCATTCCCCCTCCCACCTGGGGTTTCCGGTGGCCGAGCCGTCGGCCGCCGCCGTCGCACCCGCGCTCGCGGTGGCTGGTCCGCGGGCGCCGCGGCCTCAGGTCCCGCTGCGCCGGGCGGTCGGCACGACCGTGGTCGCCCTCGGCATTTCGCTCGCCTTCGCCACGGCCCGGTCCCTAGGCTCGGACGCATGATCGCCACCCTGCAGTGCGTCGTCATCGACTGTCCCCGGCCGCGCGAGCTCGCGGCGTTCTACCAGCGGGTGCTCGGCGGGGAGGTGGACAGGAAGGACCCGCGCTGGTCCACGGACGAGACCTGGGCCACGCTCCACACCCCGGGCGGCGCCGTCCTCGCCTTCCAGCAGGCCCCTGACCTCCGGGCGCCGGCCTGGCCCGACCCGTCGCGCCCCCAGCAGTTCCACCTCGACCTGGGCGTCCCCGACCTCGACGCCGCCGAGGCGGAGGTGCTGGAGCTGGGCGCCCGGCTGCTCGACGCGGGAGAACCGGGGCGGTCCTTCCGGGTGTACGCGGACCCGGTGGGCCACCCGTTCTGCCTGGTGCGTGAGTGACCGGCGGCCTGCCGGGCGGCGCGGTCCTGCTGATCACGGGGGTGATGGCCGCCGGGAAGTCCACCGTGGCCGAGCGGCTGGCCGCGCGGTTGCCGCGCGCGGCGCACGTCCGCGGCGACCTCTTCCGCCGGATGGTGGTCTCCGGCCGCGCGGAGATGTCACCGGAGGGGTCGGCCGAGGCGCTCGCCCAGCTCGACCTGCGGCAACGGCTCGCCGCGACGGTGGCGGACGGGTACGCGGAGGCCGGGTTCACCGCCGTGGTGCAGGACATCCTGCTCGGCGACGACCTGCCGCGCTTCGTCGCGCGGGTGCGGACCCGGCCGCTGTACGTGGTGGTGCTCGCCCCGTCGGCGGCCGCGGTGCGGGAGCGGGAGGCCGGACGGCCCAAGAGCGGGTACGGCGGCGGCTGGACGGTGGAGGCCTTCGACCGGCTGCTGCGGGAGGACACGCCGCGGCTCGGGCTGTGGCTCGACACGTCGGCGCAGGACCCGGACGGGACGGTGGACGCGATCCTCGCCGGCGCGGACCGGGCGGCGGTCGGGGGAACCGCCTGAGGGCGTGCCCCGCCACGAGGGCTCAGCGGACGGCGAGGTCCAGCATCCGGCGCACGACCCGTTCCGGGACTCCCGGGTGGTCGGTGGCGCACTCGGCGGTTTCCGGATCCAGCAGCAGGCCGACCAGGACGTCGGCGGGCAGCCCCGGGTGGTGGTGGGCGGCGTGCCGTATCCGGTCGTCCGGGTGCGTCAGGAGCCGCACCGCGGTGGCGGCCGGCAGCCGGGGATCGGCGGCCGCCCGGTACCGCACGTCCGGGTCCGGGTCGTCGAGGAGCCGTTCGGCCACGTCCGGGGTGGCGGCGGGGTCGTGAAGGGCCAGCCGGCGGAGGTTCGGGTTCGGGTCGTCGGCGAACCGCAGCAGCCCCTCGCGGGGGAAGTTGGGGTGGTTGCCGGGACGGCCGGGGAAGCTGAGGCTGCCCGACCACCACGCGGCGACGCGGAGCAGCATCTCGGCGGGGGCGTCGTCGCAGGACTCGGCCAGGAAGAGCTGGACCACGCGGTCCTCGTCCCGGGCGAGGCGCTCGACGACGTCCGCCGGGAGGCGGCGGGCCCGTGCCACCGCGCGGCGGACCAGCGGGTGGGCGGAACGGGCGAGGCGGCGCATCGCCCCGGGATCGTCGTGCAGGTCGAAGACCCACAGGGGGAGGAAGTGGCGCCCTTCGGGGGTGAAGTCGATCTCCACCGCGGCGCGCTGCTCCTCGGTGAGGTCCGGGCGGAGGGCCAGGCATCCGCGCACCGCCGGGTCCGGGTCGTCGCGCAGGCGGAACGCGTCCTCCGCGCGGACGCGGACGTTGTCGGCCAGGGCGGCGCGCCAGGAGGCGTCGGGGTGGCGGAGCACGTGGTCCACCAGGTCGTCCGCGAGGAGGCAGTTCCGGACGGCCTCCCGGTCCAGCCCTTCGGCCTCGAGGACAGCGGTGGTGAGCGGGTGGTCCCGGTGGTGGAGGAGGAGGGCGGCCCGCCGGATCTCGGGGCGGGGGTCGTCGAGGACGGCCCGGCGGGCGGCGGGTCCCAGGTGGTCCCAGGCCGTCCGGCGGGCGTACGCGCGGACGCCGGGGTCGGGGTCCTCGGCGAGTCGGAGGGCGAGCCGGACCGGGAGGCCGGTGAGGCCGACGGCCTCCGACCTGATGCGGGCGGACGGGTCGGAGGCGAGCCGCTCGTACGCCTCCTCGGTGAGCTCGTGGCGGTACTCCCCGGCGATCATGGCCAGCTGACGCCGGGTCCGCTCGTCCGTCTCGGCCAGGATCATCCGTGACCGCTGCTCCGGGGTGAGCGGCTGGAGCTCGAAGGCGCCCAGCCGCATCCTGGGATCCCGGTGGACGAGTACGGTCTCCAGGACGTGCGGCGGGAAGCGGCGGTGGAAGAGCAGGGAGCGGGGCTCCAGGGCGCGGAGCAGCAGGGAGGGCGGGGCGTCCGGGTGGAAGGCGAAGGCCTCCGCCCAGGCGTCCAGCGGCGGTTCGCCCCGGGTGCCGTCGAACAGGGCGTCCCAGACGGCGTCCTGCTCCGGGTCCTCGGTGCCGCGGCCTTCCGCCGTCGCCGCCAGGCTCCCCGCGTTCCCCGTGTCGTCCACGCCGTCCGTCTCCTCCGTGTCCCCCGTGTCCCCCGTGCTGTCCACGCCGCCCACGTCCCCCGTGCCCCCTGTGCCCTGCGGGCCTCGTCGTCCCGGGCGGGCGGGTCACTCCAGGGGAACGTTCCAGGAGGTCCCGCCCAGCGGGTAGTCGTACCGGGGGCGGCCCTTGTTGCCGCTGGTGCGGAAGGGGTTGCCGCTGTCGTCCACGCGGATCGTGCCGGACCGGCCGCCGCTGGACCACTCCAGGTCCAGTGCCCAGCGCACGTCGCGGGCGGCGGCGTGCGCGGTGACGTACACGACCAGGGGCTCGGAGGCGGTGACCTTGTAGGGGAAGGCGCCCTGGCCGTTCCGGGGCCGGGCGGTGGGGCGCGGATCGTCGAGGCGGACGTCGAACGACCGGGTGGAGACGTTGCCGCCGCAGCCGACGCCCATGGCGAAGTCGTTCCAGGCGAGCGGGGCGGAGGACGACAGGACCCGGACGTGGAGCGCGTCGAGGACCACGGTCTCCTTCCCGGAGGCCTGGACGGTCAGCGCGATCATCTGGTCGCCCGCGGGCACCGCGCCCAGCGCGGCGACCCACCCGGCGGCGTCCGGCTCGGCGGGCGGCGGGGGCACCTCGGCGGGCGGGCGGTTCACCAGGTAGTGCTGGCTGCAGGGGCCCTCCCACACGTGGGGCCGGGTGGAGACGGTCAGGGGCGTGCCGGTGGCGGCGGGGGCGTCGGCCTTGTCCCGGGCGGCGGACGGGGAGGCGGGGCCGGCGCTCCTCCCGTCCCGGTTCTTGTCCTTGTCCTTGTCCTTGTCCGGGCTCCCGTCCGGTGAGGCGGAGACGGACGGGGAGGCGGAGGCGCGGGCGCCGGTGGGGGACGCCTGCGCGCCCGCCGCCGCGGTGCGGTCGGGTGCGTCGCCGCCGTCCGGGCCGTGGCGGGTGATCAGGGTGCCGGCGAGCACCACCGACGCGACGGCGGCCACCGCCGAGGCGACGAGGAGGCGACGGCGGGCGCGCGGGTGGGCGTCGGCGGGCGCGTCCGAGGTGGGCGTGGGCCCGGCCACGGGGTGGTCGGCCGTGGCGGCGGTCCCGGCCGCGCCGCCGTCCACGGCCCCGGTCGTGACCCCGGTCGTGGTGGCGGCCGGGACGCCGGAGGGGCGGTGCACCGGGGTGTCCGGCTCCCCGGTGGGGGCCCCGTCGGCGGGTGCGGGCCGGCTCGCGCTCTCCGCGGCCCCCGGAGCGGTGGGGGCCCCGTCGGCGGGTGCGGGCCGGCTCGCGCTCTCCGCGGCCCCCGGAGCGGCGGTGCCCGCTGCGGCCGGGGCGCTCTCCGCGGCCCCCGGAGCGGTGCCCGCGGCGGCTGGCGCGTCGTCCGCGGCCCCCGGCGCGTCGTCCGCGGTGGGCGTGGCGCGGCGGCGGTTGGCGTCGGCGAGGACCCAGGCCCGGTGGAGGCTCACCAGCTCCTCGGGCGACGCCCCGCACACCCGGGCGAAGCGCTCGACCGGCGCGTAATCGGCCGGAACCGCATCCCCGTTGCAGTAGCGGTGCAGGGTCGACGTGCTCATGTGCAGCCGCTTGGCGAGCATGCCGTAGCTGCGCCCCGACCGCTCCTTCAGTTCCCGCAGCCGTTCGGCGAACTCGGCGGTGCGCTCTTCCCCCGTCACGGTCCCTCTCCCCTTCGTCCGTCGTCGTCCGTCGCCCGGGACGTCCCGTCCGGGCGTTCCAGGCGACCGCGTTCTGGCTGGTCAGGGCGCCGGGAACGTTCCAGCGTCCCGTACGCCCCGGCATCGGCGCCGGTGGGACGAAACTGCCCACAAGCTGTGGTCATCCAAGCACGCCGCTCCGGTCGACAGGTCGAGCGGCCTGCCGAACTCCACTGCCTTGAGAGGTATTTCGCCATGCGTGTTCTCGCCTTCCGCCGCCCCCGTGTCCGTGTCCTCGCCGTCGCCACCGCCGCGTTCGCCGCCTTCTCGCTGACCGCCTGCGAGAGCGGCGCGGACGCCGGCGCTTCCGCCCCCTCCTCGGAGGGCTCGCACTCCTCCACCGCCCCCGAGAACACGGAGAGCGGCTCGGACACCGAGCCGGCCGGCACGGACAGGTCGACCGACGGCGCCTCCGGCAACGGGAAGGACACCGCCGGATCCGCGAACGGCACCGGCGGCTCCGGCGGCACCGGGGGCGGCGACAAGGGCGGCTCGGCCGGCGCCTCGGGCTCCGGCTCCGGGTCCGGTTCCGACGCCTCCCCGGTGGCCTGCACCGCCGCCAACACCAAGATCGTCGTCACCTCCGTCTCCCGCCCGATCAACCACCTGCTGGTCACCGCCACCAACACCGGCAAGGTCCCCTGCTTCGCCTACCACGCGCCGTTCCTGCGGTTCGACGCCGCGCAGGCGGCCGTGCCGGTGGTGGACGCCAGCGTGCCGCAGGCGGTGGTGACGCTGGAGCCGGGAGAGTCGGCCTACGCGGGGGTGATGACCGCCGCGGCCACCGGTGAGGGCGAGGGCGGCCGCACCGCCCGCAAGGTGACGGTCACCCTGGCGGCCCGCTCGGGTGACGCGGGGCCCGGCTCCTCCACCGTCACCCTCCCCTCGGGCGGCGTGTACGTCGACAGCACCCACACGGTCACCTACTGGCAGCAGGAGATGGACCAGGCCCTGGCCTGGTGACGCGGCGCCCGGCCGGTCGACCCGGCCGGTCGACCCGGCCGGCTCGGCCGGCTCGGCCGGCGAGGAGCTGGGCCCTCGGCCTCCGGACGTCCCGTACGTCGAGGCCGGGGGCCCGCCTCCCGTGGCGGACCAAGAGGTGCGGCCCTCAGCGGCGGCGCCGAGGGGCGGGGGCCCCGGTCCGTCCTCCGTCGTGCCGCGCGATCAGCGAGGCGACGGCGAGCATCACCAGGGCCAGGACGCCGACGAACCGCCGCACGGCCGCCGCGGGCCGACCAGGCGTCGGCAAAACGTCCTCTCCCGCGGGCGTAGCGTGGAGGGCATGACGACGTACGGTTCCTTCCCCGGTACGCGGCCGCGGCGGCTGCGTACGACCCCCGTGATGCGACGCATGGTGGCCGAGACCCGGCTGCATCCCGCCGACTTCATCCTTCCCGCCTTCGTGCGGGAGGGCGTGAGCGAGCCGGTGCCGATCAGTTCGATGCCGGGCGTCTTCCAGCACACGCGGGAGACGCTGAAGAAGACGGCGGCCGAGGCGGTCGAGGCCGGCGTCTCCGGGATCATGCTGTTCGGCGTGCCGGAGGACGACAAGAAGGACGCCCTCGGCACCTGCGGCACGGACCCGGACGGGATCCTCCAGGTCGCGCTGCGCGACGTGCGGGCCGAGGTCGGCGACGACCTGATCGTCATGTCCGACCTGTGCCTGGACGAGTTCACCGACCACGGCCACTGCGGCGTCCTGGACGACGAGGGCCGGGTGGACAACGACGCGACGCTGGAGCGGTACGCGGAGATGGCCCAGGTCCAGGCGGACGCCGGCGCCCACGTCGTCGGCCCCAGCGGCATGATGGACGGCCAGATCGGCGTCATCCGCGACGCGCTCGACCAGATCGGGCGGGAGGACGTCTCGATCCTCGCCTACACCGCCAAGTACTCCTCCGCCTTCTACGGCCCGTTCCGCGAGGCCGTCGGGTCCTCGCTCCGGGGCGACCGGAAGACGTACCAGCAGGACCCCGCCAACGTCCGCGAGTCGCTGCGCGAGCTGGCCCTCGACCTGGAGGAGGGCGCGGACATGGTCATGGTCAAGCCGGCCGGCCCGTACCTCGACATCCTGGCCAAGGTCGCCGAAGCGGTGGACGTGCCGGTGGCGGCGTACCAGATCTCCGGCGAGTACTCGATGGTCGAGGCCGCCGCGGAGAAGGGCTGGGTCGACCGCGACAAGGCGATCCTGGAGACGCTGACCGGCATCAAGCGGGCCGGGGCGCAGAACATCCTCACCTACTGGGCGGTGGAGGCGGCGCGCATGCTGCGGTAGCCGGTGCAGCCGGTGCAGCCGGTGCCGGGGTGGGCTCCCCGCGGTGTTCTCGCTTGGGTACAGTCGCCCTCGCCCGTGGGCGTGCCGCCCCGAGTGAGGGCGAATCCGGGGAGCCGCCGTCCATGTCCACACCGTCCACGCCGCCGTCCGCGCCGTCCGCACCCGCGGTCCCGCCCACGCGTCCGGGCCTCGACGACCCCGCCTGGGGACCGCTGCCCGCCCGCTCGGCCGCGCTGCGCTGGCTGGTGCTCCTTCCGCTGACGCTGGTGTTCCTGCCGCTGTGGTGGGTGGTGTGGCTCCTCCTGGCGTTCTGCCTGTACTGCGTGGCGCCGTTCGCCGAGCTGTTCGTCCTCCTGGTGCCGCGTGCCGAGAGGGGGGCGGTGCGGATGCTCGACGCCACGCTGGGCCGGATGCCGTTCGTTCCGCTCTGGTGCGTGACCCCGGTCTCGCTGACGCGGGAGGGGGACACGGAGTACTACCGGGCGAGGGTGGACCGGCGCGTCGAGAAGGCGACCCGGCGGGCGGAGACGTCCTCGGGCTTCCGCCCCTGGGACCGTGAACTGGTCCTCCGGGCGCGCTTCTTCCGCGGCGTCGGCGCCGGCCACGTCCTGCGGATGGCGGAGGAGCGCAACTGGACCCTGCAACCCCGCTCGCACCCCCGCCGCCGGCTCCGGCTGCGCCACAGCGGCCGGGCGCGGGCCTGACCGGATCGGTACGGTCGACCCCGTGCCGCGCCGAGAGAACGCATCCCGCCGCCTGGCCGCCGACGGGCGGACGTACCTGTGGAACCAGCGCCACCGTCACCGGGTGCCGGACGGCAGCGGCGGCGTGCGCTGCAGCCAGCTGCTGACCCTGTCCCCGCAGCCCTCCGGCTCGGGCGGCCCGCTGCGGATCGTGTTCGACGGAGGGCCGGGGCGGATCGTCGCCGACGGGTTCCCCTCGGGCAGCGGGGACGTCGGCCTGGTGCACGGCGCCCACCTCAACCTGCACACGCCGGGCGCCGTCCGGGCCCTGCTGGACGTGGCGCTGGCGCGTGGCTGGGACCCCGACGTCCGGGGCGAGGCGTGGGTCGACGGCTGGAGCCTGCTGGAGGAGGCCGCCGCCGCGTACGCCGAGCGGCAGGCCGACGCGGGCGGGGACGGCGACGGCTGAAAGATCGTTGACGGGCCTCGGACAAGGGTCGTAGCTTCAGCACCGTGTCCTGCGGTTCGCCGGTCACCTGTCGCGCGGGTACGCGCCGGAGAAGGGGGACGGCATGGTGCACGAGCACATCGCCACGGTGTTCAGGAAGGGCGGGTCCGTCCGAGGGCGCGCCCGCCGGGCGGAGTTCTGGCGGTACGCGGTGGTGATGACGGCGGGCAACCAGCTGGCGCTGGTGCTCATGGGGCTCACCGACGTCCGCGCCCTCGACCTCGCCCTGACGGTCGTCGTGGGTTACCTCACCGGCCTGGGCGTGGCCACGCTGATCCGGCGGCTGCACGACACGGGCAACTCCGGGCTGATGGTCCTGTGGGCGCTCATCCCGCTCGGCGTGCTCGTCCTCTGGTGGCTCGCCCTGCGCGACGGGAAGCCGGGCCCCAACAAGTGGGGCGACAGCCCGAAGTACCCGGCCGTCACCGTCGCGGCGTGACCCCGGCGGTGAACGCCGCCCAGGCCGCCGGCCCGACGTGGAACGTGGGGCCGTCGGGGTTCTTCGAGTCCCGCACGTGCACGGCGTGCGGGCAGCCGGCGACCTCGACGCACTGGCCGCCCTCGTCCCCGCTGTAGCTCGACTTCCGCCACTCGTGGGCGACTTCGAGGCATTGGCCGCCCTCGCTGCCGCTGTGGCTCGACTTGAACCAGGTGAGTGCGGTGCTCACGGTGTGCCTCCCAGCAGTTGGTCGAGCAGGTCCCTGGACTGACGCGGGCTCAGGGCCTGCGATCGCAGCATCGCATACTTGCAGGCCAGGATGGACACCTCGTCCGGGTCGGATACCCACTGGCTGCCGCGCTGTCCTTCGGCGTAGGCGAGGAGTTGGTGCTCCGGCGTTTCCAGGAGTGTGAACGGCCCGTTCACCCCCGCGTGCGAGGAGGTCCGCATCGGCAGGAACTGCAGGCTGACGCCGGGGAGTTCGGCGCACTCGCGCAGTCGCCGCAACTGCTCGCGGCGCACCGCGGGTCCGCCGATCTCCAGGTGCAGTACCGGCTCCCACACCACGAAGCTCAGCATCGGCGGCGTCCTGCGCCGGAGGATCTCCTGGCGGGCCACGCGCGCGGCGGTCTTGGCCTCGATCTCGTCCTCGTCGTAGACCGGCACGCGTTCGCGCAGGACCGCGCGGGCGTACTCCTCGGTCTGGAGGATGCCGGGGACGACCAGTGCGTCGTACCAGGACAGCGCGATCGCCTCGCGCTCGTGAACCATGTACTGCTCGGCGTACATGGGGAACTGGTCGATCTCCGGCAGGTTCTCCACGCCCGCCGCCAGCAGGCCGCGCGTGCCGAGGGCCTGGTCCAGCCGCCCCGCGAGGTCCGGCATCAGGCGGCGTCGGCCCTGCTCGATGGAGGCGATGGTCTCCGCGTCCACGTGCACGGCGTCGGCCAGCGACCGCTGGGTGAGACCCGCGGCGCGGCGTGCCGTCTGCATCTGCGCGCCGAGCAGGCGCATGGCGGACGGGTTCTTGGCCCTGCGCGACGTCGGCATGCGGCGCCTCCCTGGTCGTGCTCGTACCGGCAGCGAGTACGGGCTCACGCACTGTGCACTGTAGTCGCGCAGGGTGACAGTCGTCCCGTGAACGAGGTGATGCAACACGCCGGGCTGCGGGAGCGGTTCTACCGGCGGGACAGGCGATCGGCGCGGGCGGCGCGGCGGTTCGCGGTGGGCGTGCTCGAGCAGTGGGGGCTCGCCGGCCGGACCGAGGAAGTGGCGCTCTGCGTGAGCGAGTTGGTGACCAACACGCTGCTGCACGGGGTGCCGCCGGGCCGCGGCCTGCTGCTGCGGATGCGGTACGGGGACGGCGTGCTGCGGGTGGAGGTCCACGACAGCGGGCCCGGCCGCCCGCGGATCCGCGAGGGATCGGGCGACGCCGAGGGCGGGCGCGGGCTGCCCCTGGTGGCGGCGCTCGGCGACCGCTGGGGCGTCGACCCGCGGCCGGGGGCGCCGGGGAAGGCGGTGTGGTGCGAGTGGGACGAGGCCGGGTGAGCGCTTCGAGGAGGTGTGCCGCGAGTGGGCGCCGCACCACGCCGCACCGGACGTCATGGGCGGGCTTCCGGCGCACGTCGGGCACGGAGCGGTGCGCCGGCTCAGTCCCACCAGAAGCGCCACAGGTGGGTGTCGAGGACCGCCTCCCGCGCGTAGCGGGGGAGCGGGTGGATGCCCTGGTCGATGTTGTCGGGGCAGAAGGCGTAGTGCTCGGCGGCGACCGCCTCGGCGTGCTGGAGGGTGGTGGGCGGGGCGGCGACCGAGAGGACCAGCTGGTCGAAGGTGAGGGCGAGGACGCGGGCGCCGAAGCGGTCCTCCCAGGAGCGCAGGACGGCGCAGAGGCGGGCCACGTCGTTGTCGTGGTTCACCGGGCCGGTCCAGCCGATGGCGGCGGGTATGTCCGCGCTGCGGCGGGCCGGGACGAGGGCGGGGCGCGGCTGGTGGAGCCACGGGACGCCGTCGGCGAGGATGTCCGCGGTGTCGGCGGCGTCGCGGTCCGGGTCGGGGTGGGGTTCGGTGGCGGGGGCGAGGCCCTGCCAGGCGTCGGGGGCGGCGTTCCGCCCGACCGGGTCGTCCCCGTGCCCGTACCCGGCCCCGTGCCCGTCCTCGGCCTCGGGCCCGTCCTCCACCGCGTCCTCCGCGAAGTCGGACCGGTAGGAGTCCAGGACCTCGCGGGCGTCGTGGTCGCCGGGGTACGACACGCGGGCGGGGTCGAGGTCCCAGTCCTCGGGGCCGCCCCGCGGCGTGTCGACGTCGAGGAGGACGGGCAGCAGCCCGAGGTCGCGGCCGGCCGCCCGCAGCGAGGCCCAGTCGCCGGGGGCCACGGGCTTGTCGCCGCACCAGAGCAGCGGTTCGTGCCACGGCCCGTCGACGGTGGCGTCGACGAGCCGGCCCGGCGGCAGCCGGAGCACGGAGGACGGGTTCGCGAGGGCGTTGGGAAGGCTTGCCATGGGCCCGGACTGTAGGGGGCGGCGCCGACAACGACGGCCGGAGGCCTGGCGCGAGGAACGCGCCGGGCCTCCGGGGGTCTCGGGACCGGGTGGGACTACAGGCGCTCCGGGGTCCGGATGCCCAGGAGGTCGAGGCCCTTGTGGAGGGTGCGGGCGGTGAGGTCGCAGAGCAGGAGGCGGTTCTCCCGGAGCTCCTGCGTGGGGGCGTCCTTCACCCGGCACTTGTCGTAGAAGGTCGTGAAGAGGGACGCCAGCTGGAACAGGTAGGCGGTCAGCTTGTGCGGGGCGTACTCGGCGGCGGCCTCGGTGATCAGGTCGCCGAAGGCGTCCAGGTGGAGGCCCAGGGCGCGCTCCGCCTCGTGCAGCTCCAGCTCCGGGTGGGCGACCGGCTGGAGGTCGCCGACCTGGCGGAAGATGGAGCGGATACGGGCGTACGCGTACTGGAGGTACACCGAGGTGTCGCCGTTGAGGGAGACCATCTGGTCGAGGTCGAACTTGTAGTCGCGGTTCGCGGAGGTGGACAGGTCCGCGTACTTGACCGCGCCCACGCCGACCTGGGCGCCGCGCTCGAGGATCTCCTCCTCGGTGAGGCGCTCGCCCTCCGGCAGGTTCTCCGCCTTCTCGCGCACGACCGACGCCGCCCGCTCGGAGGCCTCGTCGAGAAGGTCCTCGAGGCGGACGGTCTCGCCCTCACGGGTCTTGAACGGCTTGCCGTCCTTGCCGAGGACCGTGCCGAACTCCAGGTGGACGGCCTTCACGTCCTCGTTCAGCCAGCCGGCGCGGCGGGCCGTCTCGAAGACCATGCGGAAGTGCAGCGCCTGCCGGGCGTCCACCACGTACAGCAGCGTGTCGGCCTTGAGCGTGAACACGCGGTCGCGGATGGCGGAGAGGTCGGAGGCGGCGTAGCCGAAGCCGCCGTCGGCCTTCTGCACGATCAGCGGGACCGGCTTGTCGTCCTTGCCGCGGATCTCGTCGAAGAAGACGACCAGCGCGCCCTCGGAGCGGACGGCGACGCCGGACTCCTCCAGGAGGCGGGCGGTCTCGGCCATCATCGGGTTGTACGCCGACTCGCCGACGATCTCCTCGTCCGCCACCGGCATGTCCAGCTTGTCGAAGACGGAGTAGAAGTAGATCTTCGACTCGTCCACGAACCGCTGCCAGAGGGCGAGGGTCTCCTCGTCGCCGGACTGCAGGGCGACGACGCGCTTGCGGGCACGGGTCTTGAACTCCTCGTCGGAGTCGAAGACCGCGCGGGAGGCCTTGTAGAGGCGGTTCAGGTTGGACATCGCCTCCTCGCCGGCCGCCTCGACGTCCGCCTGCGGGTCGGCCTTGTGGTCCAGCTCGTGCGGGTGCTCGATCAGGTACTGGATGAGCATGCCGAACTGGGTGCCCCAGTCGCCGATGTGGTGGCGGCCGACCGTCTTCTCCCCGGTGAAGTCCAGGATGCGGCGCACCGCGTCGCCGATCACCGCGGAGCGCAGGTGGCCGACGTGCATCTCCTTGGCGACGTTCGGCTGCGCGTAGTCGATGACCGTGGTGCCGGTCACCTCGCGCGGCGGGACGCCGAGGCGGCCCGAGGCGTCCGCGGCGCGCGCGGCGAGGTTCTCGGTGATCGCCTTGTCGGAGACGGTGACGTTGAGGAAGCCGGGGCCGGAGACCTCGATGTCCTTGATCACGTCACCGGAGACGACCTGCTCCACGACCCGCGTGGCCAGCTCGCGCGGGTTGGCCTTGGCCTTCTTGGCCAGGGCGAGGATCCCGTTGGCCTGGTAGTCAGCCCTGTCGCTTCGTCGCAGCAGCGGGTCCGCGGGAGCGGCCTCCGGCAGGGCAGCCGAGAGGGCGTCCGCGAGGCGCGCGTGGACGGAGGCGGTGAGGGACTTGACCGAGGTCATGGAGTGGGTGCCGTTCTCCTCGAAGATGGGTGGGCCCGGCCAGTATCCCATCTTGGACACCGCGCCCGCCTCGCCGTTTCGCCGTGCGGTGGGGCTGGAGGGAAAGGCGTTTTCACCGTGGGGGCCGCACCTGGGAGAATGGACGACACGGCCGCGCGGGCGTCGCGGCGGCCGGGCGTCTCCCCTCAGGAAAGAAGGACGTGCCGATCGTGGCTCAGAGCACCGAGACCACCGACTGGGTCTCCCGTTTCGCGGATGAGGTCATCGAGGAGTCGGAGCGTCGGGCCCCTGGGAAACCCGTGGTCGTCGCGTCCGGCCTGTCGCCCTCCGGCCCGATCCACCTGGGCAACCTGCGCGAGGTGATGACCCCGCACCTGGTCGCCGACGAGATCCGCCGCCGCGGGTTCCAGGTCCGGCACCTGATCTCCTGGGACGACTACGACCGGTACCGCAAGGTCCCGAACGGCGTCGAGGGCGTCGACGAGTCCTGGGCCGAGCACATCGGCAAGCCGCTGACCTCCGTCCCCGCGCCGAAGGGCTCCGAGCACCCGAACTGGGCGGAGCACTTCAAGGCCGCGATGGTCGAGTCGCTGGGCCGGCTGGGCGTCGAGTTCGACGGCATCAGCCAGACCGAGCAGTACACCACGGGCGTCTACCGCGAGCAGATCCTGCACGCGATGAAGCACCGCGGCGACATCGACGCCGTCCTGGCGCAGTACCGGACCAGGAAGAAGGACCCGGCGCAGCAGCTCAAGCAGCAGCAGAAGCCGGTGGACGAGGCCGAGCTGGAGGCCGCGGAGGGCTCCGGCGCGGCCGACGAGGACGACGGCTCGTCCGCGGCCGGCGGCTACTTCCCGTACAAGCCGTACTGCGGGAACTGCGGCAAGGACTTCACCACCGTCACCTCCTACGACGACGCGTCGACCGAGATGGCGTACGCCTGCACGACCTGCGGGTTCACCGAGACGGTGCTGCTCAGCGAGTTCGACCGCGGCAAGCTGGTCTGGAAGGTCGACTGGCCGATGCGGTGGGCGTACGAGGGCGTGATCTTCGAGCCGTCCGGCGTGGACCACTCCTCGCCCGGGTCCAGCTTCCAGGTGGGCGGGCAGATCGTCGAGATCTTCGGCGGCAAGCAGCCGATCGGCCCGATGTACGCCTTCGTCGGCATCAGCGGCATGGCGAAGATGTCCTCCAGCAAGGGCGGCGTGCCCACGCCGGCCGACGCGCTGCGGATCATGGAGCCGCAGATCCTGCGGTGGCTGTACGCGCGGCGCAAGCCCAACCAGTCGTTCAAGGTCGCCTTCGACCAGGAGATCCAGCGGCTCTACGACGAGTGGGACCGGCTGGAGGCCAAGGTCGAGGACGGCAGCGCGCTGCCGGGCGACATCGCCGCCCACACCCGCGCCGCCTCCACCGCCGCCGGTGACCTGCCGGGCACGCCGCGCCCGCTGCCGTACCGGACGCTGGCCTCGGTCGCCGACATCACCGGCGGCCACCAGGACCAGGCGCTGCGCATCCTCAGCGACCTTGACCCGGCCCACCCGCTGTCCTCGCTGGACGAGGCGCGGCCGCGGTACGACAAGGCCGAGGCGTGGATCAACACGCACGTCCCGGCGGACCAGCGCACCATCGTGCGCGACGAGCCCGACGCGGACCTCCTGGGCTCGCTGGACGACACCTCGCGGGAGTCGCTGCGGCTCCTGCTGGACGGGCTGGACGACCACTGGTCGCTGGACGGCCTCACCCACCTCGTCTACGGCGTGCCCAAGGTGCAGGCCGGGTTCTCGGCCGACGCCACGCCGAAGGAACTGCCGCCGGAGATCAAGACGGCGCAGCGGCAGTTCTTCGCGCTGCTCTACCAGCTGCTGGTCTCCAAGGACACCGGCCCGCGGCTGCCCACGCTGCTGCTGGCGGTCGGCGCGGACCGCGTGCGTCGCCTGCTTGGCGCCGCCTGACCGGGCCGGCGCGGAACGACGGTGCCCCGGTGGTCGTGACGACCACCGGGGCACCGGTGCGTTCGGGGTGGCGCGCGCCGCTCGGGCGCTCGGGCCGCTCGGGCGAGGCTCAGGCGAGGCTCAGGCGATGTGGTCCTGGGCCAGTTCGACGTCGTAGCGGACGGCGAAGCGGTCCACGTACTCCTTCAGCTCGTTGGGCGTGAAGGTGTGGCCGTACTCGGCCTCGAGGATCTCGCCGAGCTGGCGCGGGGTCGGCAGGCTGCCGTCTATGGCGCGGCGGAAGACCTGGTAGTACGCGTCCTCGCGTTCCTTCTCGTCCTCGAACTCCGCGGTGGTCCGCGTCGAGGCCGGCTGCTGCTCCCGGCGCTGGCCGGGGATGCTGACCTCCGGCTCCGGCGCGGGGCCGGGCGCCGGCTGGGGCGCCGGCTGGGGCGCCGCCTCGGGGTCGGGCTGGGCGCCCTCGCCGAGCTGCCGGGTGCGGCCGCCGGGCTGGCCGACGGGGACCGGGAAGGTGCCGGTGTCCTCGGGGGAGGGCGGGTAGTCCTGCGGGAAGTCCTGGGCCGGGAAGTCCTGGGCCGGGTAGCCCTGGGCCGGGTAGTCCTGGGCCGGGAAGTCCTGCGTGGACTGCTGCGGGGGCCGCGGGGCCTGCGCGGACTGCTGCGCGCCGTCCTGGGCGAACTGCGGCGTGCCCTGGCCGGGCTGCTGCGGGTCCTGCTGGGCGTACCACTGCTCGGTGGCGGGGTCCGGCTGGTAGGTGGCCGGGCTGTAGCTGCCGAGGCGCGGGTCGTAGAACCAGGCGCTGCCGTCCTCGCCGTAGTGGATCCGCTGGTCCGCGGGAATCTGCTGCGGCCCGGCGTACGCCTGCGCGTCCAGCGCGCCTGGTGCGCCCTGCTGCTGCTGCGGCTGCTGCTGCCGGCCGCGCCGGTCCGGCTGCCACGGGTCCTGTTCCCGCGGGGCGGGGGCCTGGCGGCGGTCGGCGCTCTCCAGCTCCGGGGCCGGCTCGACGGCGGTGGCCGCGGCGGCACCGACCTGACGGCGGCGGTCCTCGCGCTCCACCTCGGCGGCCGGGACCACCGCCGGCTCGATGCCCGCCGCCGCGAGGCCCTCCGCGGCGGTGTCGGCCAGCGGGACGCCGTACTTGGCGAGCCGCAGCGGCATCAGCGACTCCACCGGGGCCTTGCGCCGCCAGCCGCGCCCGAAGCGTGCCCGCAGCCGGGTCCGGTAGACCAGCCGCTCCTGCTCCAGCTTGATCACCTCGTCGTAGGAGCGCAGCTCCCACAGCTTCATCCGGCGCCACAGCAGGAAGGTCGGGACCGGCGACAGCAGCCACCGGGTGAGGCGGACGCCCTCCATGTGCTTGTCGGCCGTGATGTCGGCGATGCGGCCGATGGCGTGCCGGGCGGCCTCGACGGCGACCACGAACAGCACCGGGATGATCGCGTGCATGCCGACGCCCAGCGGGTCCGGCCAGGCGGCGGCGCCGTTGAAGGCGATCGTCGCGGCCGTCAGCAGCCAGGCCGTCTGGCGGAGCATCGGGAACGGGATGCGGATCCACGTCAGCAGCAGGTCGAGCGCCAGCAGCACGCAGATGCCGGCGTCGATGCCGATCGGGAAGACGTAGGAGAAGTTCCCGAAGCCCTTCTGGAAGGCGAGTTCCTTCACGGCCGCGTACGACCCCGCGAAGCCGATCGCGGCGATGACCACGGCGCCCGCGATCACCACCCCGATGAGGATGCGATGCGTCCGTGTGAGCTGTGGCGCGGCCACCCGACTCCCCTTCCAGACTGTCCTGTTGCGCGCACCAGGGTTGCACATGTGTACGGGTGCCGGGCGGTCGGTCGACCGCACCAGCACCCTCGATGTGCCGCGCGAGTCGGACGGCGCCGGACGTAGGGGACGTCTCGCACCACCCGCGCGGGGGCTGCTCGCCGGGCGAAGTCCGGCCAGGTGTCAGGAGTTGGAGCGCGGCCCGGGCGTCACGGCCTGCGCTGCGGTCCGGGCGTCACGGCCTGCGCTGCGGTCCGGGCGTCAGGACTTGGTGGCGGAGGAGGAGGGCGAGGCCGACGGGGAGGCGGAGGAGCCGGAACCGGCGCCGCCGTCACCGTTCGCCGCGGCGACCTTCGCGGCGGCCTCCTCGGCGGCGTCCACCGCCTGCTTGCTCAGCTTCTTCATGCTCGGGGCGTCCTCGCCCGCCAGACCGGCACCGTTGTAGTCGACCGTCACCACGACGTTCTCGACCAGCGCGACCACGGTCTGCTGCTTGAAGAGGCCCTCCTTCTTCTTCAGGTCGTAGGTGACCAGGGTGGCCTCCGTGCCGACGCCCTCGACCGGCTCGGTGGCGACCTTCTTGGCGTCGGAGGTGTTCCGCGCCTCCTCGATCATGGCCTCGTACTGCTCCTCGGCCTGCGTCGCGGCCGCGCCGCGGACCGCGTCGGAGTCGAAGCGCAGCAGGGAGACGCTCAGCCAGCGGTACTGGGAACCCTCGACGCCGTTGTCGTCCAGGCTGTTCCAGGTGCAGCTCGACCGGTTGCCCGCGTCGTCGGTGCGGCCGGCCTTCTCGGTCTTCGAGCCCTTGGGCACCAGCTCGCCCAGCGTCTTCTTGCCGAGCGTGTCGCACGCCTTGGGCAGCTCCTGGTAGGCGGCCGGCTCGACGGACGGCGACGCCTTCGCGGAGGGCTTGTCGCTGCTCGCGCTCTGCTTGGCGTCGGCCTTCGGCTCCGCGTCCGAGGAACAGGCCGCGGCGACGAGCATCACGGGGACGACTGCCGCGCCGGTCAGGGCACGGACGACTCGCTGAACGGGACGATTGGCTCGGTGCGCTCGCTGCATGGTTCCTTCACTCACGGCTTCGCTTCGGCTCCTGCGGGACCCGGATACCCCCGACCCGGCGGATGACGTCAGGCGTGGTGTTCGATCCCGGTCCGACAGGTCACGGTACGCGGTGAGCGGGACCCGCCGCCCGCGCCGAGGCGTTCGCCGGACGGGCGGGCGAGCGCTGTGCCAAGGTGTCAGCCGACCAGTTCCTCGACCAGCTCGGCGGCCAGTTCCTGCGCCCTGTCCTGCATTTCCTCGCTGTCCGCGGTCTCACCGGCGCGCGTCGGACGGCTCGTGTAATCGATCTTCACGAGGACGTTGGACGTGCGGAACACCACAGTCACGGTGCGCTCGGAAGCGGTGGTTCCGGCGGTCCCGAGGTCGTCGTCGAGGAACGCCTCGTCCCCGAGGTCCTCCAGGACGCGCGGGGCGAGGTCCACCGAGCCGGTGGCGGTGGCGGTGGCGGATGCCTCGGCCTCGTTTTCGGCCTCCGCCTCGGCCTCCGCCTCGGCCTCGGCCTCGGGGGAACCGGAGGCGGACGCGGACGCGGACGGCGCGGCCGGGCCGTCGGAGCCGGTGGACGGCCCGTCGCCGGGGGCGGGCACCCCGGCCTCGTCGCGGAGGTCGGCGAACAGCTCCCCGGTCTTGTCCTCGTCGCTCACGCCGGGCTCGTAGGAGACCACCCGCTCGAAGTCCAGCGCGAGCGAGGCGGTGGCGTCGGCGGACTCGGCCTGCCAGCGGCAGCCGACCTGGCGGTCCAGGTCGAAGGTGAGCGAGGCCTTGCCCTCGTACGCGGCCTCGCGCTTCCTGGCGTCCGCGATCTTCCGCAGGCCGGGGAGCAGTTCCTCCAGCCGCTCCTCGCCGACCACGCCGCAGGGCTCGGGGAGCGTCTGGTAGCGGCCCGGTTCCGCCTCGGCCGTGGTGGCGTTCTGCGCGCCCGGCTTGGAGTCGTCGGCCTGCTCCCCCTCGGAGGGGCCGCCGCTGCAGCCGGCCAGCACGGCCGCGAGCAGGGCGGCGGTGCCGATGGTGAACGCCTTCCGCTGCACGGTCGGGCTCCTCTCGGGGTTAATCGGTTGCCGGGGGAACGGGGTCCCGGCAGACAATGTGTATCGCACACGCCACCGGGAACGCCGGTCTGCGGTCCCTTTCGTGACGTTGGTCATGCATGTTGCGTTTGCGTCGATCCGCTGGGCCTGTCGGGTCTTGTTCGCTGTTCTCTGTTGTCGCTTTTCGGGGGAGATGGTCTGTCGTGTCGTACGTCGAGGTGCCGGGGGCGCAGGTGCCGATCCGGATGTGGACGGATCCGGCGGCGGTGGAGGACGGCGCCATGCGGCAGCTCCAGAACGTGGCGACGCTGCCGTGGATCAAGGGCCTCGCGGTGATGCCGGACGTCCACTACGGCAAGGGCGCGACCGTGGGCTCCGTGATCGCCATGCGGGGCGCGGTGTGCCCGGCGGCGGTGGGCGTCGACATCGGCTGCGGGATGTCCGCGGTGAAGACCTCGCTGACCGCCAACGACCTGCCGGGGGACCTGTCGCGGCTGCGGTCGAAGATCGAGCAGGCCATTCCGGTGGGCCGCGGCATGCACGACTCCCCGGTGGACCCGGGCCGGCTGCACGGCTTCGCCACCGCGGCGTGGGACGACCTGTGGGCGCGGTTCGACGGGGTCGCCGAGGCGGTCAGGTTCCGCGAGGAGAGGGCCGCGAAGCAGGCGGGAACGCTTGGATCGGGCAACCACTACATCGAACTGACGCTCGATTCCGAGGGTGTCGTGTGGCTCACCCTCCATTCCGGCTCGCGGAACATCGGCAAGGAACTCGCCGAGTACCACATCGGTGTGGCGCAGCGCCTGCCGCACAACCAGGGCCTGGTCGACCGCGACCTGGCGGTCTTCGTCGCGGACACCCCGCAGATGGCCGCCTACGAGAACGACCTCTACTGGGCGCAGGAGTACGCCCGGTTCAACCGGTCGATCATGATGGCGCTGCTGAAGGACGTGGTCCGCAAGGAGTTCAAGAAGGCCAAGGTGTCCTTCGCGCCGGAGATCAGCTGTCACCACAACTACGTGAATCTCGAGCGGTACGAGGGCATGGACCTGCTGGTCACGCGAAAGGGTGCGATCAGTGCCCTCCCGGGCCAGTACGGCATCATTCCGGGGTCCATGGGCACGTCGACGTACATCGTCAAGGGGCTCGGGAACGAGAAGGCCTTCAACTCGGCCTCGCACGGCGCGGGCCGGCGGATGAGTCGAAGCGCGGCCAAGCGGCGCTTCACGACGGCCGACCTGGAGCGCCAGACGCAGGGCGTGGAATGCCGGAAGGACTCAGGTGTGGTCGACGAGATCCCGGCGGCCTACAAGCCGATCGACCAGGTGATGGACCAGCAGCGTGACCTCGTGGAGGTCGTGGCGAAGCTCAAGCAGTTCATCTGCGTCAAGGGCTGAACAGGGTTGCCCCTCCTCCTCGGAGCGCGGAGGAGGGGTGACCCGGATGCCTCACTGCTCCGCCGCCGGCATGGGCGCTTCGCCTCGGCGCAGTCGCCACAATCTGATGGTGCAGCTCTTCCGTGTGCGCCCGAGTTCGGTCGCGGCGGCCGCCGGGTCACCGAGCCGTAGCAGCAGGCGGTCCTCGCGTGCGGTCCACACGCGTCGGGTGTGTGCCGCCCTCATGCCTTCCGGTCGTGTCCAGGCCGCAAGGGAGTCGGCGGCTTCCCGCTTCCTCCCGAGCGCCAGACAGCCCGGGTAGTAGAGCTGGGCGGCCAGTTTCTGCGCATGCTCCACCGCGAACATCACGTTGTAGACGCCGTCACGGGTGTTGCGGCGCGGAATGCGCAGCACGCCACTCACCTTGTGCGCGTAGTAGCACAGGTAGGTCACGACGGCAGTGCTTTCCGTGGTGAGGCTCACGAACGGAAGACCGGCCGCGGTGAAGCCCACGGAACCGTCGGCGTCGACGATGCCGCGCAGGTAGTCGGCGCGGGAGAAGTCCACTCGCGGCGGCTTGATGCGGTTCGACTTCTTTCCGTACGGCAGGCCCAGCTCGTTGATCCTGGTCCTTGCGGCGAGGGAGCAGACCGTCCACGTGGCGGAATGGTGCCCGTCGGAGAGATTCGTCCGGCGGGTCCGTTCGCTGATGCTGCTGGGGTAGGGAGTCAGCTCCTGGAAGCGCCGCAGGATGCCGATGTCCCGTGCGCTGAGCTCGGCCGTGAGGCGTCCCTTCCTGCCGGGGGCGCCGGACAGGTGCCCGTCGGCCTGAAGGAAGCCGAACATGTAGGCGTAGTCGGGGACCGTGAGGTCCATGAAGGCGGCGGCGCCCGCGTCCTCGGGGAATGCGTCGAGGCCCGGTCGTCCGGCGTCGGGCTCGCTGTCGGTCATGGGGAGTCAGCCCTTCCCGTGGTTCTGGCCCCTTGCGGGGGCAACCCGCCAAGGGCCGTGACGTGCTCCAGGAGGCGAGCGTAGGCCGGGTGTTCCCCGGCAGGAGATCCCTTCGACGGGACTTCACTCTCACGGGGCGGGAGCGGGCCGACCGTCAGTCGGCGGTCTCGTCCACCGTGAAGCCGATGACGGAGCCGCCGCCCTCGCGGCGGAAGGCGAAGGGGGAGCCGTTGTGGGAGGCGGCGACCTCGCGGACGATCGAGAGGCCGAGGCCGGAGCCGGGGAGGCTGCGGGCGGCGGGGGTGCGGTAGAAGCGGTCGAAGACGCGGGTCAGGTCGGCGGGGGCGATGCCCGGGCCGCGGTCCAGGACCTCCACGCGGAGGTGGCCGGCGCCGCGGTGGCGGACCACCCGGACGTCGATGGGGGCGGTGCCGTCCTGGTCGAACTTGGCGGCGTTCTCCACCAGGCTGGAGACGGCGCGCTGGAGGGCGGCGGCGCGGCCGTCGACCGTGGTGTCGCCGGTGGCGGAGACGCGGATGTCCCGGCCGGTGCGGCGGCGGGCGTGCACGGCGACGTCCTCGGCGAGTTCGGCGAGGTCGACCGGGCGGACCGGTTCGGCGTCCGACTGGCCGGCGGCGAGGTCGACCAGCTCGTTCACCAGGTCGGTCAGCTCGCGCGACTCGGTGGCCAGGTCCTCGACCAGTTCCTCCCGGACGCGGGGCGGCAGTTCGTCGATCCGGCGGAGCATCGAGATGTTGGTGCGCAGCGAGGTCAGCGGGGTGCGCAGTTCGTGGCCGGCGTCCTGGACCAGGCGGCGCTGGTCCTCCTCGGAGCGGGCGAGCCGGTCCAGCATGCGGTCGAAGGAGCGGCCGAGGCGGCCCACCTCGCCGGCGCCGGTGACCGGGACCTGGATGGACAGGTGCCGGGTGCGGGCCACGGCCTCGGCGGCGTCGGTGAGGGCGACCAGGCGGCGGGTGATGCGGTGGGCGAGCCACCAGCCGAAGAGGCCGGCGGCGAAGACCACGGCGACGATCTGCCAGGCGGTGCGGCGCTGGAGTTCGCTCAGCAGGTCCTCGGTGTCGCTGAACTCGTGGGCGACCTGGACCGCGCCGCGTCCGTCGCCGAGGGAGACGGTGGCGATGCGGTAGATGTCGTGGCCGGCCACGATGTCCGCGTGCTCCACGGTGAGACCTGCGGCGCGCCGCAGTGCGGTGCGGCGGTCCTCGTCGGTGACCGGCAGGGCGGGGCGGCCGGGGTCGTCCACCGATCCGTCGGGGCCGAGGACCTGCACCACGGTGCGGCTCGGGCGGACGATGTCG
The DNA here is from genome assembly GCF_040643475.1 of Streptomyces sp. NPDC047130. Classification (NCBI taxonomy): domain Bacteria; kingdom Bacillati; phylum Actinomycetota; class Actinomycetes; order Kitasatosporales; family Streptomycetaceae; genus Streptomyces; species Streptomyces sp. NPDC047130. The sequence goes on along the minus strand of NZ_JBEYUK010000040.1, from coordinate 4,294 downwards.
TGCCCGGGGACGTGCGAGGAGAAGTCCTCCGGCGTCATCCGCCGCTGCCGGACCTCGGCCTTCAGGTCGCCGACGACCTCGGCGAATATCGTCTGCTGGTCCACCCGGACCATCCGCGCGGCGGCGTTGTAGGAGAGCAGGCCGACCACCACGGTGACGGCGGCGGCGACGGCGGCGAAGGAGACGGCGAAGCCGGTGCGCAGCGAGGCCAGCCGGCCGAGGAGTCCGGGCACCGGCTCAGCCCTCCCGCAGCACGTACCCGATGCCCCGCACGGTGTGGATCAGCTGCGGGGCGCCGGGCTCGTCCAGCTTGCGGCGCAGGTAGCCGACGTAGACGGCGAGGTTCTTGGAACCGGGGCCGAAGTCGTAGCCCCAGATGCGGTCGTAGATGGTGGCGTGCTCGAGGACCACGCCGGCGTGGCGGAGCAGCAGTTCCAGCAGGTCGAACTCGGTGCGGGTGAGCTCGATCTCGCGGTCGCCGCGCCAGACGCGGCGGGCGGAGGGGTCCATCCGCAGCCCGGCGGCGTCGAGGGTCCGCGGGTCGCGCCCCGTACCGGGGCCCTGCGCGGCGGGGCCGCGGACGGGTTCCTTGCCGGCCCGGCGGAGCAGGGCGCGCAGGCGCGCGAAGACCTCCTCGACCTCGAAGGGCTTCGGCACGTAGTCGTCGGCGCCGGCGTCCAGGCCGGCGATCCGGTCGGCGGTCTCCACCAGCGCGGTCAGCATCAGGATCGGGGTGCGGTCGCCGCGGGCGCGCAGTTCGCGGCAGACCTGGAGGCCGTCGACGCGGGGCATCATCACGTCGAGGACCAGCACGTCGGGCGCGGCCGCGGTGGCCTGTTCGAGCGCGGCGGCGCCGTCGGACACGGCGGTGACCGCGTAGCCCTCGAGGGTGAGGGCGCGGGCGAGGGCGTTGCGGATGGCGCGGTCGTCCTCGGCGAGCAGCACGGTGTGGGGCACGGACCCATCCTGTCATTCCGGGTTCCGTGCCCCACGGTGCGGCTCAGGAGGTGCGCAGCGCCTGGAGGGCCTGTTCGAAGGGGACGGTCTCCAGGTCGCCGACCCGGACGACGCCGGGGTCGTCCTCCTGGGCGGAGCGGGCGGCGGGCAGCTCGGCCGCCGGGCCGGACATCAGCGCGGCGAGTCCGCCCGCCGCGCGGTCGATCCGCTCCTGGAGCCCCTCCGCCCCCCAGTCCTCGGAGGCCGCGTAGACGCCGGTGGGCACCACCACGGCGCGCAGGTAGGAGAAGAGCGGCCGCAGGGCGTGGTCCAGGACCAGGGAGTGGCGGGCGGACCCGCCGGTCGCGGCGATCAGGACCGGCTTGCCGTCCAGGGCGTCCTTGTCGAGCACGTCGAAGAAGGCCTTGAAGAGCCCGCTGTAGGAGGCGGAGAAGACCGGGGTGACGACGATCAGTCCGTCGGCGGCGGTCACCGCCTCCTGGGCGGCGGCCAGCTCGCGGCCGGGGAAGCCGTTGGTGAGGTTGTGCGCGATCTCGACGGCGAGGTCGCGCACCTCGATCACCTGGACGTCCGCGCCGGTGCGGTCGGCGGTGGCGCGGCCGAGGCGGTCGGCCAGCAGCCGGGTGGAGGACGGGACGCTCAGTCCCGCCGAGACGACGACGAGCTTCATCGTGCGGCCTCCTTCTCCTTCGTGGTGTCGTTCAGCGGCGTCCCGGCCCCGGTTCCGGCCCCGGTCCCGGTCTTCGCCTCGGCCTCGGCCTTCGCCCTGGTGACGAGGGAGGCGTGGGTCGGCGCGTCGGGCACGTCGGCCGGGCGGCCCTTGGCGAACTCCTCGCGGAGCACCGGCACGACCTCCTCGCCGAGGATGTCGAGCTGCTCGAGCACGGTCTTCAGGGGCAGCCCGGCGTGGTCCATGAGGAAGAGCTGGCGCTGGTAGTCGCCGGCCACCTCGCGGAACGACAGGGTGCGCTCGATGACCTGCTGCGGGGAGCCGACGGTCAGCGGGGTGTCACGGGTGAACTCCTCCAGGGAGGGGCCGTGGCCGTAGACCGGCGCGTTGTCGAAGTAGGGGCGGAACTCGCGGACGGCGTCCTGGGAGTTCTTCCGCATGAACACCTGGCCGCCGAGGCCGACGATCGCCTGCTCCGGCCGTCCGTGGCCGTAGTGGGCGAAGCGGGTCCGGTAGAACTCGACCATCCGGCGGGTGTGGTCGGCGGGCCAGAAGATGTTGTTGTGGAAGAACCCGTCCCCGTAGTACGCGGCCTGCTCGGCGATCTCGGGGGACCGGATCGAGCCGTGCCAGACGAACGGGGGCACGTCGTCCATGGGACGCGGGGTGGAGGTGAAGCCCTGCAGCGGGGTGCGGAACTTGCCCTCCCAGTTCACGACCTCCTCGCGCCACAGGCGGTGGAGCAGGGCGTAGTTCTCGATGGCGAGGTTGATGCCCTGGCGGATGTCCTGCCCGAACCAGGGGTAGACCGGGCCGGTGTTGCCGCGGCCCATCATCAGGTCGACGCGGCCGTCCGCGAGGTGCTGGAGCATCGCGTAGTCCTCGGCGATCTTCACCGGGTCGTTGGTGGTGATCAGCGTCGTCGAGGTCGAGAGGGTGAGCGTCTCCGTCCGCGCCGCGATCCAGCCCAGCATGGTGGTGGGCGAGGACGGCACGAAGGGCGGGTTGTGGTGCTCGCCCATCGCGAAGACGTCGAGGCCGACCTCCTCCGCCTTCAGCGCGATCTCGACCATGGCCTTGATGCGCTCGCGCTCGGTGGGGGTCCGGCCGGTGGTGGGGTCGGGCGTCACGTCGCCGACCGAGAAGATCCCGAACTCCATGGTCATGGTCGCTCACTCCAATGTTGTTGACCATTGAACTATATCCGAGAACCAGGCGGGGGCGACAGGTATTCCGCCGCCCGCGGCATGGCATGGTGACCCGATGGTGATCGTGAGGTCCGCGGTGCTCTTCGCGCTGGCCGCGGTGTTGGAGATCGGCGGCGCGTGGCTGGTCTGGCAGGGCTTCCGGGAGAGCCGGGGCTGGGCGTGGATCGGGGCGGGGGTGCTGGCGCTGGGGGCGTACGGGTTCGTCGCCACGTTCCAGCCGGAGGGGGAGTTCGGGAGGGTGCTGGCGGCGTACGGGGGCGTCTTCGTCGCCGGGTCCCTCGCGTGGGGGGCGGTCGCGGACGGGTACCGGCCTGACCGGTGGGACGTGGCCGGGGCGCTCATCTGCCTCGCGGGCATGGCGGTGATCATGTACGCCCCTCGCCGCTGACCGACGCGCTCCCCGCCGCCCTGGCCCCCGCGCCGCACCTCGTCCGGGCCGGTCGTGAGACGGGGTGCCGGGGGCGGGGGGACGGTGCTTAAGGTGGCGGGGTCCGTGGACACGACTCGAACGGGAGCGCCGCGCCGTATGACCGCCGCCTACACCGCCACCCCCACCCCCGCCTCCCGCATCGCCGTCGTCACCGGCGCCAGCAGCGGCATCGGCGCCGCCACCGCGCGGCAGCTCGCCGCGGCGGGTTACCGCGTCGTCCTGACCGCCCGCCGCAAGGACCGGATCGAGGCGCTCGCGGAGGAGATCACCGCCGCCGGCCACTCCGCCACCGCGTACGCCCTGGACGTCACCGACCGCGCCGCCGTTGACGAGTTCGCCACCGCCTTCAGGGCCGTCGGCGTGCTGGTCAACAACGCCGGCGGGGCCCTCGGCTCCGACCCGGTGGCCACCGGCGACCCGCAGGAGTGGCGGACCATGTACGAGACGAACGTGATCGGCACCCTCAACGTCACCCAGGCGCTGCTGCCCGCCCTGACCGCGAGCGGCGACGGCACGGTCGTGGTGGTCTCCTCCACCGCCGGTCACGCCACCTACGAGGGCGGCGCCGGCTACGTGGCGGCCAAGCACGCCGAGCACGTGCTCGCGGAGACCCTCCGGCTGGAGATCGTCGGCACCCCGGTCCGGGTGATCGAGATCGCGCCCGGCATGGTGAAGACCGAGGAGTTCGCCCTGACCCGGTTCCACGGGGACGAGGAGAAGGCCGCCAAGGTCTACCAGGGCGTGGCCGAGCCGCTGACCGCGGACGACGTCGCCGACACCATCGCCTGGGCGGTCACCCGCCCCAGCCACGTCAACGTCGACCTGCTGGTGGTCCGCCCCCGCGCCCAGGCGTCCAACACCAAGGTGCACCGGGAGCTCTGACCCGGCCCGGCGCCCAGCAGCGCCCCGGGAACACCCCAGAAGACCCGAGCGGCGCCGAGCCGCTGGGACAGCTCGGTGACGGTCAGGCCGTGGTCGGTGTCGGCGAGCAGCTTGAGGACACGCAGTCCCCGGTCGAGCGTCTGGGAG
>NZ_JBEYUK010000039.1:0-44497 GCF_040643475.1 Streptomyces sp. NPDC047130 | reverse complement strand
GCCTTCGCCCAGTACAGCGTCGTGTCCGCGGCCTGCATCAGCCCGGTGGCGGTGGCGCCGGCATGGCCGGCGACCGACCGCGGCCGACATCGCCCCGCGGATCCCGGGGGAGGTTCTCCGCAGCACCGTGGACCGCCGCGTGACCCGATGCGGTCCGGCCGGTCGGCCTACCCCTTCGGTCCGGCCTCGCCCGCCCTGCCCGCCGCCACCGCCACGGCCGCGCCCAGGGCCAGCAGGGCGATGCCGATGTAGATCTCGTAGCCGTCGACGTAGACGTGCCGCATGAACCCCATCACCGGGATCCAGGTGCCGGAGAACTCGTGGACGAGGCCCTGCACGCCGCCGGCGACGAGCACGAAGCTGAGGAAACCGAGGAAACCCTTCATGGCCCCAGTCTGGGAGCGCGGCCCGGACGGGGGCGTCGGGCGTCGGTATCGGACACGGGCCGCGGAGTCGTCCGAAAGTACCGGTCCGGGGACGGGCGCCGCCCTGACCGGCCGGGCCGCCCGTACATTCGATGCCATGCGTACCCGCCGCGACCTGTCCGTGGACATCGCCTGCTTCCTGTTCGCCGTGGTCTTCTCCGTGGTCACGGCCGACGCCGCCTACCGGGGCGACGTGTCCGCCGGCGTGCCGGTGGCCGAACAGGTGGCGGGGGCGGCCGGCTGCGCCGCGGTCTTCCTGCGGCGGCGGTGGCCGGTGCCGCTGGCGGTGCTGCTGATGCTCGCCGGTACCCAGTTCCACTTCCTCACCGGGGCGATCCTGGTGGCCCTGTTCACCGTCGCCGTGCACCGTCCGCGCCGGGTCACGGCCTGGCTCGGTGGTCTCACGCTGGCGCAGTTCGCGGTGTTCCTGCTGCGGGACCTGGACCGCGGCGAGGAGGTCGTCGGGTCGGCCCTCACCTATTTCACCCTGGTGGCCTGCGCGCTCGGCTGGGGGCTCTACATCCGCTCGCGGCGGGCGCTGATCGCGTCCCTCGCGGAGGGGGCCGTGCGCGCCGCGGACGACGCCCGCCGGGAGGTGCGGGAGGAGATGGCCCGGGAGATGCACGACGTCCTCGCCCACCGGCTGTCCCTGCTGAGCGTCCAGGCCGGGGCGCTGGAGTACAACCCGGGGGCCTCGCCGGAGGACCTGCGCCGCGCCGCCGGGGTGATCCGCGACAGCGCGCACCAGGCGCTGGAGGACCTGCGCGAGGTGATCGGCGTGCTGCGCGGCTCGGGCGGCGCGCGGGCGGAGGAGGCGCCGGGCCCGCGGCCCGGTCTCGCCGAGGTCGACCGGCTGCTGGACGAGTCCCGGGCCGCCGGTATGCGCGTCACCTACCGTCTCGACGCCGCAGCCGTCGAGACGCTGCCCGCCACCGTGGGCCGCACCGCCTCCCGGGTGGTGCAGGAGGCGGTGACCAACGCGCGCAAGCACGCCGGGGGCGTCGAGGTGACCGTGACCGTCACGGGCCGCCCGGGCGCCGGACTCGTCGTCGAGGTGGGCAACCCGGTGCGGACCAGGAGCCCGGCCGCGGTCGGCGCCCGCGTCGCCCCGCCCGTCCCCGGCGCCGGGCAGGGGCTGATCGGCATGGCGGAACGGGTCGCACTGGCCGGAGGCCGGCTGGAGCACGGCGTGCGCGACGGCCGCTTCACGGTGCGGGCGGACCTCCCGTGGCCCGGGGCGGACGGGCGTGCCGGCGCGGAGGGAGCAGCGGCATGAGCGACACCGTCCGCGTCCTCCTGGTCGACGACGACCCGCTGGTGCGGTCCGCGCTCCGGCTGATGCTGGGCGGCGCCCCCGACCTGGAGGTCGTCGCGGAGGCCGCCGACGGGGCGGAGGCGTCGGCCCGGGCGGCGCGGCACCGTCCCGACGTCGTCCTGATGGACATCCGGATGCCGGGGGTGGACGGCCTGACCGCCACCGCGGCACTGCGCGGCGGCCCCCGGCCGCCCGAGATCCTCGTGCTCACCACCTTCCAGGCGGACGAGCTGGTCCTGCGCGCCCTGCGCGCGGGCGCCGCCGGGTACCTGCTGAAGGACACCCCGCCGCAGGACATCGTCGCCGCGGTCCGGAAGGTGGCCGCGGGTGAGCCGGTGCTGTCGCCGGCCGTGACCCGGCGGCTGATCGCCCAGGTCACCGGCGGGGCGGCCGACCGCGACACCCGCGCGGTCCGGGCCCGGCGGCGCCTCGCCCTGCTGGCCGACCGCGAGCGCGAGGTCGCCCTGGCGGTCGGCCGGGGCCGCAGCAACGGGGAGATCGCCGCGGAGCTGCACCTGGCGCTGCCGACCGTGAAGACGCACGTCTCGCGCATCCTCGCGAAGCTGGAGCTCAACAACCGCGTGCAGATCGCCCTGCTCGTCCACGACGCGGGCGGCGACGGGCAGTGACGTCCGCACGGAGTCACGCGGTCACGCGGTCACGGAGGCGGGGCGGTGCGAGGATGACGCCATGAAGGAGGAAGCCATCCCCGTGCTCCGGGTCGAGGACGCCGCGGCGGCGGTCACGTGGTACGAGCGGCTGGGCTTCGCCCGGCAGTGGGAGCACCGCTTCGAGCCCGGACTGCCCGCGTTCGTCGAGGTCGCCCGCGGCGAGGTCCGGCTGTTCCTCTCGGAGCACCACGGCGACGCGCCCCCCGACACGCTGGTCCACCTCCGCGTCCGGGACGTCGACGCCGTCGCCTCCGCGTTCGGGGTGGAGGTCACCGACCTGCCCTGGGCCCGGGAGATCGAACTCCGCGACCCGGACGGCAACCGCCTGAGGATCGGCACGCCGACGGAGTGACGCCGCGACGCGGACGGGCCCGCGGCGGAGGGCCGCCCCCGGCTCCCGCCGCAGGCGGGGTGGTTCCGGAGGGGCGCGGCGGTGATGTTGTGGCATGTACAGTGCCCTCCTGCGCCGGCCGGGGCGGGGTGATCCGCGCCCGTCCGGCCCGCACGGGGGACTTCGGGGGGTCTGGTGGGGGAACGAGCCGTGCCGCCGGGTGTGTTGCGGTTCATCGGGCTGCGGGCCCGCGGGTACCGCGCGCTGCTGGGGGCCGCGTCGGCGACGGTGCTGCTGACCACGGTGGTGCTGGCCGCGCTCACCGCCTACGCGGGCGCCGTGGGCGACGCCGCGCTCCGGCGGTCGCTGGCGGAGGAACGCACCGCCGCCGAGGCCGCCCTGGTCGTCAAGGCCGACGTGACGGCCGCCGACCGGACGGCGGCCGACCAGGCCGTGCGGGCCCAGGGGCGTGTCGTCTTCGACGGGCTGCCGGTGCGGGTGAGCACGCTGACGCGGTCCGGCCCCTACGCGCTGCCGGCCACCCTGCGGCCGTCCGCCGAACGGGGCGGGAACCCCGACCTGGCGCACTTCGCCGCCCTGGACCCCGCCCAGGTGCGGACGGTCGCCGGACGGCCGCCGCGGGCGGCGGGGACGACCGGGCCGGTGGAGGCGGCCCTGCCGCGCGGCGCCGCCCGGCGGCTCGGGCTCGGGCCCGGCGACCGGCTGACCCTCACCGACCGGATCGGCGGCCCCTCCGTACCCGTGCTGATCACCGGCGTGTACCGGCCCGCCGATCTCCGCTCGCCCTACTGGAAGCTGGACGAACTCGGCGGTCGCGGCGAGCGGACCGAGGGCTTCACCACCTTCGGCCCGCTGCTCACCGCCGCGGACGTGCCGGCGTCGGGCCGGGTGAGCTCCGGCGGGTCGGGCTGGCTGCTGACCGCCGACTACTCCGCGCTGACGACGGACCGGATCGGCCCGCTGCGCGAGGCCGCCCGCACCGGGAGCGAGGGGCTGCGGGAGATGGAGGCGCTCGGCGGCCTGACCGAGGGGACCACCGGGCTGCCCCAGGTGCTCGACCGCGCCGAGCGGTCGCTGCTCGTCACCCGGTCCAGCGTGCTGGTCGTCGCCGCCCAGCTCGCCCTGCTCGCCGCCTGCGCCCTGCTGCTCGTCGCCCGGTCGCTCAGCTCCGAACGCCTCGCGGAGACCCGGCTGCTGCGGGCGCGCGGAGCCACCCGCGGACGGCTCGCGGGCGTGGCCGCGCTGGAGGCGCTGCTGATCTCGCTGCCCGCGCTGGTGGTGGCGCCGTTGCTGGCCGGGCCGCTGGCACGGCTGCTGGCCGGACAGGGCGCCCTGGGCCGGACCGGGGTGCGGGTCGAGGTCCCGGCCGCCGGACGGCCGGAGGTGTGGGCGGTGGCCGCCGCGGTGGCCGTGCTGTGCGCGCTGGCGGTGGCGCTCCCGGCGCTGCGGTCCTCCTCCGTGGGCGTCGCCGCGGCGCGGACGGGCTCGCTGCCCGGCCCGCTGCGCGCCGGGGCGGACCTGGCCCTGCTCGCCGTGGCCGCCGTGGCCTTCCGGCTGCTCGACACCGGACGCACCGGCACCGGCACCGGCACCGGCGCCGCCGACCGCGACGGCGGACCCGGCGTCGACCCGCTGCTCGTCGTGACGCCCGCCCTGGTGCTGCTCGCCGGTACGGTGCTGGCCCTGCGGCTGCTGCCCGTGCTGGCGCGGGCGGCCGAGCGGCTGCTGCTCCGCGGCCGCGGGCTGACCGTGGCCATGGTCGGGTGGCAGTTCAGCCGCCGGCCGACGCGCGGCGCGGGACCGGTGCTGCTCCTGGTCGTCTCCGTCGCGCTGGGCGTGACGGCGATCGGGCAGGGCGCCTCCTGGCAGCGCTCCCAGGACGACCAGGCCGACTTCCGCGCCGGCGCCGAGGTGCGGGTCCTGGGCTCCGGCGACGGGGGCGTGGGCCGCACGGACGTCTACGCGGCCCTGCCGCACGTCGACGCGGTCGTCCCCGCCGTCCGCGGCACCGTGCTGCTCGCCGGGAACCGCACCGCGACCCTGCTGGCCCTCAACACGCGGGAGGCGGACGGCGTGATGCTCGCCCGGCACGACCTGACGGACGGTCCGCCGCTCGCCGGTCTCGCGCCGCCCGGCGAACTCACGGGCGCCCGGGTGCCGGCCGGCACCCGCCGGCTCACGCTCACCGCCACCCTGCACAGTTCCGCGCCCGCACCGGCCGCGGACGTCACCCTCACCGTGCGGGACCGCCACGGCACCTCCTACGCCCTGCCGTCCGGCCGCCTCCCCGCGGACGGCCGCCCGCACCGGCTGACGCCCGAACTGGGCGGAGCACCGGGCCCGTTGACGCTGACCGGGCTCGAGCTGAGCACCCCGCAGCCGACCGGCCGGAGCCACCGGCACCGGCTGGTCCTCGGCGCGCTCACGGCGACCGCGGCCGACGGCGACGAGCGGCGACTGGCCCTGCCCACGACGTGGACGACCGCGATCGACAGCGAGCAGGCCCCCGTCTCCTTCGACGGCGGCGCCCCGCCGACCCGCCCCCGGCTCACCTCGACGGCCCCCGTCACCCTGGCCTTCGGCACCGGCCACCTGCCGGGCGGCGAGGCGTGGCCCGACGTCCCGGTCGACTTCCGGTTCGACGTGGCGCAGCCCCCGCCGCCCGAGGTCACCGCCGTGGCCACCCCCCGGTTCCTCGCCGCGTCCGGCGCGCGGGAGGGGCAGCGGGTGGACGTGCGGTTCGACGGCCGCTCGCTGCCCGTCCGCATCGTGCGCACCGCGAGCGCCCTGCCCACCACGGAGGCCACCGCGCGGGACGGCGGGGCTCTGCTGGTCGACCTGCGGGCCGTGGAGCGGGTGCTGCGGGAGCGCGACGGAACCGGACTGTCGCCCGACGAGTGGTGGCTGGGCACGGACGCGCCGCGCACCGTGGCCGCGGCCGTGCGGGCGCTGCCCGGCGTCGGCGCGGAACAGGTGCTGGTGCGGGACGAGATGGCGGCGGAGCAGCGCGACGACCCGTTCGGCGCGGCCCCCGAGGCGGCACTGGGCGCGGCGGCAGCGGTGACGGCCCTGTTCGTCCCGCTCGGCTTCGCGGTGAGCGCGGCCGCGGCGATGCGGGCCCGCGACGGCGAGTTCGCCGTCCTGCGCGCCCTGGGGACGCCGCGCCGCCGGCTGGCCCGGCTGATCGCCGTGGAACAGGGCGTCCTGGTCACCCTGGCGCTGCTGGTCGGCACCTGCCTGGGCGTGCTGCTCACCCACGTGCTGGTGCCCCTGGTGGTCCTGACCGGGCAGGCCGCCCGGCCGCTGCCCCCGGTCCTGGTCGAACTCCCGCTCCCACGGGTGGCCGTCCTGCTGGCGGCCCTCGCCGCGGGCCCCATCCTGGTGACCGCCGCGCTGATGCTCCGGCGGGCGAAGTCCGTGGCCGCTCTCCGTGAAGAGGTGACGCCGTGACCGCGTGGCGACGAGGTGACGCCGTGACCGCTCGGCCCGGGCCGGCCGACGCGCGGGACGGGCTGCCCGGGCCGGCCGACGCGCGGGACGGGCCGGCGACCCGGCTGAGGGCCTTCGCCGGCACGTCCGTCGCCCTCGCCCTGCTGGTGGCCGTGACGGCCACCCTGGCCGCCGCGTTCCCCCGGGCCGTCGACCGGTACACCGACGCGGGGCTGCGCCGCGCGGTGGCGCAGGCCCTTCCCGACGCGACGACCGTGCAGGTCCAGGCGGCCCTGCCCCGGTACCCGTCCGTCGAGGAGGCGGAGGACGTCCTGCGCCCCGGTCCGCTGGCCGCGGCGCGGGCCGAGGTCCTCGCCGCCGCGCAGGCGCCGCTGACGCCCGACCGGGCCCGGTCCGCGTACGGCGTGCGCACCGCCGAGACAGTGCCGGTGACCGACCCCTGGCTCCCCCGACCCACCGGGACGCTCCCCGAGGTGGTGCTCGCCGCCCAGCAGGACCTCGCCTCCCACACCCGCGTCACCGAGGGACGGCTGCCGCGCACCACCGGCGGGACCGCCACCTCGCGGACCACCCGCATCGAGGCCGCCGTCACCGCGGACACCGCCCGCACCCTACGCATCCGGGTGGGCTCGGTGATCCACGTCCCCACCTCGGCCCGCGGCCCGCTCGCCGTCCGGATCACCGGCATCGTCGTCCCGCGCGACCCCCGCGGCGCCTACTGGTCGGTGGCGCCGGTGCTGCGCACCCCCGCGCTGCACCAGGTGCCGGGCAGCTCCCCGCCGGACCGCTACTGGGTCGGCGGCCTGCTGATCGCCCCCGACGCCGGACCCGCCCTGCTCGGCGTCGCCGGCCTCACCCGGTACTGGAACGTGTCCCCCGACGCCGCCGCCCTGCGCGGCCACGACCTCGACCGGCTGGCCTCCGCGGTCGCCGCCCTGGAGTCGGGACCGGGCGGCCGCCGCCTGCGGGCGACCGTCGACGAGAACGTGGACATCCAGACGCGGCTCGACGAGGTCCTGGCCGGCCAGACCCGGCTCCGGTCGGGCATCGACCCGCTGGTCCTGCTCGCCGCGGTCGGCACCGGCGCCCTCGCCGTGATCGTGCTGGCCATGGCCGCCGGCGTCGCGGCCGACCGGCGGCGCGGCGAGGCGGCCCTGCTGCGGGCCCGCGGCGCCTCACCGACCGGTCTCGCCCTGCGCCTCCTGGCGGAGACGGCCGCGGTGGCGGTCCCCGCCGGCGCCCTCGGGCTGACCGCCGCGCTGCTCCTGCTGCCCGGCGCCCGCACCGCGCCCGCCGTCGCCGCCGCCCTCGCCGTCACCCTGTTCGCGTGCCTCGCCCTCCCGGCGCGCGTCATGGCCGCGCACCGCACGGTACGGACGGACACGGGCCGGGAGGACCTCGTCTCCGCCCGGCCGTCGCGGCGCCGCACCGTCGCCGAACTGGCCGTGCTGGTGATCGCCGCGGGCACGGTCGTGGCACTGCGCCGGCAGGGCTCCGGCGGCGCCGGCCCGGTCGCCGCCGCCCCGGTCCTCACCGGTGTGGTCGCCGCCCTGCTGCTGGTGCGCCTCCAGCCCCTGCCGCTGCGGGCGCTGGGCCGGGCCACCGCACGGGCGCGCGGCGCGGTGGTCCCCCTGTCGGTGGCCCACGCGGCCCGCGCCTCGGGCTTCGCCGTGCTGCCGCTGCTCGCGCTGCTCACCGCCCTCACCACCGCCGCGTTCGGCGGCTCGGTCCTCGCCGGGGTCACGGCCGCCCGCGACCGGGCCGCGCTGCTCGCCGTCGGGGCGGACGGCCGCGTCGAGTCGACCACGGGGGCGCTCCCCGGGACCCTGCCCGACCGGGTGCGCCGGCTGCCCGGCGTCCGCGCCGTCACCGAGGCGGGCGTCGCGTACGAGGCGAAGGCCCGGCTGACCGGCGAGCCGGTGCCGCTGGCCGGTGTCGACCCCGGCGCCTACGCCCGGCTGGCGGAGCACACCGGACTCGGGCCGTTCGACGCCGCGCGCCTCGGACGGAACGACACCTCGGGCGGCGACGCCGGCCGGACGCTGCCCGCGCTGGCCTCGCCGCACACGGCCGAGGTGTACGGCACCGGCCCCTGGGACGTCCTGCTGCCCGACGGCAGCACCGTCACCGTGCGGGTCGTCGACGTCGTGGAGCACACCCCGGCCGTCGTCGGCGACGACTTCCTGGTCGTGGACCGCTCCGGCCTGCCCCGCGAGGCCGCCCGCGCCACCACCCTGCTGCTCACCGGCGACACGCTGGACGGCCGCGCCCTGCGCGCGGCCGCGGGGGGGCCGGGCGGCGACCCGGGCGACCCGGGCGGGTCCGGTGACGGGGCGGGCGGCGGCCCTGGTGGGGCAGGTGACCCCACGACCGGGGACCCCACGACCGGGGACCCCACGGCGGGGACCGCCGCGGCGGCGGACGACGCGGTGGGCGTCCGGCTGCGCGGGGAGGAGCGTGGACGGCACGTCGACTCGCCCCTGCAGTCCGGCGCCGAACGCCTCTACACCGTGGCCGTCGCCGCGGGCGCGGGCTACGCCGCCGTCGCCCTGCTGCTCACCGTCCTGCGCACCGCACCCGAACGCACCGCCCTGCTGGCCCGGTTGCGCACCATGGGCATGACCCGGTCCCAGGGACGCCGGCTGCTGATCCTCACGGCCCTCCCGCAGGCATGCCTGGCCGCGGTCGGCGGAACGCTCACCGGCTGGGCCGCCGTCCACCTGCTGGCACCGGGAGTCGACCTCACGGCGGTCGCCCTGACCTCCCCGCCCACCACCGGCGAGGCGGTCCTGCGCGTCGACCCGCTCTCCCTGGCGGTTCCCGCGCTGACCGTTCTGCTGCTGGCCGTCGGCGTGCCCGCGGTCCACGCCTGGTGGGCCGGCCGGCGCGGCTCGGTACGCGAACTGAGGCTGGGGGACGCCTAGACCGTGAGCAGCGTGCGCAGCGTGAGCAGCACCCGGGAGCGAGCACTCGCCCTTCGGTACCGGCCCGTGTCCCTCCGCGAGTCCAGGAGCAGCCGATGACCAGCAGCCCGACCTTCGACGAGCTCGCCGACCGCGCCCGCGCCGCGCGGGACGCCACCGCCTACGGTCACGACGCCCTGATCACCTGCGACCGCCTGGTGCGGGTGTTCTCCGTCGACGGGGTGGAGGTCCAGGCCCTGCAGGGCCTCGACCTCCTCGTGCGGCAGGGGGAGTTGATGGCTCTGGTCGGCGCCTCCGGCAGCGGCAAGTCGACCCTGATGAACATCCTCGCCGGACTGGACAGACCCACCGCCGGAGCGGCCCGCGTCGCCGGCCACGACCTGCTCACCCTGTCCTCCCGGGAACGCCTCGCCTACCGCCGCAGGACCGTCGGCTTCGTCTGGCAGCAGACCTCCCGCAACCTGCTGCCGTACCTCACCGCCGCGCAGAACGTCGCCCTGCCCCTGCGACTGGCGCGAGCCGGTGGCCGGCGCCGGGCGCAGGCCGAGCGCGCCACGGAACTGCTCGGCCTGCTCGGCGTCGCGGAGTGCCGGGACCGGCGCCCGCACGAGATGTCGGGCGGTCAGCAGCAGCGCGTCGCCCTCGCGGTCGCCCTGGTCAACGACCCCGCCGTCCTCCTCGCCGACGAGCCCACCGGCGAACTCGACTCCGAGACCGCCGAACAGGTCTTCGCCGCGTTCCGCACCGTCAACGAGACGCTGGGGACCACCGTCGTGATCGTCACCCACGACCAGTCCGTCGCCGCCGAGGTCCGCCGCACCGTCGCCATCCGTGACGGGCGGACCGCCACGGAGGTGCTGCGCCGCAGCGAGGTGGACTCCGCCACCGGCCGGGAGAGCCTGGTCGCCCGCGAGTACGCCATGCTCGACCGGGCGGGACGCCTCCAGCTCCCGGCCGAGTACGTCCGCGCCCTGGGGATGCGCGACCGCGTCAGCCTGGAACTGGAACCCGACCACATCGCCGTCCGCCCGGACACCGGCCCCGACGACACCGCGCCACGGGCCTGATCCCCGGAGACGTCCCCGCCGCGCCGTCACGCGGCAACGCGACGTCGGATTCCCGCCGGCACCGGCGCACGTCACCCGGCCGGCATGGGCGCATGACCAGGTACACCGTGCCGCCCGTCGCGCCCACCGCCCCCGGGGAACTGCGGGTCGTCGACGACGCGGGCCGCCCCTGCGCCCCGTACACGGCCGCCGCCTCCGCCGGCTTCGACGCGGCCTTCGACGACGCGTTCGCCGATCCGGAGGTGGTGCTGGTGCACGTCCGGGCGCTGGAGTACGGATGCTTCCACTTCGAGGTGCGACGGCCCTCCGCGGGGGAGCCGGCCGCCGTGCCCGCCGTGTGAACCGGACAGGCCCTGGCACTGCGCCTAGGCCTCGAAGACGGCGCCGTCCCTCAGCTCCAGCACCCGGTCGGCCAGGTCCAGCAGGGTCGTGTCGTGGGTGGCGACCAGAGCGGTGATCCGCTCGCTGCGGACGACCGCGCGCAGCAGTTCCATCACCGAGTGCCCGGTCTCCGCGTCGAGCTGGCCGGTGGGCTCGTCGGCGATCAGGACCGAGGGGCTGTTGGCCAGGGCGCGGGCGATGGCGACCCGCTGGCGCTGCCCGCCCGACAGTTCGCCCGGCCGCTGCGCCGCGTGGTCCGCCAGCCCCACCAGGGACAGCAGCAGTTCGACCCGCTCGCGCCGCTCCCGCGGGTCCGCCCGGCGCAGCCGCAGCGGCACGCCCACGTTCTCGGCGGCGGTGAGGACGGGGATGAGGCCGAACGACTGGAAGACGAAGCCGACGCGTTCCCGCCGCAGGGCCAGGAGGGCGTCCTCGTCCTGTTCCGCCAGGACCAGCCCGTCGAGCGTGACCTGCCCGCGGTCCGGCTCGTCCAGCCCGCCGACGATGTTCAGCAGCGTGGTCTTCCCCGACCCCGATCGTCCTTTGAGCGCGACGAGTTCGCCGCGCGGCACCTCGAAGGACACCCCGCGCAGCGCGTGCACGGCGGTCACCCCCCGCCCGTACGACTTGTGCACGTCCGTCACCCGCAGCATGGCCGCGGTCCCCACCTGGCCCATCACGCCCCCGTCGCCTCCGCCGCCCTGGCGGCGCGCAAGTCTCTCACCCGGCCCCGGAGCCGACAAGCGCCGACGGGGACCCGGCGCCCGCGTGACCGCCCTGCACCGAACCGGACCCGGCCCCGCCGAGGCCGCCGGGCGCCGCCGGACCGGGCGTCGCCGGAGCCGTGCCGTGCCGGAGCCGTGCTGCGTCGGAGCCGTGCCACGCCGGCCCCGCGCGTTGTCAGACCCGTGCGGAAGAGTGTTCGCATGACGACTTCTCCCGCCGTCGAGGCGCTGTCGACCCCTGCCCAGTACGAGGCCGCGATCGCCCGGGTGCGCGCCGCCGCCCGCGCGTACTACGGAGGCGACGGCGACACCGCCGCCGAGAGCGTGCTGGACGACGCCACCTACGACCGGGAACTGCTCGCGATAGCCGCCTACGAGGAGGCCCACCCCGGCGAGACGTCGGCGGACTCCCCGACGCACCAGGTGGCGGCGGGCGCCGCCCCGGCGGGCGACGTCGCCCACACGGTGCCGATGCTGTCGCTGGACAACGTGTTCTCCGCCGAGCAGCTCGCCGCGTGGGGCGAGAGCCTGCAGCGGCGCCTGGGCCGGCCGGTGGAGGGCGGCTTCACGGTCGAGCCCAAGCTGGACGGCGCGGCCGTCGCGGCCCGCTACCGGGACGGACGGCTGGTGCAGGTCGTCACCCGCGGCGACGGCCGGTTCGGCGAGGACGTCAGCCATGTGATCGGCACCGTCGAGGGCCTCCCGGAGCTGCTGGAGACCCCGGTCACCGTCGAGGTGCGGGGCGAGGTGCTGTTCACCCAGGCCCAGTTCGAGCGGGCGAACGAGATGCGGGCGGAGCACGGCGCCAAGGTGTTCTCCAACCCGCGCAACGGTGCGGCGGGCACGCTGCGCGCCAAGGACCGGCCGTACCGGCTGGCCATGACGTTCTGGGCGTACGGCGCCGTCCCCCTCGACGGCGGGTCGTTCCTGCCCGAGGGAGCCCCGCACTCCGAGGTGCTGGCCCTGCTGTCGCGGGCGGGGGTGCGGACCACCCGCGACAACCCGGCCGCGCTGCTGCGCGTGCGGACGGTGGAGGAGGCCCGGGCGCGGGTCGAGGAGATCCAGGCGATGCGACCGAGCCTGCCGTTCGGCATCGACGGTGTGGTCGTGAAGGCCGACGACGCCGCCGAGCAGCGGGCCGCCGGCTTCGGCTCCCGCTTCCCGTACTGGGCGATCGCCTACAAGCTGCCGGCGGTCGAGCGGACCACGCGGCTGCTGGACGTCGAGTGGAACGTGGGCCGGACGGGGGTGCTCGCCCCCCGGGCACGGCTGGAGCCGGTCGAGATCGACGGCAGCGTCGTCGAGTACGCCACGCTGCACAACCCGGCCGACATACGCCGCCGCGACCTGCACATCGGGGACACCGTCACCGTGTACAAGGCCGGCGACATCATCCCCCGCGTCCAGGCCGCCGTGGTGGCACTCCGTCCCGCCGACGCGGTGGCGGTGCCGCTCCCCGAGGCGTGCCCGCACTGCGGCGGCGCCGTCGACAGGAGCCAGGAGCGGTGGCGGTGCGTGAAGGGAGCCGCCTGCCGGCTGCCCGCGCTGATCGCCTACGCCGCGCAGCGCGACTGCCTGGACATCGACGGCCTGGGCGCCACCTACGTCAACGCGCTGGTCGCCTCCGGCGCCGTCGCCGACATCGCCGACCTGTACACCCTCGACCTGGAGACGCTGACCGCGGCCTCCGGGAGCGCCAAGCGGGGCGCGAGCCTGCTGGCGCAGATCGAGGCCGCCCGGGCGAGACCGCTCAGCCGGCAGCTGTGCGCGCTGGGCATCCGCAACACCGGGCGCCGCCTGTCGCAGCGGATCGCCGCCCACTTCCGCACCATGGACGCCGTCCGGGCCGCGGACGCGGAGGCGATGCGGGAGGTCGAGGGCATCGGGCCGGAGAAGGCGCCCGGCATCGTCGCCGCCCTCGCCGAACTCGGCCCGGTGATCGACAAGATGGCCGCCGCCGGGGCCGACCTGACGGAACCGGTGGACCCCGGCGCGGGCGAGGGCCCCCTGGTCGGCGAGGACGGCCGGCCGATGAAGGTGGTGGTCACGGGGAAGATGACCGGGCCGCTCGCCGACCTCGGCCGCACCGGGGTGAAGGACCTGATCGAGCGCGCGGGCGGACGGGCCGGCGACACCGTCACCGCGGAGACCGCGTACCTGGTGGCCGCGCCGGCCGCGGGCGGCAAGCTCAGCAGCAAGGCCGCCAAGGCGCAGAAGCTGGGGGTCACGGTGTTCGGCCCGGAGGAGTTCGCAGAACTCGTCGCCGACCACCTGGCCTGACCTCACCGCGCCGCCCGGCCGCGTGCCCGCGCCGCCTCCGCGGCCCGGGCCAGGCCCGCGCCCCGGCCGGGCGGCGTCCACCGGACAGGCCCGGAGCTGCGCCGAGCGGTCCCGCCGCGCGCACCGGGGGTCCCGCGGCCGCGGCGGACCCCCGCTCGGGTCCGGGAGGCGCCGCGGGTGCATGAACCCGCCGTTCCTGCACACTCGTCCCCCATGCCCAGGTCCAACGACGAGGTGGCCGCCCTCCTCCAGGAGTACGCGGATCTGATCGCGATCACCGGCGGGGACGCGTTCAAGGCGCGGGTCTACGAGAAGGCGGCCCGCGCGATCGGCGGGCACCACGCCGACATCGCCACGCTCGACGCCAAGGGTCTCCAGGAGATCCCCGGCGTCGGGAAGTCGATCGCGGAGAAGGTCACCGAGTACTTCGGCACCGGGGCCGTCGCCGCCGTCGAGAAGCTCCGGGCGAAGATCCCGGCCGGGGTGCGGCGGCTGACGGCCATCCCGGGCCTCGGCCCCCGCAAGGCGTACGTCCTGCACCAGGAGCTCGGCATCTCCTCCGTCGAGGAGCTCGTCGACGCGATCCACGAGGAGCGGCTGCGCGACCTGAAGGGCTTCGGGCCGAAGACCGAGGAGAACATCCTCCACGGCGTGGACCTGCTGAAGTCCTCCGGCGACCGGGTCCTGATCCACGAGGCACTGGACCTCGCCGAGGACGTCGTCGCCCGCCTCTCGGAGATCGACGGCTGCCTGCGGTGCGAGTACGCCGGGTCGCTGCGGCGGGGCCGGGAGACCATCGGGGACGTCGACGTCCTGGTCGCGGCCGAGGACTCCGAACCGTTCATGCGGGCCTTCGCCGAGCTTCCGTACGTCTCCGAGGTGACCGCGCGCGGGCCCGCCAAGACCTCGGTGCGCACCACCAGGGGCCTCGCCGTCGACCTGCGGGTCGTCCCGCCCGACGCCTGGGGCGCGGCCATGATCTACTTCACCGGCTCCAAGGCGCACAACATCCGCATCCGGGAGACCGCCGTCCACCGCCGGCTCAAGCTCTCCGAGTACGGGCTGTTCGACGCCGAGAGCGGCGAGCGGATCGTCTCGGAGACCGAGGAGGAGGTCTACGCCCGGCTGGACCTGCCCTGGATCGCGCCGCAGCTGAGGGAGGACCGGGGCGAGATCGAGGCCGGGCGGGACGGCGAACTGCCCGCGCTGATCGAGGAGTCCGACCTCCGCGGCGACCTCCACACCCACACCGACCTCACCGACGGGCTCGCCCCGCTGGAGCAGATGGTGGCCAGCGCCGCCGGGCGCGGCCACGCCTACTACGCGGTCACCGACCATGCGCCCAACCTCTCCATGCAGCAGATGACCGACGAGCGGATCCTGGCCCAGCGCGAGGAGGTCAGGGCCCTCGACGGCGTCTTCGGCCGGCGCGGAAGGACCGCCCGCGGCGGCGGCATGCGGCTGCTGCACGGCGTGGAGCTGAACATCGACCCCGACGGCGAGGTGGACTGGCCGGGGGAGTTCCTGGCCGGTTTCGACCTGTGCGTCGCCTCCGTCCACTCGCACTTCGGGCAGAGCCGCGAGGAACTCACCCGCCGGCTCGTCCGCGCCTGCGAGAACCCGCACGTCAACATCATCGGCCACCCCACCACCCGCATCCTCGGCAAGCGGCCGGGCATCGAGTTCGACGCCGACGAGGTGTTCGCCGCGTGCGCGCGCACCGGCACCGCCATGGAGATCAACGCCCACCCCAACCGCCTGGACCTGCGCGACGAGGACATCCTGCGGGCCCGGCGGCACGGCGTGAGGTTCGCGATCGACAGCGACTCGCACTCCGTGCCCGACCTCGCCCACCTGCGGTTCGGCGTCGCCACCGCCCGGCGGGGGTGGCTCACCCCGGACGACGTGATCAACACCTGGCCGCTGTCCCGGCTGCGGCGCTTCCTGCGCAAGGGCCGCCGCGACTGACGGGCGCGGCCCGCCTGGCCCTCACGCCGCCACCGCGACGCCCACGCCGATCGCGATGAACAGCCAGCCGGTGGTCACCTCCCACCGGTGCCGCACCTTCGGGCGTGTGAGCAGCGTGCGCAGCGGGGCCGCGACGGCGACCAGGGCGAACCAGAAGACGACGCCGATCACGACGTCCAGGACGCCGAGGAACAGGATCTGCCGGACCGGCGAGCCGTCGCCGTCGCCGTCGCCGACGAACTGCGGCAGGACGCTCAGGAAGAACAACGCCGCCTTCGGATTGAGGACGTTGGTGAGGAACCCCTCCGCGAAGCCGGAACGCCCGCCGCGGGGTCCGGGCCGGCCGCGGGCCGGTTCCGGCCCGCCGGACCGGCTCCCCCGGCGGGCGGCGAGCAGCGCCCGGACGCCCAGGTGGACGAGGTAGGCCGCGCCCAGCAGCCGCACCGCGTCGAAGACCGCCGGATGGCGCACCGCCACCAGTGACAGGCCGGCCGCGGCGGCGACCAGGTGCACGCACAGCCCGGTCTGGGCCCCCAGGGCCGCCGCCCGGCCCCGCGCCGGGTGCTCGGTCGCCGACCGGACCACGACCAGGAAGTCCGGGCCGGGCACCAGATAGGCGATCAGCACCACACCGACGAACCCCAGCAGGTCGACCGGCATCCGCTCTCCCTCCCGAGGCGACGGGAGCGCCGGGTACCCCGGCCCGCGGCACCCGCACGGGATTTCCCGCGGCGCCCGCACGGGATTTCCCGCGGATCCCGCACGGGATGTCCGCGGAGCCCGCACGGCATTTCCCGCGGAGCCCGCGATGAGGTAGCAAGGGGCCATGACCAAGGACTACTTCGCCGGCGACCCCCGGACCAACCTGGAGCGGATGCTCGCAGGCGACCTCTACATCGCCGACGACCCGGAGATCGCCCGCCGGCAGCAGCACGCCATGCGCACGGCCGCGCGCTACCAGGCCGCCTACGTGGAGGACGCCGCGCAGGCCCGGCCCCTCCTGGCCGAACTGCTCGGCTCGGTGGGGGAGGAGGTGGAACTCCGGCCGCCGCTGTACGTGGACTACGGCAGCAACATCCACATCGGCGCCCGCACGTTCGTCAACTACAACCTGACCGCGCTGGACGTCGCCCGGATCACCGTCGGCGAGGACTGCCAGATCGGACCCAACGTCCAACTGCTCACCCCCACGCACCCCGTGGAGCCCGAGCCGCGGCGCGACAAGCTGGAGGCGGCGCTGCCGATCACCATCGGGAACAACGTCTGGCTCGGCGGCGGGGTCATCGTCTGCCCCGGAGTGACCATCGGCGACAACTCGGTCGTCGGCGCGGGCTCGGTGGTCACCAAGGACATCCCCGCCGGCGTCGTCGCGGTGGGCAACCCCGCCCGACCGGTCCGGCAGCTGTAGGGCACGGGCCCGGTCGCCGACTCCCCGGAAGCCTGTGCGATCTTTTTCCCACGGTCGAGGCCGCCGCGGGGAGCGGTGGCCGGGGGAGGGAACAGCGTGGTGGGACGGTTCGGCCGCCGGAGACGTCAGGACGCCGAGGGCGCGCACCCCGCCGGCCCCCCGGGCCTGGACGGCCCTGTCGTGGTCGGCGAGGCGCCCGAGCTCGCGCCCGCCCCGCAGCACCGGGCCGCCGCGTGGGAGGCGGCCGGGAAGGCGGCCGGCGCCTGCCTGGTCGTCACCGGCCCGGCCGGCGTCGGCAAGACCCAGTTCGCGGCCGCGCTCGCCCTGGACCTGTGGCAGGACGGCCTCGACCTGCTGATCTGGGCCGACGGCGGGGACCCGACGGAGGTCGTCGAGGTCTACGCGGAGACGGCCCGCCTCCTCGGCCTGCCCGGCGCGCCGCCCGGGAACCCGCGGGCCGCCGCGGAGGTGCTGCCGAAGTGGCTGGCCGTCACCCACCGCCGCTGGCTGCTCGTCCTCGACGGCGTCGGCGACCCGGCGGACGTCACCCCCTGGCTGCCCCGGAGCCACGGCGCGGCGGGCCGGGTCGTGATCACCACCCGCGGCGAGGACACCGCGCCGCCCGCCGACGACCGGCTGCTGCTCCGCCTGGGACCGTTCACCGAGGAGGAGGCGACGGCCTACCTGCGCGAACGCCTCACCGAAGCTGGTCCGGGCGAGCTCCACGAGCCGGCGGCGGCCGCGGAACTCGCGCACGCCCTGGACCGGTCGCCGGCGGCCCTCGCCCTGGCCGCGGCCCACCTGATCGAGGAGCGCCGCGGGCTCCGCGAGTACCTCGCCCTCCTGCGCGGCACCGGCCCCGGCCCCCTGCCCGGGCAGGACGAGGCGGGCCGTGCGACGGCCGCCGCCACCCTGCTGGCCCTGCGCGCCGTCGAGCGGGCGGACCGGACCGGTTTCGCCCTCCCCCTCGCGCGCTTCGCCGCCCACCTCGCGCCCCAGGGCCACCCGTCGGAGCTGTGGGCGACGACGTCCCTCTCCGAGCACCTGCACGCCCGCACGGGCCGCCGCGACGCGCTGGTGCGCAAGCTCCGCCCCGTACTGTCACCCCGGCGGATCGCCGACACGCGGTACCTGCTCCGCGCCTACGGCCTGGTCGGCCTCGACGAGGTGCCCGGGCCGCGCGAGGTGCGGACGCAGGCCGCGGTGAACGCCGTGGTCCGCGCCACCGTCCCGGAGGAGGAGTCGGCGGAGCTGGTGCGCCTGGCCGCCGACGTCCTGGACGAGGCGTGGGACGTCTGGGCCGGGGACGAGGACCGGCACCCCCTGTTCCGGGCGGCGCTGCGCGCCAACGCGCGGACGGTCGCCGCGCACGGCGGCCCGCGCCTGTGGACCCCGGAGGCGCACCCCTGCCTCGAACTGGTCGGTCACAGCCTGCTCGAGGACTGTCTGCCCGCCGAGGCCGTCGAGGAGTCCGAGGGCCACCTGCGGCGGGCGACGGCGTACCTGGGGGAGCGGCACCCCCAGGCCCTCGCGGCGCGCGCCGTGCTGGCCGCCGCGTACGAGAGCGCCGGCCGCGCGGCCGAGGCGCTGGAGACGCTGCGCGGGCTCCCGGAGGAGCAGGCGCGTCTGCACGGCCCCGACGCGCCGGAGGTCTGGGCCGCCCGGTACGCGCTCGGCCGGATCTGCTGCGCGCTCGAGCGGGGCGAGGAGGCCGTCCGGCACCTGACCGAGGCCGCCGGCCGGGCCACCACGCTGTTCGGCGCGGACCACCCGGACACGCTGGCCGCCCGCCACACCCTCGCCCTCGCACACCGGGTGTCCGGCCGGCCCCGGCTGGCGATCCGGCTCTGCCAGGAGGTCGTGACCGACAAGGAACGCCTCCTGGGCGCCGACCACCCGGACACCCTCGCCGCCCGCCACGACCTGGCGCTGCTGCACCACGCGGCGGGCCTCACCGGGCAGGGCGTGCGGCTGATCGAGCAGGTCCTCGCGCACGCGGCCCGTGTCCTCGGACCGGACGACACCGTCACCCTGATCGCCCTCGCCTCCGCCTGCGGCCTGCACCGGGCGGCGGGCGACGTCCGGCGGGCGCTGCGGTACGGGGAGCGGAGCCTCGCCGGGCTGGAACGCGTCGTCGGTCCCGGCCACCCGCTGACCGCCGTCCCCCGCAGCGAACTCGCCTTCGCCCGGCACGCGTCGGGCGAGCGCGAGGAGGCGCTCCGGCTGCGGGAGCAGGTGCTCGCCCAGTACGAGCGCGGCCTCGGGCCGGACCACCCGGACACCCTGACCGCCCGGCACGAACTGGCCTGCTCGCACAGCGGGGAAGGACGGCACGAGGAGGCGCTCCGGCTGCACGAGCGGGTCCTCGCCGACCGCGGGCGGACCCTGGGGCCCGCCCACCCGGACACGCTGCTCTCCCGGTGCGAGGTGGCCGCCGCCCACCACGCCGCCGGCCGCGTCGAGGAGGCCGTGCGGCTCGCCGGCCCCCTCCTCGCCGCCCAGGAACGGCTCCTGGAGGCGGACCACCCGGACACCGCACGGACCCGGCGGCTCCTGGACACCTGGCGCACCGCCGGATGAGCCGACGCCGCGCCCCCGGAGCGCGGCCGGGGCGCCCGTCCCGCGGTCCGCGGGAGCCGCGGGACCGCGGGACGGGGGCCGGTCAGCAGACCGACTGGCTGCTGTTGACCAGCGTGTTGTTGCGGAAGGTGGTGTTGGTGCCGCAGGGGCTCTCACGGATCGCCGAGTTGGTGACCGTGAGGTTCTGGATCCAGATGTCGGAGTTGTTCGGGAACTCCGAGCGGGCCGCCAGGCGGATCTCGCCGCCGCCGCTCACCGTGCCGCTCTGCGCGGCGAGGGTCACGTTGTAGCAGTTCTCGATCAGCACCGCGTTGTTGCCGGTGTTGGTGAGACTCACCCGGTCGATGACCGCGCCGCCGCTCTCCGAGACGCAGAAGACGCCGCGCCCGCCGCCGCGGGCGATCACCTCGCCCACCCGGACGTTGGTGGGGTACGAACTGCCCACCCGGCCGTTGCGGTTGGCCATCCGGAAGGCCGCGTAGCCGGTGCCGGTGCCCGCGTTCTCCGCGTCGACCCGGCCGATCGTGGCGTTGACCGTCTGGTTGAGGAGCAGGCCGGACTCGCCGACGTCGCGGGCGGTGACCGTGCCGACGGTCAGGCCGTCGACGCCGTAGGTCTCGACGGCGTGGCTGGACGCGCCGGACACGTAGACGTCGTCGATGCGGACGTTGCGGGTCCACTGGCTGGTGTCGCCGCGGTTGTCGATGCGGACCCCGAGGCCGGAGGAGAGCCGCATGTCGATCCGGCCGAGGACGACGTTCTGCACGTTGCGCAGGAAGACGCCGTACAGCGGGGCGCCGGTGACGTTGAGGTGCTGGACCTCGATGTCGCGGGTGCCGCGCGAGTACACCGGGGCCTGGTCGCCGGTGCCGCTGCCGGTGACGTTGATGGTGCCGCACACGTCGAGGACGGTGTAACTGGGCAGGGAGATGCGGGAGCCCGCCGACATGGAGCCGGAACCGCGCACCACCACGCGCTCCTTGGCGGTGCGGCCCGGAGTGAGGCTGTTGACGGCCGCCTGCACGGCGGCGCGCAGGTCGGTGCCGGTGTACACCGTCGAGGAGCCGCGCCGCGCGGTCCAGGTGCTGCCGTTCAGGACGGCCTCCGCCTGGTAGGCACCGTCGCCGCACGCCGCCGCCGCGACGGGGGCCTGGGCGGCCGGGGCCGGGGCGGCCGGGGCGGTGGGCGACGCGGCCTGCGGCGGGACTGCCGCGACGGCGCCCAGGGCCAGCGCGGCCGCGGCGAGGGCGCCGGTCCGGCGGCGCCTCGGCGCGCGACCGCCGGACAGCGGCCGGGCTAACGGGAGTTCGGAACGACGTGCCATGGATGACCTCCGCTCGGGGCGAACCGGTCAGGGGGGAGCCGGCTCGGCACTGGTGGGGATCGTGAGTCTGGTGAGGACCGGGCGCGGCGTCAACGACGAGTTGAGCCAGATCGGCGCCGCGCGCGCCGGTCCGGGGCGCCGCGCTCCCCTGCCCGCGTCCTGGCGGCGCTCAGAGCAGCGAACCCAGCGGTCCCAGGTCGAGGTTGAGGTCGTCGCGGGACAGACCGTGCTGGGCGCACAGGTCGTCCATGCGGCTGTCCAGCAGCATCAGGGCGGTGCCGAGCCGGTCCTCCTGCTCGGCGGTGAGGTCGCCCTCCTCGAAGCGGCGGACCGCCTGCTTCTCCATGAGCTGGCGCAGCAGTTCGACGACGGTGAGGACGAGCTGCGCCAGACCGTCGCCGACGCGTTCCGGGTCGAGGTCGAGGGTCGGACGGCGGGGAACGGGCGCGGGTGCTGGGTCCATGGGGTCCTCACAGGGGGCCGCTGTCGGCCCAGGGAGACGGCGTGCGGGCGGAGACCGAGGAGAGCAGCGCGTGCAGGGAGACCCGCACCAGCGGAACGTCGGCGATGGCGATGACCAGGTCGCCGCTGACCACCACACCCGTGCTGAGCACCCGGTCGAGGAGGTCGACCAGGGGCAGGCCGATCGGCGCGTACGGCTCCTCCTCGTCCCACGGCACGGTGCGCGGGAGGCCGTCCTCCCGGGCGTCCGGCAGGATCACCGGGCCCCCTCTCCGGCCGCCGCCGCGAGGGCGGTGGGCACCGGCTCGTCCAGGCGGGCGAAGGAGTACGGCACCCACGGCCCGGACCAGGTGACGTCCACCCCGGCCAGGCGGTCGTCGGCCCGCAGCCGGCGCAGCTCGGCGAGGAACCCGGCGCGGCGGTCGTCGTCGACCAGATAGGCCGCGTTCAGCAGCTGCGGCGCCTTGCGTCCGGTGAGCTGCTCGCTCTGCGGGCGGTGCGACGTGGCGTCGGCGGCGTGCGCCCGCAGCGCCCGGTCGACCGTGCGGGCCACGGCACGGGCCGTCTCGTGCCGGTCGCGTTCCCGGCGCTGCCGGGCGCTGGCGCGGCTGAGGTAGCTCCGGCCGCCGCCGGGACCGCCCTCCCCGGAGGAGGCGGGCGGCCCGGCAGCCGTCTCCGGGGCGGCGGCGTGCACCTTGACCGCCCACTCGGTCCGGCCGGTCAGCCGCGCGAAGACGTCCAGCACGGTCCGCTCCTGGGAGGCCACGGCCGCCACCGCGTTCCCGTCGTTCAGGTAGACCGTGGCCAGCGGCAGCGGCACCACCGGCCCGTAGGGTGCCGCCGCCGCCACGCCCCGGTGGTGGGCCAGGGCGCAGCGCTCCAGTTCCTCGGGCCGGTTGAGCCGGTCGGTCAGGGCCTCCCGGGCGAACGCGGCGGCGGGGACGTCCTGCACCACGAGGTGCACCCGCCCGGCGCGCAGGGTGCGCAGGGGCCCGCCGCCGGGGTGCCCGGCGACGGGGGAGAGCGCCTCCTCGGGCGGGCGGGCGGCGCTCAGGGCGAAGAGGTAGGTGACGGTTCCGGTCTCGCTGCTGCTCATCGGGCGGGGCTCTCCGTGGTGCTCGTGCGCTCCGTGCGGGTGCCGGTGACCCGGTCGTCGAGGCGGTCCTCCAGGGCCGCGAGACGTTCGCGGAGCATCTCGTTCTCCTGGGTGAGGGCGTCCCGGGCGGCGCGGGAGGACATCGCGGGATCGGTCTCCCACCAGTCGATGCCCGCCTTCTTCGCGGTCTCCACGGAGGCGATGAACAGGCGCAGACGGATGGTGAGGAGTTCGATGTCCAGCAGGTCGATCTTGATGTCGCCCGCGATGACGATGCCCTTGTCGAGGATGCGTTCCAGCAGGTCGGCGAGGGTGCTGTTGTTGGGGCCGGGGATGTGGACCGTGCCGTCCGCCGGGTCGGCCCACGCGGTCACGTCCGTCACGACGCTCCTTGCCTCCGGCGCCGGCGGCGGGGAGGCGCCTCGTCCTCGGGCTCGTCCTCCTCCTCGTCCTCCTCGTCCTCCTCGTCCTCCTCGTCCTCCCCGAGGTCGTCGTCGACGTCGTCCTCGTCCGCGTACTCGTCGTCGTAGCCGTTCCCGCCGCCCTCGCCGTAGGGCTCGTCGTCCTCGTCCTCGTCCTCTTCCCTGTCCTCGTCCTCGGCGGCCTGCTCGTCCTCCAGCGCCTCCTCGTGGCTGCGGACGACCTCGCCGTCGCGGATCTCGCCGCGCCACCCCTCCAGCTCCTCGTCGCCGTGCAGCGTGACGTGCCGGGCGAAGTGCTTCAGGTCCAGGCGCAGACGGCGTCCCTGGGCACGCCACAGGTTGCCGGTCTTCTCGAAGAAGCCCGCCGGGTAGTACTCGACGACCACCACGATCCGGGTGAGCCGCGGGGCGAGCTCGTGGAAGGTGACCGCGCCGCGGGTGCTGCCCTTGGCGCCCTCGGAGGTCCACACGATCCGGTCGTCCGGGATCTGCTCCTGGACGGTGGCCTTCCAACTGCGGCTGGAGGGGCCGACCTTGAGGTTCCAGTCGGAGGTGATCTCGTCCTTCTGGCTCACCCCGCGGACGCCCTTGGTGAAGCCGCTGAACTCCTCGAACTGCGTCCACTGGTCGTAGGCGGTGCGCAGCGGGACGGCCACGTCGAGGACCTCGACGATGTTGGTGGCCTTGACGCCGCCCCCGCCGCCCTTCCCCCCGCCTCCGCCGCCGCCCCCGCCGGTCAGCTTGTCCTTGACGGAGTCCTTCACGCCCTTGACCTTCTCGGACACCATGGCCTTCGCCGGGGAGTCGCCCTGGGCGACCCGCCCCGCGATCCGGCCGAGGCCGCCCGCCTTGCCGCCCATGCCCTCCGCGGAGTCCAGAAGGCGGTCGGTGACGCCACCGAGCCGGTCACCGGCCTTGGCCACCAGGCTGCTGCCGATGGCCCCCACCAGATCGCCCAGCGCGTCCTTCAGTTCGTCGAAGGGCAGCCCTTCGTCCTGCCGGCCGCGGCCGCCGCGTTCCTGCTGTCCGTTCGCCATGTCGCTCACTTCCCTCGCCGGGCGCCGGAGCCCGAGGTGGTCGCCGACCTCTTCTTCACCGCGGCGTTGGCCGTCGCGGGACCGGTCGCCGCCGCACGGCGGACCGTGGCCCGGCGGGCGGTGCCCCGGCCCGACGCCGAGGACCGCAGCCCCGCCGAGCCCGCCGAGGTCCGCCTCGGCGAGCCGGAGCCCGCCGCCGGGCGGTCGTCGACCTCGTCCTCCGGCGCGTCCTCGTCGCCGTCGGAGGTGTCGGCGGCGTCGGTGTCGTCGCCGTCGTCGTACGCGTCGGCCGGTTCCTCGTCGTCGTAGTCGTCGTCGTAGCCGTCGCCGTCCTCGTTCCCGCGGCGGGAGGCCGCGTCGGACAGGCGCTCGCTCTGGTCGCGCAGGGAGTCGCTGAGGTCGAGGAGCTTGCGGCGGGCGGCCGCGGTGACGGCCGTGCGCCCGGCGTTCAGCAGTTCGTGCCGCACCTGGTCGGTGAGGTCCTGGAACTGCGGAGTCTCCTTGAGCCTGCCGAGTCCCTCGGCCGCGAGCCGGCCGGGGGACAGGCTGAAGCGCCGCCCGGCGATGTAGGTGCCGACGGCCAGCGCCAGCTTGGCCTTCTTGGTGCGGCCCAGGAGATAGCCACCGGCGACGGCGGCGGCCATCGCCGCCTTGCAGTTCTGGTTCATCGAAGTCCCTCGGGAGTACGGGTGACGGCGGGAGCGGTGGGTGGGCGGCCGCCCACCCGGCGGACCGGGTCTTCCAGCAGCCTCAGGAGGCGGTCCTCCTCCTTCTCGAAGGTCGCCTCGTCGATCGCGCCCTCGTCCAGGGCACGGTGCAGCGCGGCCAGCCGCGCCTGCGCCCGACGCGGGTCACGGGCCTGCCGCTCGGCCTCACGGGCCACCTGGTCGGCGATCCACAAGGTGCCCCGGACCGGGGCGAACGGCAGCAGCAGGATCTCGGTGAACAGCCCCACGGGCGCTACCTCCCCGCCGGGCCGGGAGCGGCGGTCGTGGGCGCGTCCACGAAGCTGTAGCAGGGGAGCGGCCCCGTCACGCTGAGCCGGATCCGGGCCCCGTGCCGCCGGGCCTGCTCCTCGACGGCCCGGCGGAAGTCCTGTTCCGCGTCCTCGGGCACCAGGAAGGAGCCGCTCAGCACGACGGTGTCGTCGACGTCGCCCCGGGCCGTCCGGCGGGCCAGCGGCGTGAGCCCGGCCAGCACCTCGCGCGCCGCGCGGCGGCCCTCCCGGGTGACCGCGCGGGCCAGCGCCTCGCCCAGCCGGACGTTGGCGTCGTAGTCGGGGCGGCGGCGGGTACGCCGGGCCAGGTCCCGCAGCTTCTCGTCCCGCAGGACCAGGTCCTCGAAGCAGCCGGGGACCGTCTCGCCCTTGACGTTCATCTCGACGCAGCCGCGGATCCGCTCCAACTGCGCCTCGAAGTGGTGGCGTTGCTCGCGCAGGTAGGACGCCAGGGTGTCCTCGTCCTGGGCGAGCACGGCGAACCGCATGGGCAGGACGGGTCCCTGCCGGGCCAGTTCGCCCAGCACGGTCTGGTGCGCCAGCAGGTGCCGGCGGCGGGCACGGATCTCGGCGGGCGCCGCCGAGACCGCGGCGGCCAGCCCGGAGGAGGCCAACAGCCGGACCCGGGCGCCGTCCACGCCCTCGGCGCGGGGCGCCCGGACACCGGCCTCGGTGACGCCGTACACGTAGAGCGAACCGGTGGCGACCGGCCGGCCGGCCGGGGCCGCGCGCGAGCCGGAGGGGGAGGGGGAGCGGGAGGCGGAGGACAGGGCGGAGGGGGCGGTGGTCACGGCGATCACGCCTCCGCGCGGCGACGGGCACGCGGCCGGTCGCGGTCACGCTCACGCCCCCGCTCACGGTCGCGTCCCCGGCCGGGGTCGCGACCGTGAGCACGGTCACGCGCGCGGTCCCGGTCGCGGGCGGTCCCGGCCGGCCGCCGCCGGTCCGGCTCGCTCCTGCGGCTCCGCCGCGGCCGGGGCCGCTCCTCGTACTCCTCGTCGAGCTCGTCCCCGGCGTACCCCTCCGCGCCCCCGAGCTCCTCCTCGCCTTCCGCGGCAGCCACCTCCTCACGGCCGGCGCCGTCGTGCCCGAGGACACCGCGCACCCGGTCGCCGAGGGAACGGCCTGCCTTGCGCGCGCCGGCCTTCACGGCCGTCCTGCCCACCGAGCCGCCGCCGAAGAGCTCCGGCACGGTCTTGCTGCGCGAGGTCCGCTCCAGGTCGAGCCGGTTGCAGGCCTCGGCGAACCGCAGATAGGTGTCGACGCTCGCCACGACGATCCGGGCGTCGATCTTGATGATCTCGATGCCCACCAGCGAGACACGGACGAAGACGTCGATGACCATGCCCCGGTCGAGAATCAGGTCGAGGACGTCGTACAGGGTGCCCGCCCGCGGCACACAGGCGAGCTCGTCGGCGTACGGGGACGGAGTCACGACGGTCATCAGCGTTCCTTCCGGATGGGGTGCGTGCGCCTACTGGTCGGCGCCCCCGCGCCGGTAGCGAGCGGTGCGGCAGTACTGGAGCATCCGGCCCTCGGCGTCCAGTTCCACCTCGTAGGTCGCGAGCAGGCTGGTGGTGTCGGGGATGCGGGCCAGTTCCAGCACGTCGAGGACGACGGTCCAGCCGCCCTCCTCGGTCCTGCCGACCGCCGACACGCCTTCCTGGGGGTGCCGGACGAGCTCCGCCAGCTCCTGCGAGGCGCACCGCGCCGCGTCGGCCGCGGTGCGGACCTCGCGTCCTCGCGGTGCGCGCCGGGTGGCCGTGGCCGTGGCGCGTCGCCGTTCACCGTTGTCTGCCATGGGTCCACCTTTGCCGCATAACCCGTAACGCCGCTTGCGCAGTTGGGCCGACCGGGTCACCGCCTCCACCGGGCGGTTCGGAAGCGACCGGGCGGGAAACCGTGCCCGGACGGTGCGACGCCCTGGAAGCCTCGTCGGCGCCACGGCGCCACGGCGCCACGGCGCCACCCGACGCCCCTTCGACGGAACGGAAAAGACGTATGGCCACGGAAGACGGCCCGCGGGCGCTCACCGCGACGCCCAACAGCCTCCGGCTGCCCGGCATCCTGCTGGGCGCGGGCCTCGGAGGTTTCGTCGACGGCATCCTGCTCCACCAGATCCTGCGCTGGCACCACCTCCTCTCCAGCACCGACCAGGACCGGATCGGGGTGAAGTTCTACGACCCGCGCACCGTCCCCGGGCTGCAGATGAACACCGTCTGGGACGGCTTCTTCCACGCGCTGTGCTGGATCCTCGTCCTCGCGGGCCTGGGCGTCCTGTACGGGCGGGTGACGCACGAGCGGCGGGCGGTATGGACCTCACGGGTGCTCTGGGGATGGGTGCTGTTCGGCTGGGGCGTGTTCAACATCGTCGAGGGACTTCTGAACCATCAGATCCTCGGCATCCACCACGTACGCGCCGGTGACCACCAGGGCTGGTGGGACGCCGCGTTCCTGGCGCTCGGCGTGCTGCTCCTGGTCGCCGGCCACCTGGTGCGGCGCGGCGGACGCTCCGTCGACCCCTCCGCCCCGCGCGGCGCGGAGCGGATCGCCCGGGGCGGCCGCGGCTGATGGAGCACGGCCCTCACCATCACCACGACGGCGGGTCCCCCGGCCTCCCCGGCGTCCCCGGTCTCCCGGACCTGGCCGGGCCCGCCCTGACCCTCCTGGTCCTGGCGGCCCCGGCGTGCGGCTACCTGCTCGCCGCGCGGCGGGCCGGCCGGCGCAACCCGGCACGGCGGTGGAACGCCTGGCGCTCGGCCTCCTTCCTGACCGGGCTGGCGCTGCTCGCCCTGGCCCTGCTCCCGCCGCTCGGCCCGGCCGGGCACACGGACTTCCGGGCGCACATGGCCCAGCACATGCTGATCGGCATGTACGCCCCGCTCGCCCTGGTGCTGGGCGCGCCGGTCACCCTGCTGCTGCGCACCCTGCCCGCCCACCGGGCCCGCCGGGTGACGGCGCTGCTGCACAGCGGGCCCGTGCGGGCCGTGTCGCATCCCACCGTGGCGCTGCTGCTGAGCACCGGCACGCTGGCGCTGCTGTACTTCACGCCGCTGTACGGGGCCGCCACCGCCCACCCGGCCGGGCACTGGCTGCTGCACCTGCACTTCCTCGCCTCGGGCTGCCTCTTCGCCCACGCCGTCGCGGGCCCCGACCCCGCGCCGTCCCGCCCCGGCGTGCCCGTCCGGCTGGTCCACCTCGGCGTCGCGATCGCCGCGCACGCCCTGGTCTCGCAGGCCCTCTACGGCGGCTTCTCCCCGTACGTCCACGCCCCGGCCGCCGAGCTCCGGCAGGGCGCCGAGCTCATGTACTACGGCGGGGACCTCGCCGAGCTCCTGCTGGCGGGTGCCCTGGTGGCGACCTGGCGGCCCGAGCGCCGCACCGCCGCGGCGGCACCGGTACGCGGGCTGCGGCGGCGGGTACCCGGAACGGGATGACGGCCGCCCCCCAGCAGACCCGAGGGAGATGAGCGGACATGGTCTCCGAGGAAGCCGTCGAGATCCCCTCGCAGGGCGTCGCCCTGCACGGCGACCTGGCCGTCCCTCCCGGGGCGCGCGGCGTGGTGCTGTTCGCACACGGCAGCGGAAGCTCCCGCCACAGCCCCCGCAACCGGGCGGTCGCCGCGGGGCTGCGCGACGCGGGGTTCGGCACGCTGCTGATGGACCTGCTGACCCCCGTCGAGGAACGCGAGGACGACGCCACGGCCCGGCTGCGGTTCGACGTCGGACTGCTGGCCGGGCGGCTCGCGGACGCCGTCGACCGGCTGGCGGACCGCCCGGACACCGCGGACCTGCCGCTGGGCCTCTTCGGGGCGAGCACCGGCGCCGCCGCGGCCCTGGTGGCCGCCGCGGGGCGGCCTGCGCGGGTGGCCGCGGTGGTCTCCCGCGGCGGGCGGCCGGACCTGGCGGGCGACGCCCTGCCCCGGGTCGCCGCGCCCGTCCTGCTGATCGTCGGCGGCGCCGACGAACTCGTCCTCGGCCTCAACCAGGAGGCCGCGCGGCTGCTTCCGGGAGTCCCGAGCGTCCACGTCGTCCCGGGCGCCACGCACCTCTTCCCGGAGCCGGGCGCGCTGGAGGAGGTCACCGCCGCCGCCGGGGACTGGTTCCGCGAGCACCTGACCGGCGGGGGCCGCCCCGCCGGGTGAGGAGCCGCCGTTTCGGGCGCCGGGCGGCAGGAACCCGGAGGTTACGGGAGCCGGCCGACGCCAGCCACCGGCCACCCGCCACCGGGCCACCCGCCACCCGCCACGGGCCATCGAGGGAGAGGCACACCAGGTCATGCGATTCCACAACCGCCGGGAAGCCGGACAGGAACTCGGCCTCCGCTTCATGGAGTGGGCCTCCGACGGAGAGCTCTTCGAGCCCGTGGTGCTGGCGCTGCCCCGCGGCGGCGTGCCGGTCGGCGCGGAGGTCGCCCGGGCCCTGGGCGTGCCGCTGGACGTGCTGGTGGTGCGCAAGATCGGCATCCCGGGCCACCGGGAGACGGGCATCGGCGCCGTCGTGGGGGACGACCCGCCCCTGTTCGACCGGAGGTCGCTGACGGTGCTCGGGCTGACCGAGGAGCGCCTCGCCGAGGACGTGGCCCGCGAGCGGGAGGAACTGCGGCGGCGCTCCCTGCGCTACCGCGGCGACCGTCCCGCGCCGGACGTCGGCCGACGCGCCGTGATCCTGGTCGACGACGGCCTGGCCACCGGCGCCACGGCCCGCGCCGCCCTGCGCCACCTGCGCCGCCAGGACCCCTCCCGGCTGATCCTCGCCGTGCCGGTCGGCGCGCCCGAGGCCGTCTCCGCGCTGCGGGAAGTTGCCGACGACGTGGTCTGCCTGCGGCAGCCGCGGGACTTCCAGGCGGTCGGCCTCTGGTACGACGACTTCGAGCAGGTGACCGACGAGGAGGTCGTCGCCACCCTGGCCACCCACCGCCGCTGACCCACCGCCACCGCCGCCGACCCACGGCCACTGCCGCCGACCCACCGCCACCGCCGCCGACCCACGGCCACCGCCACCGCCACCGGCGACGGAGAGGAGATGACGTCATGGACAGGAAGAACACCGGTCGCCGTGACGAGGAGCCGGTCACCCGCAGGAACTCGGGGACCATCGGACGCCGCAGTCCCCGCACCGGCACCGAACCGGTCACCGCCCGCAGCGCCCTGGGGCTGCGGCTGCTGCTGTCCGCGGTCTTCCTGCCGGTCTTCGTCGCCCTGACCGTCTTCTTCGCCCTCTGGGCGGCGGACGCCGGACCGGGGGAGAGCCCCTCGCGCGGCACGCTCGTCGGCACCACCGTCGTCTGCGCGGTGGTCGCCCTGCTCGCCGCGCTCGACCTGCTGGTGGTGCTGCGGCGGCGCCGTCGTGAACGGGGCGGCGGCCGAGGAGGCCGGCGGGGCGGCTGACGTCACCGGCGAGGATCGGCCCGGTCGGCGGATCAGCCGAGCCGGGCGGCCAGGAGGGCGATGTCGTCGGTCTTCTCCCGGCCGAACCGCTCCAGCAGCAGGTCGCACAGGTCGTCGATCGGGCCCGGCGCGTCGGTGAGGGCGACCGCCAGTTCGTCCAGGCTGTCGCCCAGGTCGGTGCCCGGTACCTCGATCAGCCCGTCGGTGACCAGCAGCAGGGTGGAGCCCTCGGGCACCTCGTGGGTCACCCCGGGTGGATGCCGCACGTTGAGCCCGAGCAGCGGGCCGTGCTCGGTCAGGTAGCGGGTGGAGCCGTCCGGGTGCCGCAGCAGGGGCGGGATGTGCCCGGCGTTGGCGACCTGGACGCACCGGGCGCCGGGCTCCACCAGCACCAGGCAGACGGTGACCGTCGTCGACGGCCGCAGCCGGGTCAGCAGGGCGTCCAGGCGGTCCAGCAGGGTTCTGGGGTCGTGGCCCTCGATGGCGTAGGCGCGCAGCGCGTGCCGCACCTCGCCCATGACCATCGCCGCCTCCAGGGAGTGCCCCGCCACGTCACCGATGGCGAGCAGCAGCCCGGCGGGCGTCTCGATGACCTCGTAGAAGTCGCCGCCGATCTCCGAGTCGTCGGCGGCCGGCGCGTAGCGCACCGCGAGGTCCACGCCGGGCACCTCGGGGAGGCGGTCCGGCAGGAAGGTGCGCTGGAGGGTGAGCACCAGGGCGTGCTCCTCGCTGCGGGAGCGCAGCGCCTCCAGCGCCAGCGCGCAGGCCTGGGCGAGCTGGGAGAGCAGCTCCCGGTCGTCCACCCCGGCGACCGCCTCGCCGCTCACCGCCAGCGCCACCGGCGGCCGCCCCTTCTTGGTGCGGGCCAGGACCAGGGCCACCTCGCCGGCGAACACGTCGGCCTCGGCGCCGTCCTCCCGGCAGACCAGCGCCCGCCACTCCGCCCCCGGCAGGACCGCCGTGGCGGTTCCGGTGCCCTCCCCGAGCATCCGGCCCGCCAGCAGGTCGAGCAGCCGCGGCTCGGCCTCCGACATCTTCACCGGCGCGACGTCCCCCGCGACCGGGTCGGCGCCCGGGGCCGGCGCCCGGTCGACGGCGGCGACGTGCAGGGTCCGGTTGTCCGGGCTCAGGGCGACCGCCACCGCCGGCGACAGCATCAGCGCGGCCGCGCCCGCGGCGGCCGCCTCGGTGAACGCGCGGCCGTCCCGCGCCCCGTACACCGCCAGCGTGCTGCTGTTGAGGGCCGACACCCGGGCGGCGAGCCGCTCCGCGCGGCGGCGGGCGCGGGCGTAGCGCAGCGCGGCGGTGACCGTGGCCAGCAGCTCGTCCGGAGCGATCGGGTCGGTGAGGTAGGCGTCCGCGCCCCGGTGCAGGCCCTGGGTGCGGTCGCTGACCTCGATGGCCGTGGCCGAGATGTGGATCACCGGCAGCGAGGCGGTCCGAGGGTCGGCCTTGATCTGCTCGCAGACCTCGAAGCCGCTCATGTCGGGCAGCCGGACGTCGACCACGGCCAGCTCCGGCAGCTGCCCGTCCGGGGCCCCGGCGAGCAGGGCCAGGCCCTCCCCGCCGTCGGCGGCCTCCACCACCGTGTGGCCGGCCCGGCGCAGCCAGCTGCCGATGATGTACCGCTTGGTGTCGTCGTCGTCGAGCACCAGCACCGTGGCGACGGCGCTGTCGTTCTGGAAACAAGGGCTCACGGCCGTGGGTCCTTCCTGGTGACCCCCGCTGTCCCGCCCGTCCTCCGTGCCCCCTCCGTCTCCTGTGCCCCCTCCGTCCCCCGCCCGGCGGGCGTCACGTGCTCCGCGAACACCGCCGCCAGCCGGGCCGGCGTCAGCGACGACTTGCCGAGCACCGCCCGGGCGTGCCGGAGCCGGCCGCGGTCCAGGCACTCCCCGGGCGCCGAGGTCACCACGATGACCGGGATGCCGCGGAGCTCGGGGTCGGCGGCGAACCCGTCCAGCACGGCGTAGCCGTCCACGTCGGGCATGTGCAGGTCCAGGAGGACGGCGTCCGGCCGCTCCGCGCGGACCACGTCGCCCGCCCGGCAGCCCAGGCCGACCTCCACCACCCGCCCGGCGAGCCGGTCCAGCAGCGGGCGGACGCTCGCGCGGAACGCCGCGTCGTCGTCCACCGTCACCAGGACCGTGATCAGCGGCTCCGCCGGGCCGTCGTCTCCGGCGGCCGGACGCGCGGGCAGCCGCACGACGACCTCGGTGCCGGTCCCCGCGACACTGGTCAGGGTGAGCGAGCCGCCCAGCAGCTCGGTCAGCCGGCGCGCGTACGGCAGGCCCAGCCCGGTGCCCGAACGGCCCCGCTGGTGCGGGCCGCGCACCTGGTAGAACTCCTCGAAGATCTGCTGCTGCTCCTCCTGCGGGATCCCCACACCGGTGTCGGTCACGGTGAACACGACCTCGTCCGCCTCGGCGGCGACGTCCAGCCGCACCGTGCCCGACTCGGTGAACTTCAGGGCGTTGGAGAGCAGGTTCCGCAGGATCCGGGTGAGCATCACGTCGTCGCTCACGATGTGCAGCTCCGGCTCGGCGACGACCAGTTCGGCGTCGCCGTGCCGGGCGTAGCCGCGCAGGGTGCCCCGCAACTGCCCGAGCAGCGCCCGCAGGTCCACCGGCCCCCAGGTCGGCTCCAGCCGGCCCGACTCGGCCTTGGCGACGTCCAGCAGCTCGTCCACCAGCGCCAGCAGCGTCGCCCCGGAGGCGGAGATCAGCTGCACCTGCCGGTGCTGCTCCTCGTTCAGCCGCTCCACGTCGAACTCCAGCAGCAGCCGCGCCAGTCCCACCACGGCGTTGACCGGGGTGCGCAGCTCATGGCTGACGTTGGCCCAGAACCTGGTCTTGGCCTCGCTGGCCTCCCGCAACTGGTCGGACTTCTCCTCCAGTTCGGCGTACAGGGCGACCACTCCCCGGTTGGTCTCCTCCAGTTCCTCGGAGAGCTCCGAGTAGAGGGCCATCACCCCGCGGTTGGTCTCCTCCAGCTCGGCGTTCAGGCGGCTCAGTTCCTCACGCTGGGCCCGGGACTCCTCCAGTGCCGCTATCAGGTCGGCGGTCTGGGCCCGCGCGTCGTCCAGCGCGGTCGTCCCCCTGTGGGCCCCGAGCGCCTCCCGGGCCCGCTCGACGAGCTCGGGCGGGAGCACGTCCGCGCCCAGCGGCTGTTCGATCACCACGCCCCGCCCCTCGGCCGTGCGGTCCAGCGACACCAGCCGGGAGGCCGCGGTCAGCGCCTCCCCGCCGGGGCCCGGGCCGTCCTTCCAGATCAGGGTGAACCGCAGCGTCGGACGCGCCGCGTGCACCAGGACGCAGCGGACGGTGAGCTCGCGGGTGGCGAGCAGGTCGCGGCCCAGCTCGCTCAGGGCGGTCGCCAGGCGGATCTGGTCCTGCGGCTCCACGCCCAGCGCCTCGGCCACCGTCTTCCCGCTCCGGCGCAGCACGAAGACGTCCTGCTCGGTGGTGAGGGACAGTGACATCAGCGGGTCCGTCGCCGAGGGCCCGGCCGCGTTCACCACGGCCCCTTGGCGACGACCACGCCCGCGTCGTCCCGTCGCACGCCCGCCTCCCGCAGCAACTGCGCGGCCGCCACGAGCGGGGTGTGGTCGAGGAACCCCGGCATGGCGGAGGCCTGCCAGCGTTCGGTGAGGCCGTCCGAGTGCATGACGACCGCGCCGCCCGGCGGCAGGTCCTGGCGGACGGTCCGCAGGGTCGGCATCTGGTGTCCCACGATGCCGGGGGCCGACGGCAGGGAACGCCGGGTGCCGCTCCCGGGGTCGACGACGAAGGTGCTGATGTTGCCGACGCCGCAGAAGTACACGCTGCGGGTGCTCGGCTCGATCCGCACCACCGCGACGGCGCCGCCGCGTCCGCCGCGCAGCGCCCTGTGGAGGTCGGCGAGCATCGCCTCGGGATGTTCCGCCCGGGAGGAGCGGAACGCGCTCACCGCGGCCTGCGCCGCCCGGCCGGCGAGGGGCCCGTGGCCCAGGCCGTCGCAGCACATCACCAGCAGCGCGCCCTCGCCGTCGCGCCCGTCGCCGACGGGACGGGCGGCCGGGCCGCCGGGCGGCAGGCGGACGTCGTCGTGCGCGGGCCGCAGCCCGGTGAGCTGCGCCCAGCCGAGCACGGGGGCGGGGGCGGGCCGTTCGGGACGCGTGCCGCGCCCGCCGGGGGCGGTGCCCTCCCCGGGCACGGTGTCCGGCGCCGGGCCGCTGCCGGACGCGGGCGCGCCGACCCGGCGGGCGGCCCAGGCGTCGCCGCAGACCTCCTCGCCCGTGATCGCCCGCGTCAGGCCCTCCACCAGCGGGCTCACGGCGGCCAGGGCGCGGCGGTCGGCGGCCGTGGTCCAGAAGCGGGCCGTCAGGACGGTGCCCCGGCCCGGCAGGGAGTGCAGGCGGAAGGTGTCGGCGAGGCGGGAGATCGCGCCCAGGCCGATGCC
This sequence comes from Streptomyces sp. NPDC047130, assembly GCF_040643475.1. Classification (NCBI taxonomy): domain Bacteria; kingdom Bacillati; phylum Actinomycetota; class Actinomycetes; order Kitasatosporales; family Streptomycetaceae; genus Streptomyces; species Streptomyces sp. NPDC047130. The sequence continues at coordinate 9,787 of NZ_JBEYUK010000039.1, read as the reverse complement.
GAGCGTGCCCGCGGTCGAGGTGCCGTCGGTGAGGGACCGCGACACGTCCGCCATGCCGGGGCCGGCGTCGGTCGTCACGAACTCCACCCCGGCGTGCTGCGGGGTCCGCACCACCCGCAGCAGGAGCGCGCCGTCGACCGCGTGCCGGCGCAGATTGGTGGCGGCCTCGCTCACCGCGAGGGCCACCTCGGCGCACCGCTGCTCGTCGAAGCCGATCCGCCGCGCCACCGAGACGGCGGCGATCCTGGCCGCCGCGGGGAAGGACTCCTGGTCACGGAGCCAGACCACGTCCTCCGCGTCCAGGACGGCCGGGATCAGCGCGCCCATTTGGTCACCGCGACCCGGGTGCCGCCACCGACCTCGGTGTCCAGGGTGAACTCGTCGACCAGGCGGCGGGCGCCGCTGAGGCCCAGTCCGAGGCCGCCGCCGGAGGTCCAGCCGTCGGTGAGCGCCTGGTCGATGTCGGCGATGCCGGGGCCGGAGTCGTCGAAGACCGCGCTCACGCCGGTGCGGCCGGCCCGCCGGACCAGGCCGATCCGCAGCACGCCGCCGCCCCCGTAGACCAGGGTGTTGCGCGCGAGCTCGCTCGCGGCGGTCACCAGCTTGGTCTGGTCGACCAGCGACAGCTTGCAGCGCTGGGCGAGGGTGCGCACCAGCTGCCGGGCCCGGACCACGTCGTCGTTGGAGGCGATCGGCATCGTCTCCTGGTCCTCGTCGAGCTCGGGCAGTGGACTGTTCATCGTCGTGCCGGACGGTCGCCGTCCGACCGGGCGAGCATGGCCAGGCCCTTCTCGAGGGAGAGGGCCGTCCGGACGCCGCCGAGCGACAGGCCCAGCTCCACCAGGGTGATCGCCACGGCGGGCCGCATGCCGACCACGACCGTCTCGGCGTCGAGCATCCGGGAGATGGCCGCCGTGGTGGCCAGCATGCGTCCCACGAACGAGTCGACGATCTCCACGGCCGTGATGTCGATCACCACGCCCCGCGCTCCGGATTCCACGATCCGGGCGGCCAGGTCCTCCTGGAGGTCCAGCACGATCTGGTCCTCCAGGTCCACCTGGATGGAGACCAGCAGGACGTCGCCGATCTTGAGGACGGGTACGCGCTCGGTCACGCCCGACCGCCCGAGGTCGTGGTGAGATCGGCGGACCGGCGGGCCAGGGCGTGGCTGAGGGCGTCGGCCAGCGAGGCCTTGGTGACGATGTCCCCGAACTGGATGCCCAGCGCGACGATGGTCTGCGCGATCTGCGGGCGGATGCCGGAGATGATGCACTCGGCGCCCATCAGGCGGGCGGCCACCACGGTCTTCAGCAGGTGCTGGGCGACCTCGGTGTCGACCGCGGGCACCCCCGTGATGTCGATGATCGCCTGGTCGGCGTCGGCGTCCACCAGGGCCTGGAGCAGCTTCTCCATCACGACCTGGGTGCGGGCCGAGTCCAGGGTGCCCACCAGCGGGACGGCGACCACGCCCTCCCACAGCTTCACCACCGGCGTGGACAGCTCCATCAGCTGCTCGGACTGGGCGCTGATGATCTCCTCACGGGTCCGCGCGTATATCTCGAGGGTGAACAGCGCCAGGGCGTCCATCAGCTTGCCGAGCTGCAGGTAGGCGTGGATGTCGTCGGCCGCGGTGTCCACCGTGGGCGCCAGGACGTCCTTGCACGCCAGCACGCTGGTCGCCGTCTCGGTGGGGGTGAAGCCCTGACGGGCGCGGCTGCGGGACAGCTCGGCGAGCAGCGCCCGCAGTTCCGCGTAGGCGTCGCCCTGCCAGTCCAGGCCCCCCTTGCGCAGTCCGTCCACCAGGGCCGTGTACAGCTCGCCGAGCTCGCGCTCGAGTTCCGCCAGCGACATGCGCCCGCGCAGCGTGCGGGAGACCGCCTCCACCCAGCCCGAGGCGAGCCGGTCGTCCTTGTCCGTCAGCAGCTCGACCAGCCTGCTCGACTCTTCGTGCCCTGCCACCCGCTGAACTCCTTCGGTTCGCGCCCTGACGACCGGCGGTGTCCGGGCGGGCCCACGGGCGACCGCGGATCCGTGGGACGGCGGGCCGGAAGGCCGCGCCGAGGAGCGCGGGACCAGAACGACAGAAAAACAACAGGCTCCCGATACCCCCGCGCGGCCCGTGCACACCTGCGAAACTTCCGCGCGGGTGTGGTGTCGGCCACGTCCGCTTCGCGGTGGTCCGGGGGTGGTTCCCTGGCGTCAGCTCCGGCCCGGCCGTACGGTGGACGGAGGGGGCGGGGGTGAGGACGGCCGGAAATCGCGCCTGTCGACCATGGGCGGCGAGCGGCGTTTTCACTTCCTTCACAAGGTGAAGTAGCCTCCCAAGCTGTCGTTCGGGAAGCCCGGATGGCGTAGGCATGAGACGGCGGACCGCGGGTATGCGTCGAGTTCGCCGTGCGGCCTTTCGTCATGGCGCTCCCGCGTCATGACAACGAGCAAGGAAAGAGGTCGGTCGTGGCTGAGGCGGCGGCGGTCGAAGGTACGCGCGGTGCGTCGCGGTCGCGGTCCTCGCGTGGGGGCGGCAAGATCGGCGACGCGGAGCTGAGGCAGCTCCTGGCCGGTCTCACCGCCGTGCGCGACGGCGACTTCGGAACCCGGCTCTCCGCCGAGGAGGACGGTCTCCTCGGCGAGATCGCGACCGTCTTCAACGGCATGGTCGACCAGCTCTCGCTGTTCACCTCCGAGGTGACCCGGGTCGCCCGCGAGGTCGGCACCGAGGGCACGCTGGGCGGTCAGGCCGAGGTGCCCGGCGTCTCCGGCACCTGGGCCGACCTCACCGACTCGGTGAACGCCATGGCCGGTAACCTCACCACCCAGGTCCGCGACATCGCCCAGGTGGCGACCGCGGTGGCCAAGGGCGACCTGTCGCAGAAGGTCGACGTCGACGCCCGGGGCGAGATCCTGGAGCTGAAGAACACCGTCAACACGATGGTCGACCAGCTCTCCAGCTTCGCCGACGAGGTCACCCGCGTCGCCCGCGAGGTCGGCAGCGAGGGCCGCCTCGGCGGCCAGGCCCAGGTCCCCGGCGTCGGCGGCGTCTGGCGCGACCTGACCGACTCCGTCAACTTCATGGCCGGCAACCTGACCGACCAGGTCCGCAACATCGCCCAGGTGACCACCGCGGTCGCCAAGGGCGACCTGTCGCAGAAGATCACCGTCGACGCCCGGGGCGAGATCCTGGAGCTGAAGAACACCATCAACACGATGGTCGACCAGCTCTCCAGCTTCGCCGACGAGGTCACCCGCATGGCGCGGGAGGTGGGCACCGAGGGCATCCTCGGCGGCCAGGCCGACGTCAAGGGCGTCTCCGGGACCTGGCGCGACCTCACCGACTCGGTGAACTCCATGGCCGGCAACCTGACCGCCCAGGTGCGGTCCATCGCCCAGGTCGCCACCGCGGTCGCCAAGGGCGACCTGTCGCAGAAGATCACCGTCACCGCGCGCGGCGAGATCCTGGAGCTGAAGAACACCATCAACACGATGGTCGACCAGCTCTCCGCGTTCTCCTACGAGGTCACCAGGGTGGCCCGCGAGGTGGGCACCGAGGGACGCCTCGGGGGCCAGGCGGACGTCAAGGGCGTCTCCGGCACCTGGAAGGACCTCACCGAATCGGTCAACGTCATGGCCGACAACCTCACCGCGCAGGTGCGGTCCATCGCCGAGGTCACCACCGCGGTCGCCCAGGGCGACCTCACCCAGAAGATCCGGGTGGACGCCCGCGGTGAGATCCTGGAGCTCAAGGAGACCATCAACACGATGGTCGACCAGCTCTCCGCCTTCGCCGACGAGGTCACCCGCGTGGCCCGCGAGGTGGGCACCGAGGGCAACCTGGGCGGGCAGGCGACCGTGCGGGGCGTCTCCGGCACCTGGAAGGACCTCACCGACAACGTCAACGTGATGGCCTCCAACCTGACCGGTCAGGTGCGGTCCATCGCCCAGGTCGCCACCGCGGTCGCCAAGGGCGACCTGTCGCAGAAGATCACCGTCGAGGCCAAGGGCGAGGTCGCCGCGCTGGCCGGCGTGATCAACACCATGGTCGACACCCTCTCCGCCTTCGCCGACGAGGTCACCCGCGTGGCCCGCGAGGTGGGCACCGAGGGCCAGCTCGGCGGCCAGGCCCGCGTCCCCAACGTGGCGGGCACCTGGAAGGACCTGACCGACAACGTCAACTCCATGGCGAACAACCTCACCAACCAGGTGCGCAACATCGCCCTGGTGACCACCGCCGTGGCCCGCGGCGACCTCTCCAAGAAGATCGACGTCGACGCCCGCGGCGAGATCCTGGAGCTCAAGACCACCATCAACACGATGGTCGACCAGCTGTCCTCCTTCGCCGCCGAGGTCACCCGCGTGGCCCGCGAGGTGGGCAGTGAGGGCCGCCTCGGCGGCCAGGCCGAGGTCGAGGGCGTCTCCGGCACCTGGAAGAGGCTCACCGAGAACGTCAACGAGCTGGCCGGCAACCTCACCCGCCAGGTGCGGGCCATCGCCGAGGTCGCCAGCGCCGTCGCCGAGGGCGACCTGACCCGCTCCATCACCGTTGACGCCTCCGGCGAGGTCGCCGAGCTCAAGGACAACATCAACTCGATGGTGGAGTCCCTGCGCGAGACCACCCGCGCCAACCTGGAGCAGGACTGGCTCAAGTCCAACCTGGCGAAGTTCTCGTCCCTGATGCAGGGCCACCGCGACCTCGCCGTCGTCGCCGAACTCGTCATGGACGAGCTCACCCCGCTGGTCTCCGCCCAGTACGGCGCCTTCTACCTCGCCGAGGAGCACGACGGGAACACCGAGCTGAGCCTCGTCGGCTCCTACGGGCGGCCCACCGCCTTCGAGGGCCACGCCCGCTTCCGGCTCGGCGAGTCGCTCGTCGGCCAGGCCGCGCGCAGCCGCCGCACCATCGTCGTCCAGGAGGTGCCGGCCGACTACGTGGCCATCTCCTCCGGGCTCGGCGAGTCCGCCCCGTGCAGCCTGGTGGTGCTGCCGATCGTGGTGGAGGAGCAGGTGCTCGGCGTCATAGAACTGGCCTCCTTCTCGCCGTTCAAGCACGTGCACCAGGCCTTCCTGGAGCAGCTGATGGAGACGCTCGGCGTCAACGTCAACACCATCGTCGCCAACGCCCGCACCGACGAACTGCTCGACGAGTCCCAGCGGCTCACCGCCGAACTCCAGGCCCGCTCCGCCGAACTCCAGGTGCAGCAGGACGAACTCCAGCGCTCCAACGCCGAGCTGGAGGAGAAGGCCGCGCTGCTGGCCGCGCAGAACCGGGACATCGAGACCAAGAACCTGGAGATCGAGCAGGCCCGGCAGGAACTCGAGACCCGCGCCCAGCAGTTGGCGCTGGCCTCGAAGTACAAGTCGGAGTTCCTGGCCAACATGAGCCACGAACTGCGCACCCCGCTCAACTCGCTGCTGATCCTGGCCCAGCTGCTGGCGCAGAACCCGACCCGGAACCTGACGCCCAAGCAGGTCGAGTACGCCGGCATCATCCACTCGGCCGGCTCCGACCTGCTGCAGCTGATCAACGACATCCTCGACCTGTCCAAGGTCGAGGCGGGCAAGATGGACATCAACCCCGAGCAGGTGCCGATGCGCCAGCTCGTGGAGTACGTCGAGGCCACCTTCCGGCCGATGACCACCCAGAAGAACCTCGACTTCACCGTCACCACCGCGCCCGGCGTCCCGCAGGAACTCCTCACCGACGACGCCCGGCTGCGGCAGGTCCTGCGCAACCTGCTCTCCAACGCCGTCAAGTTCACCGAGCACGGCAGCGTGGAGCTGCGCATCGAGACCGCCACGCCCGAGGAGGTGCCGCCCTTCGTGCACCGCGGCGGCCCGGTCCTCGCCTTCCAGGTGAAGGACACCGGCATCGGCATCGCCGAGCAGCACCTGGAGGCCATCTTCGGCGCCTTCCAGCAGGCCGACGGCACCACCAGCCGCAAGTACGGCGGCACCGGCCTCGGCCTGTCCATCAGCCGGGAGATCGCCCACCTGCTCGGCGGCGCGGTCACCGCCCGCTCCGCCGTCGGCGAGGGCAGCACCTTCACCCTCTACCTGCCCGTCGCCCGCGGCGACTGGGAGAACGCCCTCGGGGGCGCCGCTGCGATGCCCGCGCTGCGGGCCGCCGCCGACGGCCCGGCCGCGCCCGCCCCGGAGAACCGTCCGGCCGCCGAACCCCGCCCCCGGCGGCGCCTGCTGGTGGTCGAGGAGCGCAGCCGCGGCCTGCTGTCCCTCGTCGCCGAGAGCGCCGTCGGCGACCTGGCGGGCAGCTCCGCCATCGGCAAGCCCGTCGGCGACATAGAGGTGATCACCGCGGTGGGCGCCCAGGAGGCGGCCGAGAGCCTGGCCGCCGGCCCGTTCCACTGCGTCGTCCTCGAGATCGACATGCCCGAGGAGGAGGCCATCCGCTTCCTCCGCGCGATGGACGGCGACAGCGCGCTCAGCAGCGTGCCGGTGCTGGCGCACAACAGCCGGCGCCTGGAGGTCGCCCAGGAGCAGCAGCTGCAGTTCCTGTCCCGGATGCGGCCGCTGGAGCTGATCTCCAGCCTGGACGAGCTGCGGGAGCGGATCACCCTGCACCTGTCCGCGGAGGAGCCCGGCGACGTGGTGCCCCTGGTGCGCCAGGAGGAGAGCCGCCGGCAGCCCGCGCGGACCGTGGCCGGCAGCCTGGCCGGGCGGACCGTGCTGGTGGTCGACGACGACGCCCGCAACCTGTACGCGCTCAGCGGCATCCTCGAGCTCCAGGGCATCGAGGTGCTGCACGCGGAGAACGGCCGCAAGGGCATCGAGGCGCTGCACGGCCACCCGGAGATCGACCTGATCCTGATGGACGTGATGATGCCGGAGATGGACGGGTACACGGCTACTTCGGCGATCCGGCAGGACCCGCGCTACACGGACCTGCCGATCATCGCGGTCACCGCCAAGGCGATGCCCGGCGACCGGGAGAAGAGCCTGGCCTCCGGGGCCAGCGACTACGTCACCAAGCCGGTGGACGCGAACGACCTGATCGCCTGCATCGAGCGCTGGCTGTCCGCATGACCGGCCGGCGCGGGGCGCCGCGGCGCCCCGCGCCCCGGTCCCGACCGTGACCGGCCCCGACCCGATCCGTGACCGACCCGACAACCGCCGACCGCCGACCGAGGAGCACTGCAGCACCGTGAGCACTCAGGAGAACCCCGTCGATTCCGTGCCGGTGGACGCGTCCGCCGACGCGGAGGGTTCACTGGTGCCCGTTGCCAGGAGCGGACCGGGCGCGGAGGGCGCCGACGCGCAGGACGCGGAGACGGCCGCCGGCATGGGGCGGCTCGCGGCCACCGTGGCGCGGCTGCGCGACGAGATCCGGGCGGCCCAGGCGGCGGCCGACGGGCGGGCGCTGATCGAGCTGGCCAAGGGCGTGCTGATCGAGCGGCTGGGCTGCGGGCCAACCGCGGCGGGCCGCCAGCTCGCCGCGCTCGCCGAGGAGTCCGGCCTCTCCCAGCTCGAGCTCGCGGCCGACATCGTCAACCAGGCCGCCCGCGACCACGTCACCGAGGTAGCCGCCGACTTCGTCCGGCGCGCGACCGGAGCGGCCGGGGACGACGACCACGAGGACGCCGCCGACCAGGACGTCCTGGAGGCCGAGGACGCGGCGACCGTCGCCGTCCGCCTGCGGACCGCCGAGAGCGGCGCGGCCGCCGCCGGGGACACCCAGGCGGTCGCCGAGTCGCTGCTCGAGCACGCCCTGACCCCGCTCGGCGCCACCGCGGTCGCCGTCTGGGCGGCCGGCGCCGACGCGTCGCTCTCCCTGGTCGGGCACGCCGGTTTCGCCGCCGACGAGGCGGGCCGCTGGCGCTACGTGCCGCCGGGCGTGTGCACGCTGGCCCGGCAGGCGCTCACCGACCGGCGCACCTTCCGCGCCGAGACCCAGCCGTCCTCCGCGATGCCGTCCATCGGCTGGTCCCAGAACCCGCGCGGCGGCCGGATCGCCGTCCCGGCCGGGACCGGCGGCCGCATCCACGGCATCCTGGAGATCTGCTGGCCCGGGCCGCTCGAACAGCACCCCCCGCAGATCCTGCGCCAGATCGAGGCGCTCGCCGAGCTGTGCGCCCACACCCTGGAGGGCGGCCCCGGCGCCGCGGTCACCCCGCCGGTGGACACCTGGCGCGTCCCGCAGGACCTGTCCGAGCTGGTCGACCTCGCCGAGGGCCTGTACGACCCGGCGCTGGTCCTCACCCCCCACGTGTGGCCCGACGGCCGGCTCGCCGACTTCCGGATCCACCACGTCAACAGCAGCTTCACCGACCCCGCCGGACGGCCCCGCAACGCCGTCGGCGGGACCCTGCTGCTCGAGTCGTACCCGCTGGCGATGGGGGAGAGCGGCCTCTTCGAGAAGATCGAGCGCGTCTACGCCACCGGCGAGGCCTACCGCTCCCGGGGGATGACCCTGACCACGCTCGTCGACCAGGTGCCGCTGGACACCACCGTCGACATCAGCGTCAGCCGGCACGGCAGCAGCGTGCTGCTCATCTGGCGCGTCGAGGACGACACGGCGCGGCTGGCCAACCTGCTCCAGCACGCGCAGCGCCTCGGCCGGATCGGCGGCTTCGAGGAGAACGTCCTCACCGGCGAGATCGTCTGGAACGACCAGCTCTTCGACCTGTACGGGCTGCCGCACCACACCCGCCCGGTGTCGCTGGAGGAGATGGCGGCGCACGCCCACCCCGACGACGCCGTGTCCATCGGACGCTTCGTCCGCGCCGTCCTGCACCACCGCAGGGCCGCCTCGGCCGCGTTCCGCCTCCAGCGGCCCGACGGCATCACCCGCCACATCCGGGTGGTCGCCGAGCCCGTCCTCGACGAGGACAACCGGCTGCGCTCGGTGCGGGGCGCCTACCAGGACATCTCCGCCCAGCACTGGACCGAGGTGGCGCTGGCCGCCACCCGCGACCAGCTCGCCCACACCGAGCAGCAGGCCGCCGAACGCAACCGGCTCACCCTGCAGCTCCAGCACGCCATCATGCCGCCCAGCCACTCCGGGATGGAGAGCCCCGGGCTGCAGGTCGCGGTGCGCTACCGGCCTGCCGAGTCGGAGTCCATGGTCGGCGGCGACTGGTACGACGTGGTGGTGCTGCCCTCCAAGCAGGTCATGCTCTGCGTCGGCGACGTCGCCGGACACGGCATCGAGGCCGCCACCAGCATGGTCGTGCTCCGCAACGCCATGCGCGGCCTCGCGGTCACCGGCGCCGGCCCCGGCCAGCTGCTGGCCTGGCTCAACATCGTCGCCCACTACCTCACCGAGCACGTCACGGCCACCGCCGTGTGCGGCCTGTACGACCCGGAGACCCGCACCCTGCGCTGGGCCCGGGCCGGACACCTGCCGCCGGTGCTGGTCCGCGGGGAGAAGGCGTCGCCGCTCCAGCCGGCCGGCGGCATCCTGCTGGGCGCCCTCTCCGAGGCGACCTACGAGGAGGCCGAGCTCCAGCTCGACCCGGGCGACACGCTGCTGATGTACACCGACGGCCTGGTCGAGCGCCGCGACGAGTCCGTCCAGGACTCCCTGAGCCGCCTGCTGTCCACCGCCCGCAAGCCGACCGCCGGCCTGGAGCAGCGGCTGGACGGCCTGCTCACCCACAGCAAGTCGGACACCGACGACGACACCTGCCTGATCGGCATCCGGGTGCTCTGACCCCGTCCGCGACACGGCCGTGGGCCCCGGCTGCGACCACGAGCTCCTCGGCGTCGACAACGGCATCACCGAGGAGCCGGCGGTGCGTGCCGAGATCGCCCCGGGCGAGGTCGTCCACTCCGACAC
>NZ_JBEYUK010000038.1:0-47665 GCF_040643475.1 Streptomyces sp. NPDC047130 | reverse complement strand
CGGGCCAAGACGCTCGGCGCCCGGCACCTGGACGAACTGGTGCCCGACGCCGAGATGTTCGTGCTGTTCTCGTCGATCGCCGGGGTCTGGGGCAGTGGCGGGCAGTCCGCGTACGCGGCGGCCAACGCCCACCTGGACGCGCTGGCCGAACGGCGCCGCGCCCGTGGCCTGGCCGCCACCTCGGTGGCCTGGGGCCCGTGGGCCGAAGCCGGCATGCTCGTCGACGGCGAGGCGGAGGAGCACCTGCGCCGCCGCGGCCTCGTCCCGCTGGAGCCCGGTCTCGCCGTGAACGCGCTGGAGCAGGCCGTCACCCACGACCTCGGCTGCCTCATCTTCGCCGACCTCGACTGGCAGCGCTTCTCGGGCAGCTTCACCGCCGTCCGGCCCTCGACGCTGTTCGCCGAACTCCCCGAGGCCGCCCGCCAGGCGACCGAGACGGCGGCCCCCACCACGGCCGCCCCGTTCCGGCGGCGCGTCGCGGAACTCGGCGCGCAGCAGCGGGAACGCGTCCTGCTGGCCCTCGTCCGCGACGAGGCGGCCGCCACCCTGGGCCACAGCGGCAGCGACGCCGTCGCACCGCTGCGAGCCTTCTCCGACCTGGGGTTCGACTCGCTGATGGCGGTGGAACTGCGGGGGCGGCTCAGCGAGGCCACCGGCCTGGACCTGCCCGCCACCCTGGTCTTCGACCACCCCACCGCGCAGGACCTCACCACCCACCTCGCCGGTCTGCTCGCCGCGGACCTGCCCCTGGCGGCCGAGGACCGGCAGGACGCCACCGGCGCCGCCGCGGTGCCCGCCGACCCGGACACCCGTGCCGCGCACGACGAGCCGCTGGCCGTCATCGGCATGAGCTGCCGCTTCCCCGGCGACGTCCGCTCCCCCGAGGACCTGTGGAACCTGGTCGCCGACGGCGTCGACGCGGTCGGCGACTGCCCCCCGGAGCGCGGCTGGCCGCTGCGGCCCGCCGACGACGCCGAGGGGCCCCGCCCCCTCCAGGGCGGCTTCCTGGCGGACATCGCCTCGTTCGACGCCGGCCTGTTCAACATCTCGCCCCGCGAGGCCGTGATGATGGACCCGCAGCAACGACTGCTGCTGGAGACCGCCTGGGAGGTCTTCGAGCGCGCCGGCATCGACCCGCTGTCGCTGCGCGGCTCCCGCACCGGCGTCTTCGCGGGCGCCAACAACCACGACTACACCTCGCTGCCCGGCGAGACCCCCGAGGGCGGCGAGGGCTACCTCGCCACCGGCGGCTCGGCCAGCGTGCTCTCCGGCCGGATCTCCTACACCTTCGGCCTGGAGGGCCCGGCCGTCACCGTCGACACCGCCTGCTCCTCCGGCCTGGTCGCCCTGCACCTCGCGGCCCAGGCGCTGCGCCGCGACGAATGCTCCCTGGCCCTCGCCGGCGGCGTCGTCACCATGTCCACCCCCGGCGTCTTCGCCGAGTTCGGCAAGCAGGACGCGATGGCGGCCGACGGCCGCTGCAAGGCGTTCTCCGACGAGGCCGACGGCACCGGATGGGGAGAGGGCGCCGGCGTCCTGCTGCTGGAACGCCTCTCCGACGCCCGCCGCAACGGCCACCGGATCCTCGCGGTGGTCCGCGGCTCCGCCGTCAACCAGGACGGCGCCTCCAACGGCCTCACCGCCCCCAACGGGCCCTCCCAGCAGCGCGTCATCCGCGCCGCCCTCGCCGACGCCGGGCTCGCCGCCGCCGACGTGGACATGGTCGAGGCCCACGGCACCGGAACCCGGCTCGGCGACCCGATCGAGGCGCAGGCCCTGCTGGCCACCTACGGCCAGGACCGGCCCGGCGACGAGCCGCTCTGGCTGGGCTCCGTCAAGTCCAACATCGGCCACACGCAGGCCGCCTCCGGCATCGCCGGCGTCATCAAGGGAGCCATGGCCATGCGCGCCGGCCGGCTGCCGCGCACGCTCTTCGCCGACCGGCCCACCACCCAGGTCGACTGGACGGCCGGGAACGTCCGGCTGCTCGACGAAGAACGGGCCTGGCCCGACCGGCCCGGACCGCGCCGGGTGGGCGTCTCGTCGTTCGGCATGAGCGGCACCAACGCCCACGTCATCCTGGAGCAGGCCCCCGCCGACGAGGCCGCCGGGACCGAGGACGCCGTGCGTGAACCCGCCGCGCCCGCCCTCGCGCCGGCCCCCGCGGACCAGGCCCCGCCCGTGCCGTGGCTGCTCTCCGCCGACACCCCCGCCGGGCTGCGCGACCAGGCCCGCCGGCTCGCCGCGTCCGCCCCGGTCACCGGGGCGGACCACGACCCGCTCGACGTGGCCTGGACGCTGGCCACCGCCCGGGCCACGCTCACCGAGCGCGCCGTCGTCCTCGGCCCCGACGGGCTGACCGCCCTCGCCGCGGACGGCGAGTCGCCCCAGCTGCGCCGCGGCACGGCCCGCCGCACCGGGGCGCCCGTCTTCGTCTTCCCCGGACAGGGCGCCCAGTGGAGCGGCATGGCCGCCCGGCTGATCGACACCGAACCGGTGTTCCGGGCCCGGCTCGAGGAGTGCGAGCGGGCCCTCGCCCCCTACCTCGACTTCTCGCCCATCGCCGTGATCCGCGGCGAGGACCCCGCGCACGACGGCGTCGACCGCGTCGACGTGGTGCAGCCCCTGCTGTGGGCGGTGATGGTGTCACTGGCCGAGCTGTGGCGCGCGTCGGGCGTCGAGCCCGCCGCCGTGATCGGCGCGTCCCAGGGCGAACTGGCCGCCGCCGTCGTGGCGGGAGCCATGGAACTGGAGGACGCCGCACGGATCGTCGCCGCGCGCAGCCGGGCCGTCGCCGACCAGCTGTCGGGCCGCAGCGGCATGGTGTCCCTGCCGATGCCCGAGGCCGAGGCGGCGGAACTCCTCGCCACGCTGGACCGCCCGGCGTGGATCGCCGCGCTCAACGGCCCGCGGGTCACCGTGGTCGGCGGCGGGAACGCCGCACTCGCCGAGCTCGCCGCCGCATGCGAACGGCGCGGCGTCCGCGCCCGCCGCATCGACGTCGACTACGCCTCGCACACCGTGCTGGTCGAGCCGCTCCGGCCGGTCTTCGACGAGCTGCCCGCCGCGCCCGCCACCCCCGGCAACGTGCCGTTCTACTCGACGGTCACCGGCGCGGCGCTGACCACCGACGACCTCGCCCCCGGCTACTGGTACCGCAACCTCCGCGACACCGTGCGGTTCGACCAGGCCGTCCGCGCCGCCGTGGCCGACGGCCACACCGCCTTCCTCGAGATCAGCCCGCACCCCGTGCTCACCCCGGGCATCACCGACATCCTCGACGACATCGACACCCCGGGCGCGGTGCTCACCACCCTGCGCCGGGGCGAGGACGAGGTCCGCCGCTGGGTGCTGGCCCTCGCCGAGGCCCACTGCGCGGGCGTCGACGTCGACTGGCCCGGCGTGCTCGGCGGCCCGGCCGGCCGGCACGTCCTCGACCTGCCCACCTACCCCTTCCAGCAGCGGCGCTACTGGCCCGACATCCGCCCCACCGCCGACGTCGCGGCCGCCGGACTCTCCGGCGTACGCCACCCGCTGCTCGGCGCGGCGGCCCCGCTCGCCGGCGGCGGCACCCTCTGGACGGGCAGGCTGTCCACCGCCACCCACCCCTGGCTCGCCGACCACGCCGTCGCGGACACCGTGCTGCTGCCCGGCACCGCCTTCGTGGAACTGGCCCTGCAGGCCGGCCTCGACGGACTCGACGAACTCACCCTGCAGGCACCCCTGGTGGTGCCGGCCGGCGCCGCCGTCACCCTGCAGATGCTCGTGGGGGAGACCGCCGCTGACGGCCGACGGCCCGTCACGATCTCCGCCCGCCCCGAGACGGCGGACGGCCTCGGCGAGGCCGGGCCCGCCTGGACCACGCACGCCACCGGCTTCCTCGCCGGGGACGGCTCCGGGGCCGCGGCGCCCGAGCCCGGCACACCGGCGCCGTGGCCGCCCGCCGGAGCCGTACCGGTGCCCGTCGACGGCTGCTACGAGGACCTCGCCACCGCCGGCTACGCCTACGGGCCGACCTTCCGCGGACTCAGGACCCTCTGGCGTGCCGGGGACGACCTCTGCGCGGAGGTCGCGCTCCCCGAAGGGGCCCGCGCGGACGCCGAACGCTTCGGACTCCACCCCGCCCTCCTCGACGCCGCACTCCACGCGGCGGGGGTCGGCGGCCTGCTCACGCGGCCCGGCCTGCTCCCGTTCGCCTGGGAGGGCGTCAGGCTGCGGGCGACCGGCGCCGACACCCTGCGGGTGCGGCTGTCGCCGGCCGGCCCGGACGCCGTCTCGCTCCACGCGGCCGACGCCTCCGGGACCCCCGTCGCCGAGGTCGCCTCCCTGACCCTCCGGCCGATGGCCGCCGACGCGCTGCGCCGGGTGGCCCGCGCCGCGGACCTCGAGGCGCTCCACCGCGTGGACTGGGCGCCCGCCGCCGAGGGGACGGCCCTCCCGCTCGTCCTGGTCGGCCCGCCGCCCGCCTCCCTCGAACCGTCTGCGGCGACCCGCTACGACGACCTGGACGCCCTCGGCGCCGCCGTCGACGCGGGCGGGACGCTGCCGGAGACCGTCCTGTGGTGCGGCTCCCGCCCCGGCGGGAACGCCACCCCGGCCGCCGTGCACGCCGCCGTCCACGAGGCGCTGCACGCCACCCGGACCTGGCTGGCCGACGCGCGCTTCGCGGGCTCCCGGCTCACCGTGCTGACCACGCGGGCGGTCGCCGTCGGCGCGGGCGAGGACGTCCCCGACCTCGCCGGCGTCGCCGTCCACGGCCTGCTGCGCTCCGCGCACAGCGAGCACCCGGACCACTTCGCCCTGATCGACCTGGACGGCCACCCCGACTCGGCCGCCGCACTGCCCACCGCCCTCGGATCCCCCGAGCCGCAGCTCGCGATCCGCGCGGGCGCCCTGCTCGCCCCCCGCCTCGCCCAGGGCGCGGGCCCGGCACTCGCCGAGGAGCCGGTCCCCGGCACCCGGCTGGACACCACCGGGGAAGGCACCCTGGAGGGCCTGGCGTTCGTGCCCGCCCCCGAGGCCCTCGCCGACCTCGGCCCCACCCAGGTCCGGGTCGCGATGCGCGCCGCGGGCGTCAACTTCCGCGACGTGGTGATGGCCCTCGGCATGGTCCCCGGCCAGCGCGGCATGGGCACCGAAGGAGCCGGCGTCGTCCTGGAGACCGGCGCGGAGGTCACCGACCTCGCCCCCGGCGACCGCGTCTTCGGCCTCTTCGCCGGGGCCTTCGGGCCCACCGCGGTCACCGACCGGCGGATGCTGGCCCGCATGCGGAAGGAGTGGACCTACGCGGAGGCCGCCTCCGTGCCCACCCCCTTCCTCACGGCCTACTACGGCCTGGTCGACGTCGCGGGCGCCACCGCGGGCGAGAGCGTCCTCGTCCACGCCGCGGCGGGCGGCGTCGGCATGGCCGCCGTGCAGCTCGCCCGCCACCTCGGCCTGGAGATCCACGGCACCGCCTCCCCGGGCAAGTGGCCGGCCACCGGACTGCCCGACGAGCGGCTGTCCTCCTCCCGCACGACCGACTTCGAGCAGCGGGTGCGCGAGGCCACCGGCGGACGCGGCGTCGACGTGGTGCTGAACTCGCTGGAAGGCGCCTTCATCGACGCCTCGCTGCGGCTGATCGCCCCCGGCGGCCGGTTCGTCGAAATGGGCAAGACGGACATCCGCGACGGCGAACAGGTCGCCGCCGCCCACCCCGGCGTCCACTACGAGGTCTTCGACCTCATGACCGGGGACCGGGGCCGGATCGCGGAGATCTTCACCGAGATCGTCGACCTGTTCGACCGCGGAGTCCTGGAACTCCTCCCGCTCACCGCCTGGGACCTGCGCGACGCCGCCGAGGCCTTCCGGTACATGGGCCGCGGCCGCCACATCGGCAAGAACGTCCTCACCCTGCCCGCCGCCCCCGACCCGGACGGCACCGTCCTCATCACCGGCGGCACCGGAGCGCTGGCGAGCCTGCTCGCCCGCCACCTGGTCGCCGAACACGGCGTGCGCCACCTGGTGCTGGCCGGCCGCAGCGGCCCCGCCGCGCCCGGCGCCGACCGGCTCGCCGCCGACCTCACCGAAGCCGGAGCCACCGTCCGGATCGAGGCCTGCGACGTCGCCGACCGCGACGCCCTCACCGCCCTGCTGGCCGGACTCGACCGCCCGCTCACCGGCGTCGTCCACGCCGCCGGAATCCTCGACGACGGCGTGCTCGACGCGCTCACCCCCGAGCGCGCCGACCGTGTCCTGGCCCCCAAGGCGGACGCCGCCCTCCACCTGGACGAGCTGACCGCCCACCAGGACCTCGCCTTCTTCGTCCTGTTCTCCTCGGCCGCCGCGACCTTCGGGGCCGCCGGGCAGGCGAGCTACGCCGCCGCCAACGCCGTGCTGGACGCGGTGGCCCACCGCCGCCGGGTCCGCGGACTGGCCGGCCAGTCCCTGGCCTGGGGCCTGTGGGACACCGAGGACGGCATGGCGGCCGGCTTCGGCCGCGAGGGCCACCGGGCGACGAGGGCCGGCGTGATCGGCGCGGAGACCGGGATGGCCCTGTTCGACGCGGCCCGCGGCCTGCCCCACGCCCATCTCGTGCCCGTCGCCCTCGACCACGCCCGGCTGCGCGAGGAGGCGCGGGGGCAGGAGGTGCCGGCCCTGCTGCGCGGGCTGGTCCGCGCCTCCGCCACCCGCGCCAGGGCGGGCGCCGCGACCGAACGGAGCCTGGCCGCCGACCTCACCCGGCTCCCCGCGCCCGAGCAGCGGCGCACCGTCCTCGACCTCGTGCGCGCCCAGGCCGCCGCCGTCCTCGGCTACGACGGCCCCGACGCGGTCGCCGCCGACCAGGCCTTCACCAAGCTGGGCTTCGACTCGCTCACCGCCGTGGAACTGCGCAACCGGCTCACCAGGGCGACCGGCCTGCGCCTGCCCGCCGGGCTGGTCTTCGACCATCCCACGCCGACCGCGCTCGCCACGCACCTGTGGACCGAACTGGCCGGGACCGCCGAACCGGCCGAGGACGACACCGGCGCCGTCCTGGCCGGACTGCACCGGCTGGAGGAAGCCGTCGCCCGGCTCACCGCGTCCGGGGCCGACGGCCGGGCCGTCGCCGACCGGCTGCGCGCCCTGCTGGCCGGCATGGCCGAGGGCGGGACGGACCCGGCAGGCGTGAAGACGGTCGTCACCGACCGCCTCGAGGACGCCTCCGCGTCCGACGTCTTCGACTTCATCGACAAGGAGCTGGGACTGTCGTGAACTCCCGCCACACGACCGACCGCACCGCACCCGCGCAGGGAGCGGGCACGGCGGACGACCAGAAACTCCTGCGGTACCTCAAGCGCGTCACGGCCGACCTCGCCGAGACCCGGCAGCGGCTGGCCGACGCCGAGAACCAGGCCCGCGAACCGCTCGCCGTCGTCGGCATGGCCTGCCGCTACCCGGGCGGCGCCGACGACCCCGACGGCCTGTGGCGGCTCGTCCACGAGGGCCGCGACGCCGTCGGCGGCCTGCCCGCCGACCGCGGCTGGGGCCTGCCCGAGGGGCACCAGGCGCTCTCCGCGCTCAAGGGCGGCTTCATCGAGGACGCCGACCGCTTCGACGCGGCGCTGTTCGGGATCAGCCCCCGCGAGGCGCTCACCATGGACCCCCAGCAGCGCGTCCTGCTGGAGACCGTGTGGCAGGCGCTGGAACGGGCCGGCATCCCGCCGCTCTCCCTGCGCGCCACCCGGACCGGGGTGTTCGTCGGAGCCGGCTCCTCCGGCTACGGCGGAGGCGCCGAGCTGCCCGAGGGCTCCGAGGGCCACCTGATGACCGGCATGGCGGGCAGCGTCCTGTCCGGCCGGATCGCCTACACCTTCGGGCTCGAGGGTCCCGCCATGACGGTGGACACCGCCTGCTCGTCCTCCCTGGTCGCCGTGCACCAGGCCGCCAGGGCCCTGCGCGCCGGCGAATGCGACCTCGCCGTCACCGCCGGTGTCGCGGTCCTCGCCGACCTCGGCATGTTCGGCGAGTTCGGACGCCACGGGGGCCTCGCCGCCGACGGCCGCTGCAAGTCCTTCGGCGCGGACGCCGACGGCACCGGCTGGGCCGAGGGAGCGGGCGTCGTCCTGCTGGAACGGCTCTCCGACGCGCGGGCCAACGGCCACCACGTCCACGCCGTCCTCTGCGGGTCCGCCGTGAACTCCGACGGCGCCTCCAACGGGCTGACCGCCCCCAACGGCCGCGCCCAGCGCGCCGTCATCCGCGCCGCCCTCGCCGACGCCGGGCTGCTCCCCTCCGAGGTGGACGCCGTCGAGGCGCACGGGACCGGCACCCGGCTCGGCGACCCCATCGAGGCGGAGGCGCTGCTCGGCACGTACGGCCAGAACCGCGAGGAGCCGCTCTGGCTCGGCTCGCTGAAGTCGAACATCGGCCACGCCCAGGCCGCCGCGGGCATGGCGGGGCTGATCAAGATGGTCGAGGCGCTCCGCCACGGCGTCCTGCCCCGCACCCTGCACGCCGACGAACCGTCACCGCACATCGACTGGTCCGCGGGCGCCGTGCGGCTGCTGCACGAGGAGAGACCGTGGCCCTCGACGGGGCGGCCCAGACGGGCCGGCATCTCGTCCTTCGGGCTGAGCGGCACCAACGCCCACGTCATCCTCGGCGAGGCGCCCGCGCCCGACTCCGACACAGGCTCCCACTCCGGCTCCCACTCCGGCGCCGACGCAGGCGCCGATGCAGGCGCCGATGCAGGCACCGGCTCCGATTCAGGCTCCGGCTCCGGCTCCGACGGGACGGCGCGCGACGCCTCCCCGGCCCCCGCCCCCGCCGTGGTGCCCTGCCCCGTCTCGGGCCGCACCGCCGAGGCGCTCGCCGCGCAGGCGCGGCGGCTCGGAGCAGCGCTCGAGGCGCGGCCGGACCTGAGCCTGCTGGACATCGGCCACACCCTCGCCACCACCCGCTCGCCGCTGGAGCACCGCGCCGTCGTGCTGGCCGGCGACCGCGCCGGTCTCGCCGCCGGCCTCGAGGCGCTGGCCGCGGGCCGCGCCCCCGCGGGCCTCGTCCGCGGCGAGGCGCCCGAGGACGCCCGCACGGTGTTCCTCTTCACCGGACAGGGCTCCCAGCGCACCGGCATGGGCCGCGAACTCCACGCGGCGTTCCCGGTGTTCGCCCGCGCCTTCGACGAGATTTGCGCCCGCCTCGACACCGGTACGGGCCCCGGCCTGCGCCACCTCGTCCTTGGCGACGGCGAGAGCGAGGAAGAAGGCGGGAGCCGGAGCGGGGCGCACGGCGGGGGCGCGCTGGACCGGACGGTCCACGCCCAGGCCGGGCTCTTCGCCCTCGAGGTCGCCCTGTTCCGGCTCCTGGAGTCCTGGGGCGTGGTCCCCGACCAGCTCGTCGGGCACTCCGTCGGGGAACTGGCCGCCGCCCATGTCGCCGGAGTGCTCTCCCTCGACGACGCCTGCACCCTCGTCGCCGCCCGCGGCCGGCTGATGGACGCGCTGCCGTCCGGCGGTGCGATGCTGGCCGTCGAGGCCGCCGAGGACGCGCTGGAGCTGCCCGACGGCGTCGATCTGGCCGCCGTGAACGGGCCGACCGCGATCACGGTCTCCGGCGACGCGGAGGCGATCGACGCGCTGGAGCGGCGGCTGCGGTCCGAGGGCGTGCGGGTGAAGCGGCTGGTCGTCTCCCACGCGTTCCACTCGCGCCTGATGGAGCCGATGCTCGACGACTTCGCGGCCGTCGCCCGCTCGCTGACGTACCACCCGCCGACGCTGCCGCTCGTCTCCACGCTGACCGGCTGCCCCGCCACCGCGGACACCGTGTGCGACCCGGAGTACTGGGTGCGGCAGGTCCGCCGGACCGTGCGGTTCGCCGACGCGGTCTCCTGGACCCACGAGCACGGCGCCTCCGTCTTCATCGAGCTCGGCCCGGGCGGCGCCCTCGCCGCCGCCGCACGCGACGTCCTGCCGGCGCCCGGCTCGACCCCGCGCGGTCCGACGGTCGCCGCCGCGCTCCGCCCCGGCCGCCCCGAACCGGAGGCCCTGCTCACCGCCCTCGCCGCGGCCCACACGGCCGGCGCGGCCGTCGACTGGCGGGCCGTCTTCGGCCGCTGGGGCGGACGCCTGGCGCCGCTGCCCACCTACGCCTTCCACCGCGACCGCTACTGGATCGAGTCCGGTACCGCGCGCCCCGCCGGTCCGGTGCCCGCCACCGCCGACCGGGCCGAGGACTGGGCCGCCGACCGGGCCACCGACCGGGCCGCGGAGCGGTTCTGGAACGCCGTCGAGGCCGGGGACGCCGGCCTGCTCGCCGAGACCGTGGGTCTGCCCGACCCCGCCGCCGTCGAACCGCTGCTGCCCGCCCTCACCCGCTGGCGGCACGACCACCGCGACCGCGTCCGCGCCGACTCGCTGCGCTACCGGGTGACCTGGCGGCCCCTCAGCGACCCCGCACCGGCCCCCGCCCACGGCCGCTGGCTCGCCGTGCTGCCCGCGGAACGCGGCCACGACCCCCTGACCGCCGCGGTGCCCGCGGCGCTCCGCGACGCCGGGGCCGAGGTCACCGAAGTGCCCGTCGGCCTCCTCACGGGGGCCGACCGCGGGGAACTCGCCGAACTGCTGAGCCGATCCGTCGCCGACGGCCCCTGCACCGGCGTGGTGTCGCTGCTCGGGCTGGAGGACACGCCGTCCACCGGGCACCCCGTCCTCTCCGCGGGCCTGGCCGGGACCGTGCTGCTCACCCAGGCCCTCGGCGACGCCGGGATCGACGCGCCGCTGTGGGCGCTGACCCGCGGCGCCGTCGCCGTCGGCCCCGCCGAGCGGGTCGGCAGCCCCCGCCAGGCCGCGCTGTGGGGCTTCGGACGGGTCGCGGCCCTCGAACACCCGGGCCGCTGGGGTGGCCTGATCGACCTGCCCGCCGCCCTCGACGAGAAGTCGGCCGCCCTCCTGGTGGCCCTCCTCACCGGCACGACCGGCGAGGACCAGACCGCCCTGCGGCCCTCGGGCGTCTTCGCCCGGCGCGTCACCCCCGCCTCCGGGAGCACCGCCCCCGACGCCTCCTGGCGCCCGGACGGCACCGTCCTCGTCACCGGCGGGACCGGCGCCCTCGGCCTCCGCACGGCACGGCTCCTCGCCGAACGGGGCGCCCCCCACGTCGTCCTGGCGGGCCGCCGCGGCCCGCACGCCCCCGGAGCGGCCGAGCTCGCCGCCGAACTCGCGCCCGCCACCCGGGTCACCGCCGTCGCCTGCGACGTCACCGACCGCACGGCCATGGCGGCGCTCCTCGCCGAACACGACGTCCGCACGGTCGTGCACGCCGCCGGCGTGACCGGCGCCGAGGCGCTGGAGACCACCGGACTCGACGCCTTCGCCGACGTCCTCGACGCCAAGGTGCGCGGCGCCGAGGTGCTCGACGACCTCCTCTCCGACACCGCACGCGCCGAACGCCTCGTGCTCTTCTCCTCCGTCGCCGGAGCGTGGGGGAGCGGCGGGCAGGCCGCCTACGCCGCCGCCAACGCCCACCTGGACGCCCTGGCCGAGCGCCGCCGCGCCGCCGGGCTGCCCACCACCTCGATCGCCTGGGGCCCCTGGGACGGGGCCGGCATGGCCGCGGACGAGGACACCCGCGCGCACCTCGCCCGGCGCGGGCTGCGGCCCATGCCGCCCGAGCTGGCCGCCACCGCGCTGGGAGCCGCCCTCGACCGCGACGAGACCACCCTGGTCGTCGCCGACGTCGACTGGCGGCGCTTCACCCCCGCCTTCCAGGTGACCCGGCCCACCCGCCTCTTCGGGGAGATCCCGGAGGCGGGCGAGCCGGCCGCCGCCCCCACCGCCGACGACCCCGCGACGGTACGGGCCGCCTGGGCCCGGACCCTGGCCGGGCTGCCCGCGCGGGACCGCTCCGCCCCGCTGACCGAGCTGGTCCGCGAGGAGACCGCCGCCGTGCTCGGGCACCCGTCCGTGGACCCGATCGGCCTCCGGACGCCCTTCCGCGACCTCGGCCTGGAGTCGCTCACCGCCGTCGAACTGCGCGACCGGCTGGCCGCCCGCACCGGACTGACCCTCCCCGCCGGCCTGGTCTTCGACCACTCCCGTCCCCTCACCCTCGGCGAGCACCTCGCCGCCCGGCTGCTGGGCGAGGCCGCCCCCGCGTCACCGCCGTCCGCCCCGTCCGCCACCGCCGGGGTGCGGACGTCCGCGACCGCCGCCGCCGCCGACGACGCCGTCGCCGTCGTCGGCATCGGCTGCCGCTTTCCCGGCGGCGTCCGGACCCCCGACGACTTCTGGCAGCTGATCGCCCGCGGCGAGGACGCCGTCACCTCCTTCCCCACCGACCGCGGCTGGGACCTCGGGGCCCTCCTCGACACCGCCGACGGCGCTCCGGCGGCCGGCTTCGGCGCCTTCATCGACGACGTCGCGGGCTTCGACGCCGCGATGTTCGGCATCTCGCCCCGCGAGGCCCTCGCCATGGACCCGCAGCAGCGGCTGCTCCTGGAGACCGCCTGGGAGGCCGCCGAACGCGCCGGGGTCGCCCCCGGATCCCTGCGCGGCAGCGACACCGGCGTCTTCGTCGGCAGCAACGGCCAGGACTACGGCTACCTGCTGCTCGGCTCGGGCGAGGACGTCGAGGGACACCTGACCTCCGGCGTCACCGGCGCCGTCCTCTCCGGCCGGCTCTCCTACACCCTCGGCCTGGAGGGCCCCGCGGTCACCGTCGACACCGCCTGCTCCTCCGGCCTGGTCGCCGTCCACCTCGCCCTGCGGTCCCTGCGCGAGGGCGAATGCTCCCTGGCGCTGGCCGCCGGAGTGACCGTGATGAGCACCCCCGGCCCGTTCACCGAGTTCGGCACCCTCGGCGGACTCGCCCCCGAAGGCCGCTGCAAGGCGTTCGCCGACGGCGCCGACGGCACCAGCTGGGGCGAGGGCGCCGCCGTGCTGCTGCTGGAACGCCTCTCCGACGCCCGCCGCAACGGCCACCCCGTCCTCGCCGTGCTCCGCGGCAGCGCCGTCAACCAGGACGGCGCCTCCAACGGCCTCTCCGCGCCCAGCGGCCCCGCCCAGCAGCGGGTGATCCGCGCCGCGCTCCGCGACGCCGGCCTCGCCCCCACCGACGTGGACGCCGTCGAGGCCCACGGCACCGGCACCGCCCTCGGCGACCCGATCGAGGCGGAGGCACTGCTCGCCGCCTACGGGCAGGACCGCGCCGAACCCCTGTGGACCGGCAGCGTGAAGTCCAACATCGGCCACACCCAGGCCGCCGCCGGCATCGCCGGCATCGTCAAGATGACCCTGGCCATGCGCCACGGACTGCTGCCCCGCACCCTGCACGTGGACCGGCCGACCACCAAGGTGGACTGGACCGCCGGGAACGTCGCCCTCCTCACCGAGGACCGCCCCTGGCCCGCCACCGGGCGGCCGCGACGCGCGGGCGTCTCCTCCTTCGGCGTCAGCGGCACCAACGCCCACGTCCTCCTGGAGGCCCCCGCCCCCGAGGACACGGGCGACGCGCCCGCCCCCGGGACCACGGGCGACGTGCCCGCCCCCGGGGACGCCGACGCCGCGCTCCCGCTCGTGCTCTCCGCCCGCACCCCGAAGGCCCTGCGCGCCCAGGCCGCCGCCCTGCACACCCACCTGTCCGGCGACGCCGCGGCCGTACCGGCCGACACCGCGTTCACCCTGGCCACCGCCCGCACCGCCGCGGAACACCGCGCCGTGGTCGTCGGCGCCGACAGGCGCCAACTCCTCGACGCCCTCGCCGCGGTGGCCGACGACCGGCCCCACCCGGCCGCCGTCACCGGCCGCGACACCACCCCCAAGGTGGCCTTCGTCTTCCCCGGCCAGGGCACCCAGTGGGAGGGCATGGCGGCCCGACTGCTCGACGAGTCACCGGTGTTCGCGGCACGGTTCGCGGAGTGCGCGCACGCCCTCGCGCCGCACGTCGACTTCGTCCCCGCCGACGTGCTCCGCCGCCGCCCCGGCGCCCCCGACCTGGAGCGCGTGGACGTCGTCCAGCCGCTGCTGTGGGCGGTGATGGTGTCGCTCGCCGAGGTGTGGCGGGCGCACGGCGTCACCCCGTCCGCGGTCATCGGGCACAGCCAGGGCGAGATCGCCGCCGCCGTCGTCGCCGGCGCGCTGTCCCTGACCGACGGCGCCGCCGTGGTCGCCCTGCGCGCCAAGGCCCTCACCCAGGTCGCCGGCCAGGGCCGCATGCTGGCCGTGGCGCTGCCCGCCGAACGCGCCGAGCAGCACCTGACCCCCTACGACGGCCGGATCTCCCTCGCCCTCGTCAACGGCCCCGGCTCGGCCGTGGTCTCCGGCGAGCCCGCCGCCCTCGCGGACCTCGAGGCGCGGCTCGCCGCCGACGGCGTCCGGTGCCGGTGGCTGCCCTTCGACTACGCCGCGCATTCCGCGCAGATGGAGGCCGTCCGCACCACCGTCACCGCCGCGCTGGCCGCCGCGGCCGGAAACCCGCGCACCTCCGAGGTGCCCTTCTACTCGTCGCTCACCGGCGACCGCTTCGACACCGCGGGCGCCGACGCCGACTACTGGTTCACCGGCCTCCGCGAGACCGCCCGCTTCGACCGCGCCACCACCGCCGCGCTCCGCGACGGCCACACCCTCCTGATCGAGGTCGGCCCGCACCCGGTCCTCACCGCCGCCATCCAGGAGACCGCCGCCGAGGCGGGCCGCACCGTCGCCGCCCTCGGCACCCTGCACCGCGACCGGGGCGGCCGCGAACGCCTCCTGACCAGCCTCGCCGAGGCCCACGTCCTCGGCGCGCCGGTGGACTGGCGCACCGCGCTGGAACCCTGGCCCACCGCCCGCCTCACCGACGCGCCCACCTACCCCTTCCAGCGCACCCGCTACTGGCCCACGGCGCGCGACACCAACCCGGCCACCGCGCCCACGGCCACCGCCTCACCGGCCGAGTCCCGCTTCTGGACGGCCGTCGACGACCAGGACACCGAGGCTGCGGCCGCCGCCACCGGCCTGGACCCGGCCCAGCTCGCGCCCCTGCTGCCCGCCCTGTCGACCTGGCACCGCGACAGCCGCGAGCAGGAGACCGTCGCCGCCTGGCGCTACCGCGTCGACTGGACCGCCCTGGAGGAACAGCCCGCGCCGTCCTGCGCCGGACGCTGGCTGCTGGTGGTCCCCGACACCGCCGGCATCACCGCCACCGCCGAAGCCTGCCGACAGGCCCTCACCGAAGGCAACGGCGACACCGACCTGCTCCTCGTCGACCCCGCCGGCACCGACGCGGACGAACTCGCCGACCTGCTCCGCGACCACGTCGCCCCCGGCGAACGCCTGCGCGGCGTCGTCTCGCTGCTCGCCCTCGACGAGACGCCCTGCCCCGGCCACCCGGCCCTCACCGCCGGCCAGGCCGCCACCCTCCACCTGCTGCACGCCGCCCTCGACACCGACCCCGGCCCGCTGTGGACCCTCACCGCGGGCGCCGTCGGCGCCGGCGACGACGAGGCGCCCACCAGCCCCGGCCAGGCCGCCGTCTGGGGACTGGGAAGGGTCGCCGCACTCGAACACCCCGCCCACTGGGGCGGGCTGATCGACCTCCCCGCCCACGGTGTGGACGGCGACCCCCGCCTGGCCACCCGGCTCGCGGCCGCACTGACCCGCACCGACGGCGAGGACCAGATGGCCCTCCGCGCCCGCGGCGCCTACGGACGGCGCCTGCGCCACGCCGGGACCGCCACCGCACGGCCCGGCGCCGGATGGCGGCCCACCGGCACCGCACTGATCACCGGCGGCACCGGAGCCATCGGCGGCCACGTCGCCCGCCGGCTGGCCGCCGAGGGAGCCGACCACCTCGTCCTCCTCAGCCGGCGCGGACCCGACGCCCCCGGCGCCGACGGCCTCACCGCCGACCTCACCGCGCTCGGCGCCCGCGTCACCGTCCTCGCCTGCGACCTCCAGGACCGCGACGACGTCACCCGCGTCCTGGCACGGCTGACCGCCGACGGCGTCACCGTCCGGACCGTCATGCACACCGCCGGCCTGGGCGAACTCGCCCCCCTCGCCGGCACCGGCGTCACCGACCTGGCCCGCCTGATGGGCGGCAAGGCCGCCGGCGCCCGGCACCTCGACGAACTCCTCGACCCCGCGGCACTCGACGCCGTCGTCCACTTCTCGTCCGTCTCCGCCGTCTGGGGCGTGGCGAACCACGGGGCGTACGCCGCGGCCAACGCCTACCTCGACACGCTCGCCGAACTCCGTGCCCACGAAGGCGTCCCCGTCCGCTCCGTCGCCTGGGGACCGTGGGACGGCGGCGGCATGGTCGAGGCCGGCGCGGCCGAGACCATGCGACGCCGCGGCATCCCCCTGCTGCGGCCCGCGTCCGCCCTGACCGCGCTGCGCCAGGCACTCGACGCCCCGGAACCGGCGGTGGCCGCGGCCGAGGTGGACTGGGCGGCCTTCGCTCCCTCCTTCACCGCGCTGCGCCCCAGCCCGCTGCTGGCCGACCTGCCCGAGGTCCGGGCACTGTCGGCGGGACGGCCGGACGAGGACCCGGCGGACGGCGCGGCCGGCGCCGAGGACGGACTGCGCGACCGGCTGGCCGCCCTCTCCGCCGCCGAACGCGGACGCGCCCTGGTGGAACTGGTGCGCACGCACGCCGCCGTCGCGCTCGGCCACACCGGCGCCGAGGAGGTCGAGCCCGACAGCACCTTCCGCGACCTCGGCATCGACTCGCTCACCGCCGTCGCCCTGCGCGACCGGCTCACCAGGGCGACCGGCCTGGACCTGCCCGCCACGCTCGTCTTCGACCAGCCGACCCCGGTCGCGCTGGCGGAACACCTCGGCGGCCTGCTGCTGCCCGAAACACCCGAGGACGCCGACGCCCTGCCGTCGGCCGACGAACTCGACCGACTCGAGGCGGCGCTCGCCCGACGCCCGGACGACGACCTCGACCGGGTCCGGATCGTGATGCGCCTGGAGTCGCTGCTGTCCCGGACCGCCAACGGGCCCACCGCGGCCGCCTCCGCCCACGCCACGGGCGGCGACGGCCTCGCCGAAGCGGCCGCACTGGCCGACCGGCTCGGCAACGCCACGGACGACGAACTCTTCGCCCTGGTGGAGAGGGACCTGGGACTCAAGTGACCGCCGCCGCCCCGAGGGCCATCAGGAGAACACGATGACCGACAAAGCCGCCACGAGCCCCACCGAGCGCAAACTCCGCGACTACCTGGGCCGCGTGATCGCCGAACTGCACGACACCCGCAGGCAGCTGCGCGAAGCCGGCGCCCGGGACCCCGAGCCCATGGCCGTCGTCGCGATGGCCTGCAACCTGCCCGGCGGCGTGCGCTCGCCCGAGGACCTGTGGCGGCTGCTCGCCGCCGGCGGGGACGGCATCACGCCCTTCCCCGACGACCGGGGCTGGGACGACGTGCCCTTGGCGGCGGCCGACGGCGTCGCCGACGCCACCGCCTCCCAGGGCGGCTTCCTGCACGAGGCGAGCCTGTTCGACCCCGCGTTCTTCGGCATCAACCCGCGCGAGGCGCTGGCCATGGACCCGCAGCAGCGGCTGATCCTCGAGGCCGCCTGGGAGACGATGGAGCGGGCCGGCATCCACCCCGGCACCCTCCGCGGCAGCCGCACCGGCGTCTTCGTCGGCACCAACGGCCAGGGCTACGGCGACGGCATGCAGGCGGGCCTGGCCGGCACCGAGGGCTACCAGCTCACCGGCGCCGCCACCTCCGTCCTCTCCGGGCGCATCGCCTACACGCTGGGCCTGGAAGGGCCCGCGGTCAGCGTGGACACCGCCTGCTCGTCGTCGCTGAGCGCCCTGCACCTCGCCCTGCAGGCGATCCGCAACGGCGACTGCGCCCTCGCCTTCGTCGGCGGCGTCACCGTCATGCCCCACCCGGTCGGCTTCCACGAGTTCAGCCGCCAGAGCGGCCTGGCCTCCGACGGCCGCTGCAAGGCGTTCTCCGCCGACGCCGACGGCATGGGCATGGCCGAGGGCGTGGCGATGATCCTGGTCGAGAGACTCGCCGACGCGCGGGCCGCCGGCCACCCGGTGCTGGCCGTCGTCCGCGGTTCCGCCGTCAACCAGGACGGCGCCTCCAACGGCCTCACCGCCCCCAGCGGCCCCGCCCAGGAACGCGTCATCCGCGCCGCCCTCGCCAACGCCCGCCTGACCCCCGACCAGATCGACGTCGTCGAGGCGCACGGCACCGGCACGGCGCTCGGCGACCCGATCGAGGCCCAGGCGCTGCTGGCGACCTACGGCCGCGACCGCGACCAGCCGCTGCTGCTCGGCTCGCTGAAGTCCAACATCGGGCACACCCAGTCCGCCGCCGGAGTCGCCAGCGTCATCAAGATGGTCCTGGCCCTGCGCCACGGCCTGCTGCCCCGCACCCTCCACGCCGAGGTGCCCACCCCGCACGTGGACTGGTCCTCGGGCAGCGTCGAACTGCTCACCGAGCCGCGCCCCTGGGAGCCGGGCGAGCGCCCGCGCCGGGCGGCCGTCTCCTCCTTCGGCATCAGCGGCACCAACGCGCACGTGATCGTGGAGGAGGCGCCCCCGGCCGCCGCGGCGGCGGCGCCCGCCCCGCGCCGCACCGGCCCGGGCGTCGTGCCGCTGACGGTCTCCGGGCGCACCGCCCAGGCCCTGTCCGCCCAGGCGGCACGCCTGCGCGCCTTCCTCGACGAGGCGCGGGAGGACTCCGCCACCGCCGCCGAACTCGTCGACCTCGCCCACTCCCTCGGCGCCACCCGCCAGTCCCACGAGCACCGGGCCGTCGTCCTCGCCTCGACCCCGGAGGACGTGCGCACCGGTCTGCGGCTCGTCGAGGACGGGACGACCGGCCCCGGCGTGCTCACCGGGGCCGTCCGGCCGGGACTGACCGCCTTCCTGTTCAGCGGGCAGGGCGCCCAGTACGCCGGCATGGGACGCGAGCTGTACGACGTCTTCCCGGTGTTCGCCGAGGCCTTCGACGCGGTGTGCGCACGGGTCGACCTCGAACTGCCGCTGAGGGACGTGGTGTTCGGCGATGACGCCGCGCTGCTGGCCCGGACGGTGTACACGCAGGCGGGGCTGTTCGCCGTCGAGGTGGCGCTGTTCCGGCTGGTGGAGTCCTGGGGGCTCACCCCGGACGTGCTGGTCGGCCACTCGATCGGCGAGCTGGCCGCCGCGCACTGCGCGGGCGTGCTGTCCCTGGACGACGCGTGCCGGCTGGTGTCGGCGCGCGGCCGTCTGATGGACGCGCTGCCGTCCGGGGGCGCGATGCTCGCGGTGGAGGCTTCCGAGGACGGTCTGGAGCTTCCGGAGGGTGTCGACCTGGCGGCCGTCAACGGCCCGACCTCCGTCACGGTGTCCGGTGACGCGGACGCGATCGACACCCTTGAGCAGCGGCTGCGCGCCAAGGGTGTGCGGGTGAAGCGGCTGACCGTCTCGCACGCCTTCCACTCGCGGCTGATGGAGCCGATGCAGGCCGAGTTCGCCGCCGTCGCCGAGTCGCTGACGTACCACGCCCCGGCGATCCCGGTCGTGACCACGGCCCCCGGAGACATCACCACCGCCGCCTACTGGGTGGGCCAGATCCGCGAGCCCGTCCGGTTCGCCGACGCGGTCGCGCCGCTCACCGACGTACGGGTCTTCCTCGAACTCGGCCCCGACGGCGTGCTCTCGGCGCTCGTGCCGCACCTGCACGACGGCACCCCCGCCGTGCCGCTCCTGCGCCGCGACCGCGACGACACCGAGTCCGCGCTGACCGCCCTCGCCCACGCCCACACCGCCGGCGTCACCCCCGACTGGGCCGCCGTCTACGCCCCCTGGACGCCCCGCCGCGTCGACCTGCCCACCTACGCCTTCCAGCGGCAGCGCTACTGGCCGGCCCTCGGCGGGGCGGCCGCGCTGGGGGCCGTGGGCCTGCGCGGCACCCGGCACCCGCTGCTGGGCGCGGTCGTCACGGTGGCCGGCGGCGACGGCCTGGTCCTCACCGGACGGCTCTCCCGGGCCACCCACACCTGGCTCGCCGACCACCGGGTGGGCGGCACGATCCTGGTCCCGGGCACCGCGCTGGTCGACCTGGCCCTGCACGCGGGCGACCAGGTCGGTTGCCCCGTCGTCGACGAACTCACCCTCGACACACCGCTGGTGCTGCCCGAGCGGGGCGGCGTCCGCATCCAGGCCGAGGTGGGAGCGCCCCTCGCCGACGGCTCCCGGGAGATCGCCCTCTACTCCCGGCCCGACGACCTGACCGGAGCCGTCGACGCGGACGGCGACTGGGTCCGGCACGCGAGCGGCGTCCTCTCCACCGCCCCCGCCGCGGCCGGGACCCCGCTCGTCGCGTGGCCGCCGCAGGACGCGGAACCGGTGCGCCTCGACGACTTCTACGCGGCCACCGCCGCGGCGGGACTGCAGTACGGTCCCCTCTTCCAGGGCCTGCACGCCGCCTGGCGCGGCCCCGACGGAGCGGTGTACGCCGAAGTCACACTGCCCACGCCCGCCGGCGCCGGCGCCCCGGAGCCCGGCGGCTTCGGCCTGCACCCGGCCCTCTTCGACGCCGCCCTGCACGGAGCGGCCCTGTACGACGCGGGCCAGGGCGACACACGGCACGGCGACACGGCGCGGGGCGGGCCGTCCGTCCGGCTGCCGTTCAGCTGGTCCGGCGTCACCCTGCACGCGACCGGCGCGACCGCCCTGCGCGTCCGCATGGCCCCGGCCGGCACGGACGCCGTCGCCCTCGACCTCGCCGACCCCGAGGGGCAGCCGGTCGCCTCCGTCGCCTCCCTGACCCTGCGGCCCGCCGGGGCCACCGGTGGCTCCGTGCGGCCCGACACGCTCTTCCAGGTGCGGTGGACCCCGGTCGCCGTGCCGGACGGCGGCCCCTGGACGGTCGTCACCGGCCCGGCCGAACTCGCCGGCCTGGCCGAGC
The DNA here is from genome assembly GCF_040643475.1 of Streptomyces sp. NPDC047130. Classification (NCBI taxonomy): domain Bacteria; kingdom Bacillati; phylum Actinomycetota; class Actinomycetes; order Kitasatosporales; family Streptomycetaceae; genus Streptomyces; species Streptomyces sp. NPDC047130. The sequence goes on along the minus strand of NZ_JBEYUK010000038.1, from coordinate 26,808 downwards.
TGCCCGAGGTTCCCGCGCTGGTGGCCGCGCACGCCGGCCCGGCGGCCGGGGACGACGGCGACGAGCCCGCCCGGGTCCGCGCCGCCGCCCACCACGCCCTGGAATGCGTACAGACCTGGCTGGCCGACCCGCGCTTCACCGACTCCACCCTCGTCCTGCTCACCCGCGGCGCCGTGCCCGCGGGCACGGCCCCCGTCGACCCGGCCGGCGCGGCCGTGTGGGGCCTGGTCCGCAGCGCGCAGACCGAACACCCCGGCCGCCTCGTCCTCCTGGACCTGGACCCCGCGGACGGCGCCGTGCCCGACGCGGGACCGGCCGGCACCGACGAACCCCAACTCGCGCTGCGGGACGGCCGGTGGCACGCCCCGCGCCTCGCCCGCGCCACGGCCTCCGCGCCGCCCGCCGCCGAGGAGACCGCCGCCCACGGCACCGTGCTCGTCACCGGCGGAACCGGCGTCCTCGGCGCCCGCGTCGCCCGGCACCTCGCCGCCGAGCACGGGGTGCGCGAACTGCTGCTGCTGAGCCGGAGCGGCCCCGCCGCCCCCGGCGCCGACGAACTGATCACCGAACTGGCCGGCCTGGGAGCCCACGCCCGGGCCGTCGCCTGCGACGTGGCCGACCGCGCGGCACTCGCCGCGGTGCTCGCCACCGTCCCCGAGGACCGGCCGCTGACCGGAGTGGTGCACGCCGCCGGAATCGTGGACGACGGCATCGTCACCGGCCTGACCCCTCAGCGGATCGACGCCGTCCTGGACGCCAAGGCCACCTCCGCGCTGCACCTCGACGCACTGGCCGGAGACGTTCCGCTCTTCGTGCTGTTCTCGTCCGCCTCGGCCACCTTCGGCTCCGCCGGACAGGCCGGGTACGCGGCGGCCAACGCGGTGCTCGACGCCCTCGCCACACGCCGGCCGGGCGCCGTCTCCGTCGGCTGGGGACTGTGGGAGGAGACCTCCGGCATCTCCGCCGGACTGGACGAGACGGGCCGGGCCCGGATTACCCGCGCCGGCGGCCCGCTCACCACCGCCGAGGCACTGGCGATCCTGGACGGCGTCCGCACCGGCGACACCCCGCACCTGGTCGCCCTCCACCTCGACCTCCCCGGACTCCGCAAGGCCCTGGACGACGACCCCGCCGCCGAGGCGCCCCCGCTGCTGCGCGGCCTGGTCGTCCGTGGCACACGGCCCGGCGCGGCGCGCGCCGTACCCGGCGCCGCCACCCCGCTCGGTGAGCGCCTCGGCGGGCTCGGCGAGGCCGAGCGCACCGAGGTCCTCGCCGGCCTCGTCCGGTCCGAGGTGGCCGGCGTGCTGGGGCACACCGGCACCGACCAGGTGGAGGACCACCGGTCGTTCAAGGACCTGGGCTTCGACTCGCTGACCTCCGTCGAACTGCGCAACCGGCTCGGGGCCGTGACCGGCCTGCGGCTGCCCGCCACCCTGGTCTTCGACCACCCCTCACCGCAGGCGCTCACCGCCCACCTGCTCTCCCTCCTGACCGACGCGGGCCGCACGGCCCCCGCGACCGCCGGCCGCGGCCCCCGGACGCACGCCGCGCACGACGAGCCCATCGCGATCGTCGCGATGAGCTGCCGCTACCCCGGCGGGGTGAACAGCCCCGAGGACCTGTGGCGGCTGGTCACCGAGGGCTCCGACGCCATCGGCCCGTTCCCCGGCAACCGCGGCTGGGACATCGACAGCATCTACGAGCCCGCCCCCGACGGACCGGGCACCTCGTACGTCCTCGAAGGCGGCTTCGTCCACGACGCCGACCGCTTCGACCCCGTGCCGTTCGGCATCTCGCCGCGCGAGGCACTCGCGATGGACCCGCAGCAGCGGCTGCTGCTGGAAGCCTCCTGGGAGGTCTTCGAACGGGCCGGCATCGACCCGACCTCGCAACGCGGCAGCCGTACCGGCGTCTTCGCCGGACTCATGTACCACGACTACGGCTCCACCATCACCGTGCTCCCCGAGGGCGTCGAGGGCTACCTCGGCACCGGCACCTCCGGCAGCGTGCTGGCCGGCCGCGTCTCCTACACCTTCGGGCTCGAGGGCCCGGCCATGACGGTGGACACCGCCTGCTCGTCCTCCCTGGTCACGCTGCACCTGGCCTGCCAGGCGCTGCGCGCGGGGGAGTGCGACATGGCACTGGCGGGCGGCGTCACCGTGCTCTCCACCCCGGGCGTCTTCGTCGACTTCAGCCGACAGGGCGGCCTCTCCGCGGACGGCCGCTGCCGGTCGTTCTCCGCGGACGCCGACGGCACGGCCTGGGGCGAGGGCGTGGGCGTCCTGCTGGTGGAGCGGCTGTCGGACGCCCGCCGCAACGGCCACCAGGTGCTCGCGGTGGTGCGGGGCTCCGCCGTCAACCAGGACGGCGCCTCCAACGGCCTCACGGCGCCGAACGGGCCCTCCCAGGAGCGGGTGATCCGCGCCGCCCTGGACGCCGCGCGACTCACCACGGCCGACGTCGACGCGGTCGAGGCGCACGGCACCGGCACCAAGCTGGGCGACCCGATCGAGGCCCAGGCGCTGCTCGCCACCTACGGGCAGGACCGCGACGAGCCGCTGTACCTGGGCTCGCTGAAGTCCAACATCGGGCACACCCAGGCCGCCGCCGGCGTCGGCGGAGTGATCAAGATGGTGCAGGCGCTGCGCCACGGCGTCCTCCCGCGGACCCTGCACGTCGCCGAGCCGACGCCGCACGTGGACTGGGAGGCCGGATCGGTCGAGCTGCTGACGGAGGCGAGGGACTGGCCCGAGGGCGAGGAACCGCGCCGGGCCGGTGTCTCCTCGTTCGGCGTGAGCGGCACCAACGCCCACGTGATCCTCGAGGAGTACCGGTCCGCCGCCGACGCACCCGCCGACGCGCCCGTGGCCGAGCCCTCCGGCGTTCCCGCGCCCTGGCTGATCTCCGGCAGGAGCGCCGGTGCGCTCCAGGAGGCCGGAGCGCGGCTCGTGTCGCTGACGGACGAGGAGGACCCCGCCGACGTCGCCTGGAGCCTGCTCACCGGCCGTGCGGTGCTGGAGCACCGTGCGGTGGTGGTGGGGGAGGACCGTGCCGGGGCGTTGCGTGCGCTGGCGCGGGATGTGGCGCATCCGGGTGTGGTGCGGGGTGTGGCGCGGTCCGGTGGTGCGCCGGTGCTGGTGTTCCCGGGTCAGGGGTCGCAGTGGCTGGGGATGGGGCGGGAGCTGGCGGTGTGGTCGCCGGTGTTCCGGGAGGCGTTGGAGGAGTGCGCGGCGGCGTTGGAGCCGTTCGTGGACTGGTCGTTGTGGGAGGTGCTGGAGAGCGAGGACGAGGGCCTGTGGGGCCGGGTGGACGTGGTCCAGCCGGTGCTGTGGGCGCTGATGGTGTCCCTGGCGAAGCTGTGGCGGTCGGCCGGTGTGGTCCCGTCTGCGGTGGTGGGGCACTCCCAGGGCGAGATCGCCGCAGCCGTGGTCGCCGGTGGCCTGTCCGTCGGGGACGGCGCGCGTGTGGTGGCGCTGCGTTCCCGCGCCCTGCGGGCGCTGGCCGGACGCGGGGGCATGGTGTCCCTGGCCGCGGGCGCCGAGGTGGCCGGTGAGCTGGTGGCCGGCTTCGACGGCCGGGTCTCGGTGGCCGCGGTCAACGGCCCGGGCTCGACGGTGGTTTCCGGCGAGCCGGACGCGCTGGACGAACTCCTCGCCCTGTGCGGGGAGCGGGGCGTGCGCGCCCGCCGGATACCGGTGGACTACGCCTCGCACTCGGTGCAGGTGGAGGAGCTCCGCGAGCAGATCCTCACCGACCTCGCCCCCGTGACGCCGGTGACCTCGGCCGTCCCCCTGTACTCGTCGCTGACGGGCGGTCGGATCGACACCGCCGACATGGGCGCGGAGTACTGGTACGACAACCTCCGCTCCCTGGTCCGGTTCGGCGAGGCGACCGAAGCACTCCTGGCCGACGGCCGGTCCGTCTTCCTGGAGTGCAGCCCGCACCCGGTGCTGACCCCCGGCATCGAGGAGTCCCTGGAGGAGTCCGGGCGACAGGGCCTCACCCTGGCGTCCCTGCACCGCGACCGTGGCGACGCGGCGCGCTGGCTGACCGCGCTCGCCGAGGCGCACGTGGCCGGCGTGCCCGTCGACTGGACCACCGTCCTGGACGACCGCACGGGCCGCGAGGTCGAACTCCCCACCTACGCCTTCCAGAGGGAACGTTTCTGGCCGGAGAAGCGGGCACTGCCCGCCGACGTCTCCGCCGTCGGGCTCGGCCGCGCCGACCACCCGATGCTCGGCGCCGCCGTGCCCGTGGCCGGCGGTGACGGCGTCCTGCTCACCGGACGGATCTCCGCCTCCACCCACCCGTGGATCGCCGACCACGTCCTGCTCGGCACCGTCCTGCTGCCCGGCACCGCCCTGGTCGAACTCGCCCTGCGTGCCGGGGAGTCGGCGGGCCTCCCGCACCTCGACGAACTGACCCTGGAAGCGCCCCTCACGCTGCCCGGCGAGGGGGCGGTCGTCCTCCAGGTCGCCGTCGGCGACGGCGCCACCCCGGACTCCCCGGACGACGGCCGCGCCGTCACCGTCTACTCCCGCGCCGAGGGCGACGAGGGCGCCTGGACCCGCCACGCCACCGGCACCCTCCGGTCCACCCCGGCCGGGCCCGCCCCGGAACCGGTCCCGTGGCCGCCCCGCGACGCCGAACCGGTCGACCCGAACGGCTTCTACGCGGCCGTGGCCGAAGGCGGCTACGGATACGGCCCGGCCTTCCAGGGCCTGCGCGCCGTCTGGCGCCGGGGGGACGAGGTCTTCGCGGAGATCGCGCTCCCCCAGGAGGCCCGCACCGCCGGCGCCGGCTTCGGCCTGCACCCCGCGCTCTTCGACGCCGCCCTGCACGCCGCCGGAGCCGGCCGCCTGTTCCCCGGCACCGAAGAGGTGCGCGTCCCGTTCGCCTGGCAGGGCGTCACCGTCCACGCGGCGGGCGCCACCGAACTGCGGGTCAGGATCAGCCGCCCCGACGGACGCGACGCCCTCCACCTGGAGGCCGTGGACGCCTCGGGCTCGCCCGTCGTCCAGGTGGAGACGCTGGAGCTCCGCCCGGTCACCGCCGCGCAACTGGCCTCCGCCCAGGGGCCGCGTGACGCCCTGTTCGCCGTCGAGTGGACACCGGCCACGGCCGGTGTGGTCCCCGTCTCCTGGGCCGTGGTCGGAGCCGACGCCCTCGGAGCCGCCGACCGGCTGGCCGAGGAGACCTACGCCGTCGAGTGGCACGCCGACCCGGACGCCCTGATCGAGTCCGTCGACGCGGGCATGACCGTGCCCGAGATCGTCCTGCTCTCCGGATCCGCGGGACACGACGGAACCGCCGAGGAGGTGCACCGCCGGGTCACCGAGGTGCTCGCCGCGGCCCGGACCCTCCTCGCGGACCAGCGGTTCGACGGGTCCCGCATCGTCCTGCTCACCTCAGGAGCCGTCGCCGTCCACGACGGCGAGGACGTCACCGACCTGCCCGGCGCGGCCGCCCGCGGACTGCTGCGCACGGCCCACTCCGAACACCCCGGCCGCTTCGCCGCGATCGACGCCGACGCCGGCCTCGACGGGCTGACCGAAGCGCTCCTGACCGGCGAGCCGGAGACCGCCCTGCGCAAGGGCACCCCGCACGTGCCACGCCTCGTCCGCGCCCGAACCGCCGACGCGCCCGCGTCACCCGTCCAGGTCCAGGAACACGGCACCGTCCTGATCACCGGCGGCACCGGCGGACTCGGCGCCCTGGTGGCCCGGCACCTCGCCACCGCGCACGGCGTCACCGACCTCCTCCTGCTCAGCCGCTCCGGCCCGCAGGCGCCCGGCGCCGCCGCCCTCGCCGACGACCTCGCCGCACTCGGCGCCCGGGCGGAGATCGTCGCCTGCGACGCCGCCGACCGGGACGGCCTCGCGCAGGTGCTCGCCGGCCGCCGGATCGGGACCGTCGTCCACGCGGCGGGCGTCCTCGACGACGGCGTCCTCACCGCGATGACCCCCGAGCGCCTGGCGACCGTGCTCCGCCCCAAGGCGGACGCGGCGCTCCACCTGACCGAACTCGTCGACGCCGACAGGTTCGTGTTCTTCTCCTCCGCCTCCGGCACCTTCGGCACCGCCGGACAGGCCAACTACGCCGCCGCCAACGCCCTGCTGGACGCGCTCGCCGCCCGCCTGCGGGCCCAGGGCCGCTCCGCGCTCTCCATCGGCTGGGGCATGTGGGCCACCGCCACCGGCATGACCGGCCACCTCTCGGACGACGTACGGGGCCGCGCGACCGGCGACGGCACGGCCCTCTCCGACGCGGACGGCGTCGCCCTGCTCGACACCGCCCTCACCACCGACCGGCCGCACCTGGTGGCCGCCCGCCTGGACCTGGCGACGCTGCGGGCCCGCGCCGGCAGCGTCCCGGTGCCGCCGCTGCTCCACGCCCTGGTCCCGCAGCCCGCGCGGCGGGCCGCGGAAGCGGGGGAGGGCGCGGCGGCACTCGTCACCCGCCTGGCCGCCCTCGACCCGGCCGGGCGACGGCAGGCCGTGCTCGACCTGGTCCGCGGCCACGCCGCCACCGTCCTCGGGCACGCCTCGGCCGAGGCCGTGGCACCCGAACAGGGCTTCACCGACCTCGGGTTCAGCTCCCTCACGGCCGTCGAGATCCGCAACCGGCTCAACACCGCCACCGGCCTGAAGCTCCCCACCACGCTGATCTTCGACCACCCGAACGCCGCACGCCTCGCGGACCACCTGCTGGAGAACCTGGCCGTCGAGGACACCGCGACCGGCCCCGCCGCGCTGCTGGCCGACCTGGACCGGCTCGACAGCGCCCTCTCCGGCACCGGCCCGGGCGACGAGACACGCGCCCGCGTCGTCTCCCGGCTCCACGCGCTCCTCGCCCGGTACGACGCCGGTGACCACGCGGACGCGGCCGGCGTCGCCATGGACCTGGACGCGGCAGGGGACGAGGAACTCTTCGCCTTCATCGACAACGAAACAGGAGTCTGAGGCCGTGCAGGACACGACAGCCGGCGCACGTGCCGCATCCACCGAGGACAAGCTGCGGGACTACCTGAAGCGGGCCACCGCCGACCTCGCCGCGGTGCGGCGACGGTTGCGCGCCGCGGAGTCGGCCGAGCGCGAGCCCATCGCCATCGTCGGCATGGCCTGCCGCTACCCCGGCGGCGTCGCCTCGCCCGAGGACCTGTGGCGCGTCGTACGGGACGGCGTCGACGCCGTCTCCGGCTTCCCCGTGGACCGGGGCTGGGACATGGCGCCCTTCGACGCCGGGGCCGCCGCCGGAGTCGAGTTCACCCGCGAGGGCGGCTTCATCGAGGGCCTCGCCGACTTCGATCCGTCGCTCTTCAACATCTCGCCGCGCGAGGCACTGGCGATGGACCCGCAGCAGCGCCTGGTGCTCGAGACCTCCTGGGAGGCGGTGGAACGGGCCGGCATCGACCCGCTGTCCCTGCGCGGCAGCCGCACGGGCGTCTTCACCGGCGTCATGTACAACGAGTACGCGTCCCGGGCCCTGTCCGTCCCCGAGGAGGTCGCCGGACACCTGGGCACCGGCAGCAGCGGCAGCGTCGTCTCCGGCCGGGTGTCCTACACCCTCGGCCTGGAGGGCCCCGCGCTGACGGTGGACACGGCGTGTTCCTCTTCCCTGGTCGCCCTCCACCTGGCGGTGCGGTCCCTGCGCAGCGGTGAGTGCTCCCTGGCGCTGGCGGGCGGCGTCACCGTCATGATCACCCCCAACACCTTCATCGACTTCGGCATGTCCGGCGCGCTCTCCACCGACGGCCGCTGCCGGGCGTTCTCCTCGGACGCCGACGGCACGGGCTGGGCCGAGGGCGTCGGCGTGCTGCTGGTGGAGCGGCTCTCGGACGCGGTGCGCAACGGGCACCGCGTGCTCGCGGTCGTGCGCGGCACGGCCGTCAACCAGGACGGCGCCTCCAGCGGGCTGACGGCGCCCAACGGACCCTCGCAGCAACGGGTGATCCGTGCCGCGCTGGACGCGGCGCGACTGACCGCGGCCGACGTGGACGTGGTGGAGGCGCACGGCACCGGCACGACCCTCGGCGACCCGATCGAGGCCCAGGCGCTGCTCGCCACCTACGGCCAGGGACGGCCGGACGGACGGCCGGCCTACCTGGGGTCGCTGAAGTCCAACATCGGGCACTCGCAGGCCGCCGCCGGTGTCGGCGGTGTGATCAAGATGGTGGAGGCGATGCGCCACGGCGTGCTGCCGGCCACCCTGCACGTGGACGAGCCGACGCCGCACGTGGACTGGTCGGCGGGTTCGATGGAACTGCTGACGGAGGCGCGTGACTGGCCCGAAGGCGAGGAGCCGCGTCGGGCCGGCGTCTCCTCGTTCGGCGTGAGCGGCACCAACGCCCACGTGATCCTGGAGGAGTACCGCCCCGCCGAACCTGCCGAACCCGCCGCGTCCGCCGCCGACGCGCCCGCCGACGCTTCCCGGTCGAACGTCTCCGGTCCGGTGCCGTGGGTGGTGTCGGGTCGCACGGAGCAGGCGTTGCGGGGGCAGGCGGCGAGTCTGCTGGCCCATGTCGAGGACGCCGACGCTGGTGGGGCGACGGTCGGTGAGATCGGCTTCTCGCTGGCGACGACGCGTGCGGCCCTCGGTCACCGTGCGGTGGTGCTGGGTTCCGACCTGGACGACTTCCGGCGGGGGCTCGAGGCGCTGGCCGAGGGCCGTGAGGTGCCCGGCGTGGTCACCAGCGTGCGCGGCTCGGGCCAGGGCGCGCCGGTGCTGGTGTTCCCGGGGCAGGGGTCGCAGTGGCTGGGGATGGGCCGGGAGCTGGCGGTGTGGTCGCCGGTGTTCCGGGAGGCGTTGGAGGAGTGCGCGGCGGCGTTGGAGCCGTTCGTGGACTGGTCGTTGTGGGAGGTGCTGGAGAGCGAGGACGAGGGCCTGTGGGGCCGCGTCGATGTGGTCCAGCCGGTGTTGTGGGCGCTGATGGTGTCCCTGGCGAAGCTGTGGCGGTCGGCCGGTGTGGTCCCGTCTGCGGTGGTGGGGCACTCGCAGGGCGAGATCGCCGCCGCGGTCGTGGCGGGTGGTCTGACCTTGTCGGACGGGGCGCGTGTGGTGGCGCTGCGTTCGCGTGCGCTGCGGGCTCTGGCGGGACGCGGGGGCATGGTGTCCCTGGCCGCCGGCTCGGACATCGCGGAGGAGCTGGTGGCGGCCTCCGAAGGCCGGGTGTCCGTGGCCGCGGTCAACGGCCCCGGCTCGACGGTCGTGTCGGGTGAGCCGGAGGCGCTGGACGCGCTGATGACGGCGTGTGAGGAGCGGGGCGTGCGCGCCCGCCGGATACCGGTGGACTACGCCTCGCACTCGGTGCAGGTGGAGGAGCTGCGGGAGCAGATCCTCACCGACCTCGCCCCGATCACGCCCGTGTCGTCGACGATCCCCCTGTACTCGTCGCTGACGGGCGGTCGGATCGACACCGCCGACATGGGCGCCGAGTACTGGTACGACAACCTCCGCTCCCTGGTCCGGTTCGGCGACGCGACCGAAGCACTCCTGGCCGACGGCCGGACCGTGTTCCTGGAGAGCAGCCCGCACCCGGTGCTGACCCCCGGCATCGAGCAGACCCTGGAGGCGTCCGGGCTCCCCGGCGTCACCCTGGCGTCCCTGCACCGCGACCGCGGTGACGCGACGCGCTGGCTGACCGCGCTCGCCGAGGCCCACGTCGCCGGTGTCCCCGTCGACTGGGCCACCGTCCTGCCGGAAGCCCGGCCCGTCGACCTCCCCACCTACGCCTTCCAGCGGCGCCGCTACTGGCTCGACACCGTCGAGCCCGAACTGCCCACGTCCGACGGCGCGCAGGACTGGTTCTGGTCCGCCGTCGAGAACGAGGACCTCCCCGCCCTCCAGCGGATGCTGGACGTCAGCGGCCGGACCCCGCTCGCCGAGGCCCTGTCCGCGCTCTCCTCCTGGCACCGGCGCGACCGGGAACGGAGCCGCGCCGAGAGCTGGCACTACCGGACCACGTGGACCCCCGCACAGCTCCCCGCCGGGCGGCTCGACGGCCGCTGGATGGTGGCCGTGCACCCGGACCACCGCACCCACCCGCTGACTACCGCCGTCGTCGCGGCCCTCGAAGAGGCGGGCGCCGCCCCCGAACTGCTCACCGTGACCCCCGATGACGAGCGTGCCGCCCTCGCCGAGCGGCTGCGCGGCGCGGACGGCGTGCTGTCGCTGCTCGCCCTCGCCGAGGACCCCGCACCCGGCCACCCCGCCACCCCGGCCGGGTTCGCCGCCGGCATCACCCTGCTGCACGCCGTGCACGACAGCGGTGAGGCGGTGCGTCTGTGGTGCGCCACGTCCGGCGCCGTCGCCGCCGGGCCCGGGGACACCGTCACCCGTCCGGCACAGGCGCTGACCTGGGGGCTCGGCCGGGTCGCCGCCCACGAGTACACCCAGTGGGGCGGCCTGGTCGACCTGCCCGCCGACCCCGAACCGCGCGCCATGTCCCGCCTGGCGGCCGTCCTCGCCGGCACCGGCGACGACCAGACGGCGATCCGCCCCACCGGGGTCTTCGTGCCGCGCCTGCGCCGGGCCGAGCCGGCACCGCCCGGCCGCACCTGGCAGTCGTCCGGCACCGTGCTCGTCACCGGCGGCACCGGTGGCGTGGGCGCGCACGTCGCCCGCTGGCTCGCCGCCTCGGGTGCCGAGCACCTGCTCCTGCTCAGCCGGCGCGGCCCCGACGCCCCCGGCGCGGCCGAACTCACCGCCGAGCTGCGGGAGTCGGGCACCGAGGTCACCGTGGCCGCGGTGGACGCCGCCGACCGGGACGCGCTCGCGGCCGTCCTCGCGGACCTGCCCGCCGAGCGCCCGCTGACCGCCGTCTTCCACGCCGCCGGAGTCGTCGACTCCAGCATCGTGGACTCGCTCACCCCGGACCGCGTCGAGACCGCCCTGCGCGCCAAGGTCGCCAGCGCCCTCAACCTGCACCACCTCACCGCGCACCTGGACCTCTCGGCCTTCGTGCTGTTCTCGTCCCTGGCCGGCGTCTTCGGCTCGGCCGGCGAGGGCAACTACGCCCCCGGCAACGCCTTCCTGGACTCCTTCGCGCAGTACCGCCGCGCCCAGGGCCTCACCGCGACCTCCGTGGCCTGGGGCTCATGGGCGGGCGCCGGCATGGCCGACGGCACCTTCGGCGACGTGCTCGAACGCCACGGCATCCTCCGCATGGAGCCCGCACACGCCCTGGCGGGCCTGCGCACGGCCCTGGAACGGGACGAGACCACCCTCCTCCTCGCCGACATCCGCTGGGAGGTCTTCTCCTGGTTCTTCACCGCGACCCGCCCCAGCCGGCTCCTCGACGAACTGCCCGACGTCCGCGCGCTCCGTCAGGCCGCCGAACAGAACACGGCCCAGGGCGGCCCCGCCGCCGAGCAGGAGGACCTGCCCCCGGCCCAGCGACTGGCCGGGGCCTCGGAGGCGGAACGCAACAGGTTCCTGCTCGACCTGGTCCGTGACCAGGTGGCGCTGGTGCTCGGCCACGACTCCGCCTCCGAGGTGGAGCCCGGACGCGCCTTCGGCGAACTGGGGCTCACCTCGGCGGGCGCCGTCGAACTGCGCAACCGCCTGACCTTCACCACCGGCCTGCGCATGTCCGCCACCCTCGTCTTCGACCACCCCAGCCCGCTCGCCCTCTCCCGCTTCCTCGCCGCCCAGATCACCGGAGAGAGCACCACGGCGGCAGCCGAGCCCGCGGCTCCCGCGGTCCCCGCACGCGCCGACGCCGACGGGGCGGACGACGACCCGATCGTCCTCGTCGGCATGGCCTGCCGCTTCCCCGGCGGCGTCCGCTCCCCGGAAGACCTGTGGGAACTCGTCCGGTCCGGAACCGACGCGATGGGCCCCTTCCCCGCCGACCGCGGCTGGGACCTCGACGCGCCCGGCGCCGACTACCCGCGCACGGGCGGATTCCTCCCCGACGCCACCGCCTTCGACGCCGACCTGTTCGGCATCTCCCCGCGCGAGGCGCTGGCCATGGACCCGCAGCAGCGGCTGCTCCTCGAAGCCTCCTGGGAGGTCCTGGAGCGCGCCGGCATCCACCCCCGCTCCCTCGCCGGAACACGGACGGCGGTGTACGCCGGCTCCGGCGGCCAGGACTACCTGACCGTGCTCGCGGCGGACCCCGAGGCGGGCAGCGGCTACCTGGTCACCGGCGGATCCCCCAGCGTGCTCTCGGGCCGCGTCGCCTACGCCTTCGGCCTGGAGGGCCCCGCGGTCACCGTCGACACCGCCTGCTCCTCCTCCCTGGTGGCCCTCCACCTGGCCTGCCAGTCGCTGCGCCACCGGGAGTCCGACCTGGCCCTGGTCGGCGGCGTCAACGTGATCTCCCTGCCGTCCGTCTTCGCCGAGTTCAGCAAGCAGCGCGGCCAGGCCGCCGACGGCCGCTGCAAGGCGTTCTCCTCGGACGCCGACGGAACGGGCTGGGGCGAGGGCGTGGGCGTGCTGCTCGTCGAGCGGCTCTCGGACGCGCGCCGCAACGGACACGAGGTGCTCGCGGTGGTCCGCGGCAGCGCCGTCAACTCCGACGGCGCCTCCAACGGGCTCACCGCGCCGAACGGCCCCGCGCAGCAGCGGGTCATCCGCGCCGCACTGGCGTCGGCGGGGCTCGAGCCCTCCGACGTGGACGTGGTGGAGGCGCACGGCACCGGCACCCGGCTCGGCGACCCGATCGAGGCCGAGGCGCTGCTGGCCACCTACGGCCAGGGCCGGGAGGCCGACCGTCCCCTGTACCTGGGGTCGGTCAAGTCCAACATCGGGCACACGCAGGCCGCCGCCGGCGTCGTCGGCGTCATCAAGGCCGTCATGGCGCTCCGGCACGGCGAGCTGCCGAAGACGCTGCACGTCGACGCGCCGACCCCGGAGGTCGACTGGTCGGCGGGCGCCGTGGAACTGCTCACCGAGAACCGCCCGTGGCCGCGGGCGGACCGCCCCCGGCGCGCGGCCGTGTCGTCGTTCGGCATCAGCGGCACCAACGCGCACACCATCCTGGAGGCCCCGGAGCCGGCCGACGTCCCCGCCGACTCCCCGCGCAGGCCCGAGCACCCGGAGCTCCCGCTCTCCGTCCCGCTGCCCGTCCCGCTGTCCGGCGCCACGCCGGACGCCCTCGCCCGGCAGGCCGGCCGGCTCGCCGGGGTCGGGGCGGAACTCGCCGACCTGGCCCACACCCTGGTCACCACACGCGCCGACCTGGACCACCGTGCGGTGGTCCTCGACGACCACACCGCCGCGCTGACGGCCCTCGCCGCCGGTGAGCAGCCGCAGGACGTGGTCCAGGACCAGGTGGTCCACGGCGGCCTGGCCCTGCTGTTCTCGGGCCAGGGCGCGCAGCGGGTCGGGATGGGCCGTGAGCTCTACGAGGCGTTCCCGGTGTTCGCGGACGCCTTCGACGCGGTGTGCGCCCGCGTCGACCTCGAACTCCCGCTGCGCGACGTGGTGTTCGGGGACGACACGGAGCTGCTGGCGCGGACGGTGTACACGCAGCCCGCCTTGTTCGCCGTCGAGGTGGCGCTGTTCCGGCTGGTGGAGTCGTGGGGTGTGACCCCGGACGTGCTGGTCGGCCACTCGATCGGCGAGCTCGCGGCGGCGCACTGCGCGGGCGTGCTGTCGCTGGACGACGCGTGCCGGCTGGTGTCCGCGCGCGGCCGGCTGATGGACGCGCTGCCCGAGGGCGGCGCGATGCTGGCCGTCGAGGCCGCCGAGGAGGGGCTGGAACTGCCCGACGGTGTCGACCTGGCGGCCGTCAACGGCCCGACCTCGATCACGGTCTCGGGCGACGCCGACGCGATCGACACTCTTGAGCAGCGCCTGCGCTCCGACGGCGTACGCGTCAAGCGGCTCACCGTCTCGCACGCCTTCCACTCCCACCTGATGGAACCCATGCAGGCGGAGTTCGCGGAGGTCGCGAAGTCGCTGACCTACCGCGCCCCGACCGTCCCGGTCGTGACCACGGCGCCCGGCGACCTGGCGACCCCCGACTACTGGGTGGGGCAGATCCGCGAGCCCGTCCGGTTCGCCGACGCGATCGCCTCCCTCGGCGGGGTCCGCACGGCGCTCGAGCTGGGCCCTGCCGCGGTGCTCTCCGCCCTGGTGACCGAGCAGGCCGACGGTCCGGCCGCGGTGCCCGCCCTGCGCGCGGACCGGCCCGAGGCCGCCACCCTGGTCCGCGCGCTGGCCCGGCTGCACACCCGCGGCGTCCCGGTGGACTGGGCGGCCTACCTGGCCCCGTTCGGCGGCACCCGGATCGCGCTGCCCACCTACCCCTTCGCCCGCCGACGGCACTGGCCCACTCCCGGCCTGCCCCGCCCCGTCACGGTGGAGAACCCGGCCGAGCGGGAGTTCTGGTCGGCCGTGGACTCGGCCGACGCCGATGCCGTGGCCGGGGCCCTGAGCCTCGACGACGACCAGCGGGAGGGCCTCGGCACCGTCCTGCCCGCCCTCGCCGCCTGGCGGGAGCGGAGCCGGCACAAGGCCACCACCGACGCCTGGCGCTACCGCGTCGGCTGGGCCCCGCTCACCGACCGCCACCTGCGGCTGAGCGGCACCTGGCTCCTGGTCGCCGGCGACGACGTCCCCGACGGGCTCACCGAGGGCCTGCGTGCCGCGGGCGCCGACGTGGTCGAGATGACGGACCTCGGCACGGACCGCGCCCGGTGCGGCGCCCGCATGGCCGAACTGGCGTCGGCCGCCGCCGACGCCGGCCGCCCCGTCACCGGGGTGCTCGCCCGCGTGCGCACCACCGCCGAGCTGCTGCTGGTCGTCCAGGCACACGGGGACGCCGGACTCGCCGCACCGCTGTGGTGCCTCACCACCGGCGCGGTCGCGGCCGTGCCGGGCGACGAGTGCCTGCCCGCCGCGGCCCAGCTGTGGGGACTCGGCCGGGTCGCCGCGCTCGAGAACCCCGACCGCTGGGGCGGCCTGGTCGACGTGCCGGAGCGCCTCGACCACCGCGCGGCCGAACGCCTGGCCCAGCTGCTGGCCGGGGACGCGGGCGAGGACCAGGCGGCCGTCCGGCCGACCGGCATCCACGTCCGCCGGCTCAGGCGGGCCCCCGGCGCCACGGACGGCCCCACCCGGCCCGCCGAGTGGCGCACCGACGGCGCGGCCCTGGTCACCGGCGGCACCGGCGCGCTGGGCGGCAAGGTCGCCCGCCTGCTCGCCGACCGGGGCTCCACCCGCCTCGTCGTGGCGAGCCGGCGCGGCCCCGCCGCACCGGGCGCGTCCGAGCTCGTCGCGGACCTCGCCGAGCGCGGGTGCACCGCCGTCGTCGTCGCCTGCGACCTGAGCGACCGGGAGGCGGTGGCCGGACTCCTGGAACGCCACCCGGTGACCACCGTCGTGCACGCCGCCGGGATCGTCGACGACGGTGTGCTCGACACGCTGACGCCCGAACGGCTCGCCGCCGTCCTCGACGCCAAGGCCCACTCCGCCGACCTCCTCGACGAACTCTCCGGTGAACTCACCGACTTCGTCGTCTTCTCGTCCGTCGCGGGCGTCATCGGCAGCGCCGGACAGGGCCCCTACGCGGCCGCCAACGCGCACCTCGACGCCCTGGTGGAGAGCCGGCGCGCCCGGGGCCTGCCCGGCACCGCCCTCGCCTGGGGCGCCTGGGCCGGAGCCGGCATGGCCGCCGACCCGGCCGCCGCGGCCCGGCTGGCCCGCGGCGGACTGCCCGCCATGCCCGAGGACCGGGCGCTGGACGCCCTGGCCACCGCCCTGGCCCAGCGGGACGGCGCCCTCGTCGTCGCCGACATCGACTGGGACCGGTTCACCCCCGGTTTCACCGCGGTCCGGCCCAGCAGGCTGTTCGCCGAACTCCCCGAGGCCGCCCCGGTCGTCCGCGCGGTCGAGGACACCGGTCCCGCCGTGCTCGCCGCCCCCGGCGCGGACGCCGCCGAGCTGGCGCGCGGCGCCGAGAACCTCGTCCTCGAGGCCGTCGCGGCCGTCCTCGGCCACGGCACGCCCGGGGCCGTGAACCGCGAACGCGCCTTCCACGACCTCGGCTTCGACTCCCTGACCGCCCTGGAGCTGCGCAACCTGCTGTCCTCCCGGACCGGCCTCACCCTCCCGGCCGGCCTGGTCTTCGACTTCCCGACCCCCGCGGCCCTCGCCGCCCACCTGGTCACCCTGCTGTCCGGGGCACCGGCCTCCGCGGCCCGCCCCGCCCAGGGCGGCCCCCGGACGGCCACGGACGAGCCCATCGCCATCATCGGCATGGCCTGCCGCTTCCCCGGCGGGGTGGACTCGCCCGAAGCGCTGTGGGACCTGGTGGCCTCCGGAACCGACGCGATGGGCGACTTCCCGGCGGACCGGGGCTGGGACCTCGAGGCCCTGCTCGGCCCCGACGGCCTCTCCTCCAGCCGCGCGGGCGGATTCCTCGACGACGTCGCCGACTTCGACGCGGGCCTGTTCAACATCTCGCCCCGTGAGGCGCTGGCGATGGACCCGCAGCAGCGGCTGCTGCTCCAGGCCTCCTGGGAGGCGTTCGAACGGGCCGGCATCGACCCGACCTCCGTCGGCGGCAGCGACACCGGCGTGTTCGCGGGCACCAACGGCCAGGACTACGCCGCCCTGCTGCTCGGCTCCGAGGCCGCCACCGAGGGCCACCTGGGCACCGGCAACACCGCCAGCGTGCTGTCCGGCCGCATCTCCTACACCTTCGGCCTGCGGGGACCGGCGCTCAGCGTGGACACGGCGTGCTCGTCGTCGCTGGTCGCCCTGCACCTGGCGGCGCAGTCGCTGCGCAACGGCGAGTGCTCCATGGCACTGGCCGGCGGCGTCACCGTGATGCCGATTCCCGGCACCTTCGTCGAATTCAGCACCCAGGGCGCGCTCTCCACCGACGGCCGCTGCAAGGCGTTCTCCTCGGACGCCGACGGCACGGGCTGGGGCGAGGGCGTCGGCGTGCTGCTGGTGGAGCGGCTCTCGGACGCGGTGCGCAACGGGCACCGCGTGCTCGCGGTCGTGCGCGGCACGGCCGTCAACCAGGACGGCGCGTCGAACGGGCTGACCGCGCCGAACGGCCCGTCGCAGGAACGGGTGATCCGCGCCGCGCTGGACGCGGCGCGACTGACCGCGGCCGACGTGGACGTGGTGGAGGCGCACGGCACCGGCACCAAGCTGGGCGACCCGATCGAGGCGCAGGCGCTCCTCGCCACCTACGGGCAGGACCGTGAGGAGCCGCTGTACCTGGGGTCGGTGAAGTCCAACATCGGCCACACGCAGGCCGCCGCGGGCGTCGCCGGAGTCATCAAGCTGGTCGAGGCGATGCGCCACGGCGTGCTGCCGGCCACCCTGCACGTCGACGAGCCGACGCCGCACGTGGACTGGTCGGCGGGAGTCGTCGAACTGCTGACGCGGACGCGCCCGTGGCCGGAGGCCGACCGCCCGCGCCGGGCCGGCGTGTCCTCGTTCGGCGTGAGCGGCACCAACGCCCACGTGATCATCGAGGCCGCGCCGCAGGCTGACGAAACCGCCGCCGAGGCGACGGAGCTGGACACTTCCGGTCCGGTGCCGTGGGTGGTGTCGGGTCGTACGGAGCAGGCGTTGCGGGGGCAGGCGGCGAGTCTGCTGGCCCATGTCGAGGACGCCGACGCTGGTGGGGCGACGGCCGGTGAGATCGGCTTCTCGCTGGCGACCACGCGTGCGGCCCTCGGTCACCGTGCGGTGGTGCTGGGTTCCGACCTGGACGACTTCCGGCGGGGGCTCGAGGCGCTGGCCGAGGGCCGTGAGGTGCCCGGCGTGGTCACCAGCGTGCGCGGCTCGGGCCAGGGCGCGCCGGTGCTGGTGTTCCCGGGTCAGGGGTCGCAGTGGCTGGGGATGGGCCGGGAGCTGGCGGTGTGGTCGCCGGTGTTCCGGGAGGCTTTGGAGGAGTGCGCGGCGGCGTTGGAGCCGTTCGTGGACTGGTCGTTGTGGGAGGTGCTGGAGAGCGAGGACGAGGGCCTGTGGGGCCGCGTCGATGTGGTCCAGCCGGTGCTGTGGGCGCTGATGGTGTCCCTGGCCAAGCTGTGGCGGTCGGCCGGTGTGGTCCCGTCTGCGGTGGTCGGGCACTCGCAGGGTGAGATCGCCGCAGCCGTGGTCGCCGGTGGCCTGTCCGTCGGGGACGGCGCGCGTGTGGTGGCGCTGCGTTCCCGCGCCCTGCGGGCTCTGGCCGGACGCGGGGGCATGGTGTCGCTGGCCGCGGGTTCGGACGTCGCCGGTGAGCTGGTGGCCGGCTTCGACGGCCGGGTCTCGGTGGCCGCGGTCAACGGCCCGGGCTCGACGGTGGTTTCCGGTGAGCCGGAGGCGCTGGACGCGCTGATGACGGCGTGTGAGGAGCGGGGCGTGCGCGCCCGCCGGATTCCCGTGGACTACGCCTCGCACTCGGTGCAGGTGGAGGAGCTGCGGGAGCAGATCCTCACCGAGCTCGCCCCGATCAAGCCGGTGTCGTCGGCGGTCCCGCTGTACTCGTCGCTGACCGGGAGCCGGATCGATACCGCGGAGATGGGCGCGGAGTACTGGTACGACAACCTCCGCTCCCTGGTCCGGTTCGGCGAGGCGACCGAAGCGCTGCTGGCCGACGGCCGGTCCGTGTTCCTGGAGTGCAGCCCGCATCCGGTGCTGACCCCCGGCATGGAGCAGACCCTGGAGGCGTCCGGGCTCCCCGGCGTCACCCTGGCGTCCCTGCACCGCGACCGCGGTGACGCGACGCGCTGGCTGACCGCGCTCGCCGAGGCACACGTCGCCGGTGTCCCCGTCGACTGGGCCACCGTCCTGCCCGAAGCCCGGCCCGTCGACCTCCCCACCTACGCCTTCGCGCGTGAGCGCTACTGGCCCACCCCGGTCGAACGTCAGGCCGCCGGAGCGGAGGCCCAGGCGGGCGCCGATCCGGTGGAGGAGGCGTTCTGGGGCGGCGTCGAGAGCGGTGACACGGAGGCCGTCGCCAGAACCCTCGGCATCGACGCGCCGGACCTCGCCCAGGTGCTGCCCGCCCTGACCGCCTGGCGGCAGGGGCGCCGCCAGGAGACCGCCGTCGCCTCCTGGCGCTACGACGTGGCGTGGACCCCCCTGGTCGGGCTGCCGTCCACCGCACCGGCCGGCCGCTGGCTGCTGGTCCTCCCGTCGTCCGGGGCGGAGGCGGACATCGCGACCGTGCGGACCGCGCTCGCCCGGGCGGACGTCACCGAGGTCACCGTCCCCGCCGGCGCGAACCGTGCCGAACTCGCCGCCGCGCTGCCCGAGACGGACGGTCTCACCGGCGTGCTCTCCCTGCTGGGGCTCGACGAGCGCCCACACCCCGAGGGCGCGGCGCTGCCCACCGGAACCGGCGACACGGTCACCCTGCTGCAGGCGCTCGGCGACGCCGGCTCCGGCGCACCCCTGTGGTGCCTCACCCGCGGCGCGGTCGCCGTGGGCCGCGCCGACGGCGAGGTGAGCCACGCCCAGGCCACGCTGTGGGGCCTCGGCCGCAGCGCCGCCCTGGAACACCCCGCCCTCTGGGGCGGACTGATCGACCTGTCCACGACCGGCGACCGGTCCGCCGCCCGGCTCGGCACGGTCCTCGCCGGGGCCGCCGGGGACGAGGACCAGTTGGCGGTGCGGCCGTCCGGCGTCTTCGCCCGGCGGGTACGCCGCGCCGCCCCGGAGCCCCACCCGGTCACCGAGCCGTGGTCGCCCGGCGGACCGGTACTCGTCACCGGCGGGACCGGCGCGCTCGGCCGCGAGGTCGCCCGCTGGCTCGCCGCCGAACGCGGGGTCACCGACCTGGTCCTCGTCAGCCGTTCCGGCCCCCGGGCCGCCGGCGCCGACGAGCTGGTCGCCGAGCTGGCCGAGCTGGGAGCGGCGGCGACCCTCGTCGCCTGCGACGTCGCCGACCGCGACGCACTCGCCGCGCTGCTCGCCGGACACCCGGTCACCGGCGTCGTCCACACCGCCGGCGTCGCGGCCACCGTGCCGCTGGCCGACACCTCCCCGGCCGAGGTCGCCGAGGCCGCCCGGGCCAAGGTCCTCGGCGCGCTCCACCTGGACGCCCTGCTGGAGGAGAAGGCTGACCTGTTCGTGCTGTTCTCCTCGATCGCCGGGGTCTGGGGCAGCGGCGGGCAGGCCGCGTACTCCGCCGCCAACGCGGCCCTCGACGCGCTCGCCGAGCGACGCCGGGCCCGCGGCCGGACCGCCACGTCCGTGGCGTGGGGCGCCTGGGGCGGCAGCGGCATGGCCGCCGACCGGGACGCCGGGGACTACCTGCGCGACCGGGGCATCACCGCCATGCCGCCCGCCCTGTGCCTGACCGCGCTGTCCGCCGCCGTGGACTCCGGCCGCGCCACGGGCGTGGTCGCCGACGTCGACTGGGGCCGTTTCGCGCCGTCGTTCACCCTGCGCCGCCCGAGCCCGCTGCTGACCGACCTGCCGGAGGCGGCCGACGCCCGGGCGGACGGTCCCTCGCCGGCCGGCGACACGCGCGTCGGTCACGAGGAACTGCGCGCCCGGCTCGAGGCCGCCCTCCCCGCCGACCGCGCCCGCGTCCTGTCCGACCTGGTGCGCACCGTGGTCGCCGGGGTGCTCGGCCACGCGGGCCCCGAGGCCGTCGACCCCGACGAGGTCTTCACCGGGCTCGGCATCGACTCCCTCACCGCGCTCCGCGTCCGCGACGGCCTGGCCGCGGCGACCGGCCTGCGGCTCCAGGCGTCCCTGGTGTTCGACCACCCCACCCCGCGCGCGGCAGCCGCCGAACTGCTCTCCCGGCTCGGCCTCCTGGAACCGGGCGCCGCACCCGCGGGAGGACCGGCCACCGCGGTCGCCGACACCGACGACCCGGTCGTCATCGTCTCGATGAGCTGCCGCTACCCCGGCGGCGCCGACTCCCCGGAGGGCCTGTGGGAGCTGGTCGCGGCCGGGACCGACGCCATGTCGCCGTTCCCCGTGGACCGTGGCTGGGACCTGTCGGGAGCCGGCGGGTTCACCCCCGAGGGCGGATTCCTGCACGACGCCACGGAGTTCGACGCGGACCTGTTCGGCATCTCGCCCCGCGAGGCCGTCGCCATGGACCCGCACCAGCGGGTGCTCCTCGAAGCCTCCTGGGAGCTGCTGGAGCGTGGCGGCATCGCCCCGACCGCCGTCCGGGGCACGCGCGTCGGCGTCTTCGTCGGCGCGTCCGCCGCGGGCTACGCCATGACCGGCGTCCTGCCGGAGGGCTCCGAGAGCCACGCCATGACCGGTACCTCCAACAGCGTCCTGTCCGGCCGGATCTCCTACACCTTCGGCCTGGAGGGGCCGGCCGTCACCGTCGACACGGCGTGCTCGTCGTCGCTGGTGGCGCTGCACCTGGCCGCCCAGTCGATCCGCACGGGGGAGTGCTCCATGGCCCTCGCCGGCGGTGTCACCGTGATGCCCTCGCCCGCCGTGTTCGCCGAGTTCGGCCGCCAGGGCGGTCTGGCGTCGGACGGCCGGTGCAAGGCGTTCGCGGCTGCCGCGGACGGCACGGGCTGGGGCGAGGGTGTGGGTCTGCTGCTGCTGGAGCGGCTGTCGGACGCGCGCCGCAACGGGCACGAGGTGCTCGGCGTGGTGCGGGGCTCCGCGGTCAACCAGGACGGTGCGTCGAACGGTCTGACCGCGCCGAACGGTCCGGCGCAGCAGCGGGTGGTGCGGGCCGCGCTGGCCGCCGCCGGGCTGCAGGCGTCCGAGGTCGACGCGGTGGAGGCGCACGGCACCGGCACCAGGCTGGGGGACCCGATCGAGGCGCAGGCGCTGCTGGCGACGTACGGGCAGGACCGTGAGGAGCCGCTGTACCTGGGCTCGGTGAAGTCCAACATCGGTCACACCCAGGCCGCTTCGGGCGTCGCCGGTGTCATCAAGATGGTGCAGGCGATGCGTCACGGAAAGCTGCCGCGGACGCTGCACGTGGACGAGCCGACGCCGCACGTGGACTGGTCCGCGGGCGCCGTGTCGCTGCTCACCGAGGACCGGCCCTGGCCGGAGACCGGCCACGCGCGCAGGGCCGGCGTGTCCTCGTTCGGGATCAGCGGCACCAACGCGCACGTCCTGGTCGAGGAGGCCCCCCGTGAGCCGGCGCCGCCGGTCACCCCGCCGGCCGACGCACCGGACACCGCCGCCCCCCTCCTGGCCTGGCCCGTCTCCGGCCGCTCCGAGGACGCGCTGCGGGCCCAGGCCGACCGGCTCCGCTCGCATCTCGACCGCACCGGCGCCACGCTCGACCTGCGCGCCGCCGCCCACCGGCTCGCCACCGCGCGGGCCGGACTGGAGCACCGGGCCGTCGTCCTGGCGGCGGACGCCGACGGGCTGCGCCGCGGCCTCGCCCAGCTCGCCGGCACGGGCGTCACGGACGCCGGCACCGGCACGGCGGCCGAGGTGGTGCGCGGCGTCGCCGCGAGCGGCGACCTCGCCTTCGTCTTCTCCGGCCAGGGCGCCCAGCGCGCCGGCATGGGCGGCGAACTGTACGAGACCCACCCGGTGTTCGCCGACGCCTTCGACGCGGTCTGCGCCCACCTCGACCCGGACCTGGAGCGCCCGCTGCGCGACGTCGTCCTCCACGACGCCGACGCGCTCGGCCGCACCGCCTGGACCCAACTCGCCCTGTTCGCCTTCGAGGTGGCCCTCTACCGGCTGCTGGAGTCCTGGAACCTGACCCCCGACCGGCTGGCCGGGCACTCCGTCGGCGAGATCGCCGCCGCGCACGTCGCCGGCGTCCTCACGCTCGCCGACGCCTGCACCCTGGTCGCCGCCCGGGCCCGGCTCATGGGCGCGCTGCCGGAGGGCGGCGCGATGATGTCGGTGCGGATGCCCGAGGCCGATGCGCGCGCCGCGCTCACCGGCTACGAGGACCGCGTGGCCGTCGCCGCCGTCAACACCCGAGACGAGGTCGTCCTCTCCGGCGACGCCGACGCCCTGGCGGAACTCGCCGAGACGGGCCGGCGCACCGGCCGCAGGATCCGCCCCCTGGACGTCTCGCACGCCTTCCACTCGCCGCACATGGACCCCGTGCTGGACGACTTCGCCGCCGTCGCCGCGACCCTCGAGTACCGGCCCGCCCGCATCCCGCTGGTGTCCACGGTCACCGGCGCCGAGGACGACGGCGCGATGTCCACCCCGCAGTACTGGGTCCGGCAGATCCGCGCCACCGTCCGCTTCTCCGACGCCGTCGGCACCCTCCTCGGCCGGGGCGTGACCCGCTTCGCCGAGATCGGACCCGGCGCCGCGCTCACCGTCCCGCTGGAGCGGACCCTGGAACGCGCCCGCGCGCTCGACGACACCACCGACCCCGTCGCCGTGGCGCTCCAGCGCTCCGGCCGACGGGAGCCCGTCGCCCTGCTCACGGCGGTCGCGCGGCTGCACACGGCCGGCGTCCCCGTCGACTGGGAGGCCCTCCTCGGGCCCGTCGCCGGACCCCGCCCGGACCTGCCGACGTACGCCTTCCGGCGGCGCCGCTACTGGCCCGCACCGCACCCCGTCACCGCGCGGGAGGACGGACGGACCGGCCGCTACCAGGTGACCTGGCAGCCCCTGCCCGAACCGGTCCGGGCCGTGCCGCAGGGCGCCTGGCTCGCCGTCGGCGCCGGGCACCCGGACACGGACGACCTGCTCGCCGGACTCCGCGGACAGGGCATGCGGATCACCACGCTGCCCGCCGACGGCGACTGCCGCAGGTCGCACGCCGAGGCACTGCGCACGGCGCACGAGGAGACACCCGCGATCGCGGGCGTGCTCTGCCTGGCCGACGAGCCGGCCGCCGTCCTCGCCCTCGCCCAGGCACTCGACGACGTCGCGGCCGACGCCCCCCTGTGGTGCGTGACCACGGGCGCGGTCGCCACCGGCCCCGCCGACCCCGACCCCGACCCGGCCCGCGCCGCCGTCTGGGGCCTCGGCCGCACCCTGAGCCTGGAGGCCCCGCACCGCTGGGGCGGCCTGGTGGACCTGCCCGCGAAGCCCGACGAGCGGACCGCGCCACGGCTCGCCGCGCTCCTCGCCGCCGGCACCGCCGACGAGGACCAGATCGCCCTGCGCGCCACCCCCCTGGCCCGCAGGGTCACCGCCGCCCCCGCGCAGCCCGCCGGCACCCGGCCCTGGCAGCCCTCGGGCACCGTGCTCGTCACCGGCGGCACCGGCCGCCGCGGCCGGGCCCTGGCCACGGCGCTCGCCGCCCACGGGGCCGACCACCTGGTGCTGCTCGGCCGCCGCGGCGCCGACGCGCCGGGCGCCCGCGAGTTCGCCGCCGGCCTGCCCGTCGACGTCACCCTCGTCGCCGCCGACGTCACCGACCCGGCCGCCGTCGCCGAGGCACTGGCGGCGATCCCCGCCGACCGGCCGCTGACCGCCGTGGTCCACGCCGTCACCCCGGAGGCGGACACCCCCTGGACGGAACTGCGCCCCCACGAGCTGCGCGCCTCGGCCGCCGCCGACGGCGCCCAGGTCCTGCACGAGGTGACCGCCGGCCTCGCCCCCGGCCTGGAGGCGTTCGTGCTGATCTCCTCCGTGACCGGCGTCTGGGGCGGCACGGGAGCGGCCGCACGGTCCGCCGCGAGCGCCCGCATGGACGCCCTCGCCGCGCACCGCCGCTCCCTCGGCCTGCCCGCCACCTCCCTCTCCTTCGGCCCCTGGGCGACCGGAGAGGAGGACCCGGCCGCCCCGCGCCACGGCCTGCGCCCCATGGAACCCGCGGCGGCCTGGACCGCCCTCGGCGAGACGGCCGCCGCGCCGGAGGCCTGCGCCGTCGTCGCCGACGTGGACTGGGGACGCTTCCACCCCGCCTACACGCTGGCCCGGCACCGTCCGCTCTTCGACGAACTGCCCGAGGTCCGCGCCCTGTCCGCCACCCCCCGCACCCCCGCGCCCGCCACGGGCGCCGGGTCCGCACTCACCGGACCCGACCGCGACCGGACGGCGCTCGACCTCGTCCGCACGACCGTCGCCACCGTGCTCGGCCACGCCGACACCTCGTCCGTGTCGGCCGACCGCCCCTTCCTCGAACTGGGCGTCGATTCTCTGGCCGCGCTGGAGATCCGCTCGACACTCGAACGGGAAACGGGCCAGACACTGCCCGGAACCGTCGTCTTCGACCACCCCACACCCGCCGCCCTCGCCCGCCAACTCACCGCGGGCACGGCCGGGGGCGGCGGCGCCACGCCGGCCGGGACGGAGACCGCCCCGGTGCTCGGCATCTCGCCCACCGACCGCAACCCGGTCGGCCTGCTCGACTCCCTCTACCGGGAGGCCGTGCGCACCGGGCGGATCCACGAGTTCCTCGAACTCGTCGGCGAGACCGCGAAGTTCCGCCCCACGGCCGACGACGTGGCCGAGGCGGGCGGACCTGCGCAGCTCACCACCCTCGCCGACGGCCCCGCGCCCGAACTGCTGGTCTGCGTCAGCGGCCTCACGGCCGGCGGCGGCCCGCACGAGTTCGCCCGGCTCGCCGCACCGCTGCGCGGCGCCCGCCGCGTGGCCGCGGTCCCCGTCCTCGGCTACGGCCGCGGCGAACTGCTGCCCGCCACCCCCGAGGTCGCCCTCGACTGGCAGGCGCAGGGCGTCCTCGACCACGCCCAGGGCGCGCCCGTCGTCCTCTTCGGGCACTCCGGAGGCGCGCTGCTGGCCCACCGGCTGGCCGTCCGGATGACCGAACTCGGCTCCGCCCCGGCTGCGTTGATCCTCGCGGACGTCTACGCTCTCGACGACCCACTGATGGTGGAGTGGAACACCGAGCTCTCCGAGGGAGTCTTCGACCGGGTCGAGCAGTTCGTCGCCATGGACGACAGCCGTCTCACCGCGATGGCCTGGTACGGGAACCTGTTCTGGACGAACCCGTCCCCCGACACCCGGTTCCCGACTCTCCTGCTGCGCGCCTCGCAGCCGCTGCGCGAACCCGCGGACGGCCGCGACTGGCGCAGCACCTGGAAGGCCGCCGACGACGTCGTCGACGTGCCGGGCGACCACTTCACGATGATGGCCGAGCACGCCGGGACCACGGCCCGCGCGGTCCATCGGTGGATCGGAGAGCTGCCCCGATGACCACCGCGCACCCCGCCCCACCGACAGCCCGGCCGGCCTCGCCGGGAACGCCCGGAAGCACCTGTTCCATGGAGGAACCCCGATGACCGACCAACCACTGGCCCGTGCGATCGGGGTCACCCGGCGCTACGGCACGACGACGGCCGTGAACGGCATCTCGCTCGACATACCCGCCGGGCAGCTGATCGGCCTGCTCGGCCCCAACGGCGCGGGCAAGAGCACCCTCATCAACCTCTTCACCGGCCTGCGCAAACCCACCGAGGGCAGGATCGAGCTGTTCGGCCGCGACCCCCGGGACGTCGAGGCCCGCCGCCGGATGGGCATGACCCCGCAGGAGACCGGCCTGCCCGACACCCTCAAGGCCACCGAGGTGATGGACTTCGTCGGCGCGCACTTCACCCGCACCGCCGACAAGAAGGCGCTCCAGGAGCAGTTCGGCATCACCGAGTTCGCCGACCGGCAGGTCGGCGGCCTCTCCGGCGGCCAGAAGCGCCGCCTCGCCATCGCGCTGGCCTTCGTCGGCCGCCCCGACCTGGTGTTCCTGGACGAGCCCACCACCGGCCTCGACGTCGAGGCCCGCCGCGCCCTCTGGGACGGCATCCGCGCCTTCCACGCCGACGGCGGCACCGTGGTCCTGACCAGCCACTACCTCGACGAGGTCGAGGAACTCGCCGAACGCGTCGTCATCATCGACCAGGGCCGCTGCGTCGCCGACGACAGCGTCGCCTCCCTGCGCCGGGTCAGCGGCCTGCGCCGGGTCAGCGTGCGGATGGCCGAGGTGCCCGACCTGCCCGGACTCGTCGCCGCCGAGCGGGAGGGCGA
>NZ_JBEYUK010000037.1:0-51931 GCF_040643475.1 Streptomyces sp. NPDC047130 | reverse complement strand
CGCGACAGCGACTCCTGGCGGTCCGGGGACACCCCGCTGCTGTTCAACAACGACGGCAGCAAGAAGCCCGCGTACACCGCGGTCCTCAACGCCCTCAACAACGGCTCGTCCAACCCCGACCCCACGCCGACCCCGACGCCGCCCTCCGGTGCCGGTCAGATCAAGGGCGTGGGCTCGGGCCGCTGCCTGGACGTGCCCAACGCCACCACCACGGACGGGACCCAGGTCCAGCTGTGGGACTGCAACAACGGCACCAACCAGCAGTGGTCGTTCACCGCGGCGGGTGAGCTCAGGGTCTACGGCAACAAGTGCCTGGACGCCGGAGGCACCGGCAACGGTACCCGGGTGCAGATCTACAGCTGCTGGGGCGGCGACAACCAGAAGTGGCGGCTGAACTCCGACGGTTCGATCGTCGGCGTCCAGTCCGGCCTCTGCCTCGACGCCGTCGGAGCCGGCACCGCCAACGGCACCCTGATCCAGCTCTACTCCTGCTCGAACGGCAGCAACCAGCGCTGGACCCGCACCTGACGGGCCCGTCGCGGGGAGTTCCACCGGGGCCCTCGGCCGCGCGATCGCGGCCGAGGGCCCCTTCGGCGGGCCGCCGGGCCCCGGTGCCCGTTCCGGCCCGTGAGCAGGAGGACGAGGCTCTTCGGGGCGGGGCTCAGCGGCACAGGGTGACGGGCAGGGCCTCCAGGCCGCGCAGCATCATCGTGTTGCGCCAGCGCAGGTCGCGCTCCTGGCAGGCCAGGGTCATTCCGGGGAAGCGGGGGAGGAGCGCGGTGAGCGCGACCTCGGTCTCCAGCTTGCCGAGCAGGGCCCCGAGGCAGCGGTGGATGCCACCGCCGAAGGCGAGATGGCCGGCGTCCCGGCGGTCGAGGACGAGGCGGTCGGGGTCCTGGAAGCGCGCCGGGTCGCGGTTGGCCGCGCCGAGGGACAGCAGCACGAACTCGCCCTGCGGGATCTCCACCCCGCCGACGTCCACCGGCTCGGTGGTGAAGCGGGTGGTGGCCATGCAGATGGGCGAGTCGTAGCGCAGGAACTCCTCGACGGCCCCGGGCATCCGGGTGGGATCGGCGCGCAGCCAGGCGGCCTGGCCGGGATCGCGCAGCAGCGCGAGGCAGGAGGTGCCCAGCAGGTTCACGGTGGTCTCGTGCCCGCCGATCAGCAGCAGGGCGACCATGCCCACGATCTCGTCGTCCGTCAGCTCCCCGCCCTCGCGGGCCTCCAGCAGGTCGGTGAGCAGATCGGCGGGACGGTCGTCGCGGCGCATGCGCCGGTCGGCGAGGGCCAGGACGTACGAGCCCATCTCCTGGACGGCTCGCCGGAACGCCGCGTGGTCGCCCTCCTGGGTGACGATGGCGGTCGACCACTGCCGGTAGAGGTCGCGGTCCTCGGGCGGGAAGCCGAGCAGTTCGCAGACGACGAGGATCGGCAGCGGGAAGGCGAAGTCACGTACCAGGTCCACCGTGGCGGTGGTGGTGCCGGTCGTGCGGCGCACGGCTGCCGCGTCCAGCCCGTCGAGGAGTTCGAGGGTGATGCGCTCGACCATCGGCCGCATCGCCTCGACCCGCTTCCGGCTGAACGCCGCCTGGACCACGCGGCGGAGGCGGGTGTGGTCGGGCGGATCGCTGCTGAGCATATGGGTGATGTCGCTGCCCAGGTTGACGCCCTCGACCCGACTGTCGGCCAGGGCCTGGGCGCGCCGCACATCCTGCGCGAAGCGGCGGTCGAAGAGCGCGGCCCGGACGTCGGCGTAGCGCGGGACGATCCACAGCCGCAGGCCGTTGTCGCCGTGCAGCACGGAGACCGGGGCGGCTTCCCGCATCCTGGCCAGGGTCGGGTACGGGTCGCTGAGGAACGGCGGCGGGTTCCGGCGCGGTTCCGTCGCGCCGTGCTCGTCCGGCCGGTGCACGTCCGGCCCGTGCTCCTCCGGCCCGTGCTCCTCCGGCCGGGGACCGTTCGTCCGGGGACCGTTCGTCCGGGGTGCTGCCGTCGCTGCCGTGGCTGTGGTCATGATGTCTTCCTGTCCTCACCGGTACGGCCGGCGCCGCGGCGGGGTGCCGGGCCTGGCACCCCGCTGCGGCGCTGCTTGGTCTCACTGCAGAGGCGACGTCTTCTCCGTGTTCTTCTCCGTGCGGGTGGTGCAGGTCCGCGCCGGGCCGGTCGGCCGGACCGGGACCGCCTTGTCCAGGGCGGCCTGGGTGTCCGGGTGAATGATGAGCCCGCGCTCCCGCTCGGTGGCGCTGAGGGGGTCGACGCGCAGTCCGTGACGCTTCATGACATTGCCCTTTCTTCGGTTTCCTCGGTGTGGTGGACGGGGTGGTGCGAGCCGGTCCGCCCGCTGTCGCGGGGGTCGGCGGTTCTGGGGGAGGCGCGCAGCGCGTCGTCGGCGTAGCGCACCATGGCGGCCCAGGCGGCGGCGTATCCGGCCGGGTCACGGCCCACGTCGTGTCCGCCGCCGAGCCACCGGACGCGATGCGGGACGTCGCGTCGCCGCAGCGCGGCGAGATAGCGCTCGATCTGTTCCGGAGGGCACTTCTCGTCGTCCGCCGAGGCGGCGAGGAAGAGCGGGCCGCGTACGCGGTCCACGTAGGTCGTCGGGCAGGCCGCGCGATAGCGGTGCGGCACCTGCTCGGGGGTGCCGCCGAAGAGGCGGTCGTCGACCTCCCGCAGCGCCGGCGTCGTCGCCCGGTACGCCGCCGTGTAGTCGGCCACCGGGGCGACGGCCAGCCCCACGTCCCACAGCCGGGGCTGGACGCCCATCGCCAGCAGCGTCAGGTAGCCGCCCCAGGAGTAACCGCACAGGCCGGTACGGCCCGGCTCCGAGACTCCCGCGTCGATGAGGTGGCCGCGCACCGCGGCGAGGTCTTCGAGCTGGGCGAGGCCGACCCGGTGGCCGAAGTCGTTCCGCCAGCGGGGGCCGTAGCCCGTCGAGCCGCGGTAGTTGGTGCGCACCACGGCGAATCCGGCCCGGACCAGGTCCTCGGTCCGTCCGTCGTAGGCGTCCCGGTCGTGGGTGTGGGGCCCGCCGTGGACGAGGAAGAGCGTCGGCCAGGGGCGGTGGTCCGCCGCGCGGCCGGGCGGGGTGGCCACAAAGCTGTGGATCTGCCCGTACGGCCGACGTGTCCACAGCTCGCGGCGCCCTGATCCGGTTGTTCCGCGGGTCGCCGTGCCACGTGACGCCGTGGTGGAGCGGCCGGGATGTTCCGGGCCTTCCGGGCCTTCCGGATGGCAGATCAGCGGCCGGGGCGGTTCGCCGTCGCGGCTCCACAGGCAGTGGACCGTGCGGTCGGGTGCGCAGGAGAAGTCGATGATCGTGCCCTCGGGCGTGGGAAGCACCGTCGTCGTACCGCGGTCGAGGTCGGCGCGGAGCAGGCGGCTGCGTCCCGCCCGGTCCTGCTGGACCAGCGCCGTGCGGCCGGGCCCGTACCAGCAGGCGGTGATCTCCGTGTCGAAGTCGAGGGCGGTGCCGGGACCGTGCGTGCGGATCCCCTCGCCCTGCCGCCAGAAGGCCAGGGTGTAGCGGCCCGCGCGTTCGAGGACGAGCAGCAGTTCCGGCCGTGCGGTGGTGAGGTCCGGGCGGAAGCCCAGCCCCCAGGCCGCGCCGCCGGCGCCGTCCCCCGCCGCGCCGGGGACGGCGTCCACGAGGACGCCGGAGGCCGACCACAGCCGGACCGCGGCCGGTCCGGCCGGGCACCCCGCGGTGGCCAGCAGCCGGCCGCCGGGGGCCAGGCCCACGACCACCCCGTAGCCGGGCTCCTCGGCCACCAGGCGGGCGTGCCCGCCCGGCCGGCCGAGGTAGTACCGGGAGCGGTCCGCGACCCCGACGCCGACGGCGGCGAGGCCGCTGACCGGGTCGAAGGCCAGGCCGTGCATCCGCCCGGCGGGTACGCCGTCGAGCGCCGGGCGCGGGTGCCCGCCCTCGAACGGCCCGCGCAGCCAGCGGCCTCGGCCGTCGGGGGCGGCGTCGAACCACCACAGGCCGTGGCCGTCCGGTTCGATGGCGGCGGTCTCCACACCCAGCGGTGCGGTGGTCGCCTGCCGGCGCCGACCCGTCGTCAGGTCCCAGGCCACGATCTGCGGGAGACCGTCCACGTACCGGGTCTCGACCGCCCGCCGTCCGTCGCGGGCGGCGAAGGACGGGACGTGCACCGCTGTTCCGATATCGCCGCTCATCGCCGTCCCTCCCCTCGCCGGTGTCCGCTTCCGCCGCCGGTGGCCCCGGCTGTGGTGGGCTCCGACGGCCATCACACTGCCGGACGGGCGGGCCGCGCGGCAGGGAAGAAAGCGCAGCGGCACCGGCAGTGAGCTACTGCCGGTCCTTCCCTGGCCCCGGACGGCGGGCGGGCGACAGGGTGCGGGGGCGACCACCTGGCCCGACCCATCGAGGAGAAAGAGGCGACCCGATGAAGATCGCGGCGACCCGGCCCGGCGCAGCTCCCGTCCCACCCGGCGGAGCGCCGAACGGCACAGCGGGTGGCAGGCCGAGCCGTACGCTGACGGCGGTCTACGTCGCGGGCGCGGTGACGGCGTTGGGCACCCAGATGACCATGCTGGCGCTGCCCTGGCTGGTGCTGGAGACCACCGGCTCGGCCACCCGGGCGGGCCTGGTCCTCGCGGCCCAGGTGCTGCCCATGGCGCTGCTCGGTTTCGCGGGCGGAGAGGTCATCCAGCGCCTGGGCGCCCGCCGGACCATGGTCGTCTCCGATCTCGCCCGTGCTCCGGTGGTGGCGCTGATCCCGCTGCTGCAGGCCCTGGGCGCGCTCCGTCCGGCCGTCCTCGTGGCGATCGTCGCGGCGCTCGGGGTGCTGGCCGTTCCGTACCACGCGGCGCAGCGGGTGCTGGCGATGGAACTGCTGAGCCCGCACGCCCGCTCCCTGACCCGCGCCAACAGCGCGCTGGAAGGTGTGCAGTACGGCTCGGCGTTCGCCGGACCGGCGCTCGCGGGCGCGCTGATCCCGCTGGTGGGGACCACGTCGGTGGTGTGGCTGAACGCGGCCACGTTCGCCTTCTCCGGGTTGCTGCTGCTGCGCCGCGTCCCGGCAGGCGGCGGGGCCGGGGGGCCCGCGGCCGGGCCCCGCGGCCTGTGGGCGGGGGTGCGGCATCTGTGCGGCGACTGGTTCCTGAGCCGGGCGATGCTGTCCACCGTGGTGTTCGGGCTGATGCTGCGGACCCTGATGATCACCATGCCGGTGCTGGCCTTCGCCCGGTTCGAGGGGGACCCCAGGATCGGCGGCCTGCTGTTTGCCGCCCTGGGTGCCGGCGGCCTGGTGGGCTCGGTGACCGCCTATGTGCTGGCGGCGCGGGTCGCCCCCGTACGACTCGCCTGCACGGCCCTGGTCTGCGTCGCCCTGCCCCTGTGGGCGCTCCTGGTGCCCGTGCCGGCCGGCGTGCTCGTCGTCGCCGTCGGCCTGTCGTCGGCGGCCGCGCCCCTGGCGAACGCGCCGCTGATGGGGCTGCTCTCCGCCCGGCTGCCGGAGGGCTTCGGGCCCAAGGTGCTGCAGGCCGTGGTCACGATCAGCACCCTGGCCGGGCCGCTGGGCTTCCTGGCCGCGGGCGCCGTGCTGGACCGGGCCGGTGTCGCGGCGACCCTGTGGGGCGTCGCCGCGCTCGCGACATTCGGCAGTGGCAATCTGATCCTGGCCCTGCGCCGCCTGCGGGCCACCGGGGACGCGGACCGACCTGGTCCTCCGCCGAGGTCGAGGAGGGGTCGTCGCCCGGCTGCCGGTGCGACAGCGCCCACGCCGGTCAGGCCAGCGGGTCGTGGCCCCAGTTCATGAGCGAGTGCCTCCAGCGGCTGTCGCGCACGTCGCCCGAGGGCCGCTGGGCGAGGTGCCTGCGCACGTATCCGACCACCTTCCGCATGTGCGCGTAGTCGTCGTCGGAGAGGTCGCCCTTCTTCGCGCCCAGGATCTCCACGATGCGGCGGCCCGAGGCGTGGCCGGTGGACTCGCCGCCGTCCTTGTGCTGCCCGGCCTCCTGCGACTCGGGGGTGGCGAGCCATTTCTCCAGGTCGGCCGGTTTCATGTTCACCACCTCCCGGAAGTCGTCCCAGGTCTCCTTCCGGTCGTCCTCGTCCACGCCGGTCACTTGCCCTTCTTCTTCAGCGCCGACGGCTTGTGCACCGCGGACTTCCCGGACTTCTCGCTGCGGACCTGGTACTGGGGGTCGTCGGAGGAGGCGTCGACCGTGCGTCCGGCCGCCTCGGTCCGCTCGGTGATCTTCTTCTCCACCGTTCCCTCGGCCTCGCTGCCGTGGCTCTTCCAGGCGACCTCGTCGCCCTTCTTCAGCTTCTTGGGCCCGTCGTCCTTGGCCATCGACCGCTCCCTTCGCCGGTGCCGACGCGTCGCGCGTCTCGCGGGCGTCCCTTTCCAGGGTGAGCGCTCCCGCCGCGCGCCGCAGCCCGGACCGGCCGGACCGGCCGGACCGGCCGCAGTGGCCGCAGTGGCCGCACCGGCCGCAGTGGCCGCACGGCGACCCGGGCCCGGCTCCCGCGGTCACCGGCCCCGCGGCGCCCTGGGGCCCGCGCCCACCAGCGGGTTCGGCAGCGGCAGGTAACGGGCGTCCGCGCCGTCCGCGCCGGTCCAGCGCAGCAGCAGGTTGGTCTTGCCCGGCAGCGTGGGCCGGGCGAGCAGCCGCCGGACCTCCGGGATGTCGTGCCGGGCGAGCTCGCGGCGGACCGCGGACCACGGGTCCAGGTCGGGATGCCGCTCCCGGAGGGCCTCGGCCAGTTCGCCCAGGTGGTTCACGACCAGGCAGTACACCAGGCGCTCCCAGCCCGCCTCCCGGGTGGCGGGCGGCACGGTCTTGACGCCCTCCGCGTCGCGGAACAGGGCCCGCACCGGCGTCCCGTCCCGGTCCACGGCGATCAGGCAGTTCTGCAGGTGGGCCTCGAGGACCACCCCGTGCCGGTGGAACAGGTGCAGCGCGGGCGGGACCACGCGGCGGAGGTACGCCGTCCACCAGGCCTCGGGGTCGGTGAGCCGGTCGAGCGGGTTGCCGTCGAAGCCCTCGGCGAGGGCCGCGGTCAGCAGCGCCGTGGAGCCCCGCGGCAGGTGGGCGGCGAGGCCGTCGCGGACCAGGACGGCCAGTTCCTCGAAGGCGAAGGCCGCGGTCCGGTAGCCGCGGTCGCTCAGCCAGGCGGCCCCGGCCGACTCCCCGGCGGGCAGGGCGGCCAGCGCGGTGGTGACGGCCGTGTCGGTGCGGCGCAGGCGCAGCAGGTCGTGGCGCCACAGGCGCCGTACGTCGTTGGTGATCCGCACGTCCAGGCTGAACTTGGCGAAGAGGTCCGCCCGCGGCAGGTGGACGGTGCGGACGGCCGCGGTCGGCCGGGCGGACTCGGCGGTCGTCCCCAGGCGCAGCAGCCGGCCGTCGGCGAAGGCCCGGCGGATCTCGGCGTCGGCGGCCACCAGCTCCAGCTGCCACGGGTGGGCGGGCAGCAGCCGGTATCCGGGCGGCGCCTCGCCCAGGCCGTCCAGGGCGGTCAGGTCGCCCTCCTGGACGACGGCGTCCTCCCGCACCGCGAGCAGGGTCAGCGGGAACCGGGCGTGCGCCTCGGGCGCGTACGGCAGCCAGGCCGCCGCCGGGCCGCCGCCGCGGGCCTTGGGGGCGGGGTGGAAGGGGTGCCCGGTGATCAGGGCCTGTTCCGAGCGCAGGTACGGGTCGTCCGGCGCGGTGGCCGTGGCGCGGGCGGCGAGCAGGGCGGCGACCGCGTCGCGGCTGTCGAGCATCTCGCCGGGCAGCTCGTCGTTGGTGAGGCCGGTGTGCAGGCGCAGTTCCTCGGCGGCGAGCTTGACCAGTTCCGTGTGGTCCAGCCGCCGCCAGCCGTGCGCCCCGCGCACCTCGGGCTCGGCCGGGCGGCGGGTTCCGCGGACCCGCAGCAGCCGTCCGCTGCCCGCGAGCCGGTGGACGTGCCGCCCGGCACCGTCCTGGCCCCCGCCGTCCTCGGGGCGGGCCACCTCGCGCAGCAGGCAGTTGAGGAGGGCGGTGCCGGCGTAGGCGTCGGCGCTCCCGCCGAGGTCCGCGATGGGGGGCATGTGCGGTGGTGGTCCGTTCGTCCGGCGGCGCGGTCGCGGTCAGTATCTCCGGCATCGGCGCGGCGGCGAAGGGCGCCTCGGTGGGAGGGGCGCGGGACGGCCACCCGCGGGGGACGCCCTGGACAAGAGGCGCTCCGGGCTGAAAGATCTTGGTACGGCTCTCGGAGCGGCGGGAGTCACGACCGGGGCGGGAGGGCGTCGGCCGTCCCTCGCCGGAGCGTTCGGACCACCGGCGTGAGGACACCACATGGACCACCAGCGGCAGCTCGACTGGGACGACGCCACCTGGCTCAACCCGCCCCCCGCCACCGCCGTGGACGGCTCCGGCCTGCTGGTCACCGCCCGGGAGGGCTCCGACTTCTGGCGCACCACCAGCTACGGATTCGTCCGCGACGACGGCCACGCGCTGCTCACCGGGTTCCCGGACGGGGCGGCCGTGGAGGTGACCTTCCTGGCGCGCTTCGACACGCTGTACGACCAGGCGGGCCTCATGGTCCGGGTGGACGAGGACACCTGGATCAAGGCGGGCGTGGAGATGAACGACGGTGTCCCGCACCTCGGCGCGGTGGTCACCCGTGGCCTGTCGGACTGGTCCCTGGCGCCGGTGCCCGGCTGGCGGGACCGGCCGGTCACCGTCCGGGCCAGCCGGTCGGGTGACGCGGTCACGGTCCGCGCCCGGGTTCCGGAGGAGCCCTGGCGCATGGTCCGCCTCGCGCCGCTGGACCCTGGTGCGGCGGCCACGGCGGGTCCGTTCTGCTGCTCCCCGCAGCGGGGCGGGCTCGAGGTCCGCTTCACCCGCTTCGCCCTGGGCCCCGCGGACGCCGGCCTCCACGAGGACCCCGCCGTGCCCGAGGACCCCGCCGTCCACGACGAACCGGCCGTCCGCGAGGACCCCGCCGTCTGAGCCGTCCGGGCGGTGACCGGACCCGACCGCGCACCCCGAGGAGGCCGTACGTGCCGCGTTCAGCGGACGAGGAGAACGAGGTCGCGCGCGAGCTGGCGCGGGTGCGCCCGGCCCTGGTGGAGCCGTTCCGGGCGGCGCTGCCCGGGGCGCGGGCGGCGGTGCTGACCCGGTTGTGGCGGGCGCTGGCCTTCGAGCCGCTGCCCTGGGTCACCGGCCGGGAGCACGCCGCGGACGGCCTGACCGTGCGGCTGGCGGACGGCCGGTCGCTGTCCGGGCCGCCCGCCGACCCGTTCGCGGTGGACGGGGCGGTGACCGAGGTCGGGCTCGCGGGCGCGGCGTACCGGGATCCGGCCGCGCTCATGGCGGACCTGGACGTCCCCCACGGCAGCGCGTTCGCGGCCGAACTGGCGGGCAGTGCGGCCTCGTCGGCGCTCTCGCGCGCCGACGCGGTGCCGCTGCCCGGCCGGACGGCGTGGGAGTGGGAGCAGCGGGTGGTGGACGGCCACCCGTACCACCCGGGCTGCCGCTCCCGGCCCGGTTTCACGGTGGCCGAGGAGCTGGCCTACGCGCCCGAGCACCGGCCGGTGGTACGGCTGGGGCTGGTGCCGGTGGACCGGGAGGACTGTTTGGTGTCGGGCGACTGGCCGGCCGCGTGGCGCGAGGGCGGGCGACTGCTGCTGCCCGTGCACCCCTGGCAGGCGCGGCACGTCCTGCGGCTGCCCGGCGTGCGGGAGCGCGAGGAGGACGGCATCCCCGCGCACCCCCTGATGGCGCTGCGCACCCTCGCGGTGCCCGGTGGCCCCCAGGTGAAGACGGCCCTCTCCACCCGGCTGACCTCCTCGGTCCGGGACATCTCCCCGGGCTCCGTGACGTCCTCCGCGGCGGTCTCCGCCTTCGCCGAGTCGCTGACCCCGCGTCTGGACGGCCTGCTCCATGTCACGCGCACCCTGGGCGCCGCCTGCGACGGCACGCCTGACCTCGCGGCGGTGGTGCGGGAGGACCCGGAGGTGTACGCGGGCCCCGGCGAGCGCGTGCTGCCGGTGGCCGCCCTCGGCGAGGCCGGACTGACCGCGTCGTCCTCCTGGCTGGACGGGTTCGCCGTACTGGCCCTGTCGGTGGGCCTGCGGCTGCTGGAGCTGGGGGTGGCCCTGGAGGCCCACGGCCAGAACCTTCTCGTCGTCCTCTCCCCGGACGGGCGGCCGGCCCGGCTGGTCTACCGGGACCTCGCGGACATCCGGGTGAGTCCCGCCCGCCTGGCCCGGCACGGGCTGCGGCTGCCCGAGGGGGTGCCGGCGCGGATCGTCACCGACGATGCGGCGGCCCTGCGCCGCAAGCTCTTCGGGTCGCTGGTCGCGGGGGCGCTGGGGGCTGCGGCGGGTTCGGCGGAGGCCCTGGCCGGGCTGCTGCGGCGGTCCGCGCCACGGCTGCCGCCCACCGCGGACCGGGAGGCACTGCTGCGCGATCCGTTGCCGGTCAAGGCGCTGACCCTGATGCGGCTCTCCCCCGACAGGCCGGGCGACCGGTGGGCCGCCCTGCCCAACCCCCTGTCCGGCAGGGGGAGATGACCCCGGCTCCGCCGCGGAATCGTGCGTTCACTACGATCCGGCGATGATCACAAGAAGACGGTCGGCGGCAGGCACACTCGCCCTGCTCACCGCCCTGACGGCCGGGACCGTGTTCCCCGCCGCGGCGGCAGCCGACGAGACGGACGACCGGCCCGCGCCGCAGGTCGAACTGGTCCTGGACGTCAGCGGTTCGATGCGCGAACGCGACGTGGACGGCGGCAGCCGGATGGCGGCCGCCAAGCAGGCCTTCAACGAGGTCCTGGACGCGACGCCCGAGGAGGTGCTCCTCGGCATCCGCACGCTCGGCGCCAACTACCCCGGCGACGACCGGAAGGAGGGCTGCGAGGACACCGAACAGCTGTACCCGATGGGCCCGTTGGACCGGGTGGAGGCCAAGACGGCGGTGGCCACGCTGGCGCCCACCGGCTGGACCCCGATCGGTCCCGCGCTGCAGGCGGCGGCCCGCGACTTCCAGGAGGGCGAGGGCACCCGCCGGATCGTGCTCATCACCGACGGCGAGGACACCTGCGCGCCGCTGGATCCGTGCGAGGTGGCGCGGGAGATCGCGGCCCGCGGCATCGGCCTGACCATCGACACGCTGGGCCTGGTGCCCGACGCCAAGACCCGCGACCAGCTGCTCTGCATCGCCGAGGCCACCGGCGGCACCTACACCTCCGTCCGACACGAGGACGAACTCGCGGACCGCGTAGGGCAGTTGGTGGAACGCGCGGCCGAACCGACGGTGACCCCGGTCGCCGTCGAGGGAGCCGGGACGTGCGAGGGCGCACCGGCGCTGAAGTCCGGCCTCTACACCGACCGCGCGGAGTTCGGCCAGGCCCGGTGGTACCGCGTCGACCTGCCGCCCGGGCAGGAGGTGCGCGCGGCCGTGAGCGTCGCCGCCGACCGCGAGGTGAATCCCGGATACGGCGTGCTGCTGCGCGCGGTCACCGTCCACGGGCGGGAGACGGTCCGCGGCGAGGCGGCCGGGCACGGGCGCACCGACGTGGTCTCCACCGGGCTGCGCCTGCCCAAGGCGGAGAGCGACGAGGAGGAGTCCCCGGCCGAGGTGGTCTGCCTGGAGGTGACGCACTCCTTCTCGCCCGCCGCCGGGGTGAAGACCACGCCGGGCCTGCCGGTGGAGCTCACGGTGGACGTGGTGGACGGACCGTCGGACGCCTCCGACGTGGCCGCCTTCGGGCTGGGCCGCGGCTGGTGGCTCCTCGGCGCGTTGGTCGTCACCGGCTTCCTGGCCGGCCTCCTGTGGGGCTGGGTCTCCCGTCTGCGAATCACCGTCCGGAGGACGAACTGATGCGAGTGCGACGACCGTGGGGCGTGGCCCTGCTGCTCCTGGCTCTGGCCGCCGCACCGGCGGCCGCCGACACGTCCCCCTCCCCCTCCGGCGACTCCTCCGGCGACTCCTCCGGCGACTCCTCCGGGGGCACGGAGACGGCTGCGCCCACCGAGGCCGGAACCTCGTTCCGCAGTGCCGCGGAGATCGGTGCGGGAGTCAGGGCCACGGCCCAGGGTTCCACCGGCGACTACCTGTACTGGTCCTTCCCGGCGGACGCCACCCAGCGGGCCACCGTGCGTGCCTCGGTGCGGCTGCCCGAGGAACACGCGGGCCAGACCTGGCGGATCGACGTCTACGACGGACTGCGGCGCCGCCAGGCCTGCCAGTACGGCGCGCAGTCCCGCACGGCCGCGGCGGGCGCGGCCTCGGTGGAGTTGGCCTGCGTGCTGCGTACGGTGCGGGGCTGGGCGGAACCGTGGGCCGACGACCCGCTGCCGGGGACGTACTACATCCGGCTGTCGGCGGCCGGCCTCCCGGTGGCGGACGCCGGCCGGGCGATATCGGCCGAGGTCCGGGTGGAGACGGCGGACGCCGGTGGGGCCGCGGCCGTGGACGGCGCTCTGTCCGAGCCGCTGGTCCCCGGCATCGCCCTGCGCGCACCCTCCGACACCACGGACGACGCCACGGACGACACCACGGACGACACCACGGACGAGGGCGGGTCCTCCGAGGACGCGGCCCCGCCGGTCCTCGCCGGGACGGCGCCGGAGGACGGCTGGTCCTCGGGCCGGTGGACGGACCGGTGGCTCTGGACCGGCGCCGGCGGCCTGCTCGCCGCACTGGCCGGCGTCTGGGGCCACACCCTGACCCGTGGCCGGGGCCGCCCGGGGGCGTGACCTCCGGCCGCACCGCGGCGACCACCCCGGCCCGGCTCGACGGGCCGGGGTGGTCGCCCGTCCTCAGGCCCGCACCGGCAGCGCCGTCGCGTCCAACTCCCCCCGGGCCAGCGCCAGACAGGACTCCGCGTCCAGCGCGAGCCGGAGACCGGGCTCCACCGGCGCCGGCCCGATGCCGTACGCCGGACCCTCCGTCGCGCCCGCGTACAGGTGGAACTCCCCTTCCTCCAGGGACACCTGCACCACCCCCCGCACCCCCGCGTCCTCCAGCGCGCGCAGCAGGGGCAGCGCGAACCAGTGGGCCCGGATCGCGTCGGTGGGCCCGCGCTCCCCGAGCCCGCCGGACCCCCACTCCCCCAGCGCGTGCAGCACGCCGGTCAACTCACGTCCGCGCGGCGTGAGTTCGTACACCGACGCGTTCCCCGGCGGTGCCAGCCGGCGCCGGACGAGGAGCCCGTCGCGCTCCATGTCCCGCAGCCGCGTGGCCAGCATGTCGGTGCTGACGCCGGGCAGATCGGCGTGCAGGTCGGTGTAGCGACGGGGACCGGCGAGCAGCTCCCGGACGATCAGCAGGGTCCACCGGTCGCCCACGAGGTCGAGCGCCCGCGCGGCGGAGCAGTACTGGTCGTAGCTTCGGCGAGGTGACATGAGCGTCAGTCTAGACAACAGGTTGGACTTTCCAAGTGCCCACTTGGTAAAACCAAGCAACACCACGAACCCGAGGGGCACACGATGGAGTTCCGCCAGTCGAGCAAGCTCAGCGAGGTCTGCTACGAGATCCGCGGCCCGGTGATCGAGCACGCCGACGCGCTGGAGGAGGCCGGCCACAGCGTGCTGCGCCTGAACACCGGCAACCCGGCGCTCTTCGGGTTCGAGGCCCCGGAGGAGATCGTCCAGGACATGATCCGGATGCTGCCGCGGGCGCACGGCTACACCGACTCCCGCGGTGTCCTCCCGGCCCGCCGCGCCGTGGCGCAGCGCTACCAGGCCCGCGGTGTCGACGTCGGCGTGGACGACGTCTTCCTCGGCAACGGCGTCTCCGAGCTGGTCTCCATGGCGGTGCAGGCCCTCGTCGAGGACGGCGACGAGATCCTGATCCCGGCCCCGGACTTCCCGCTCTGGACCGCGGTCACCACGCTGGCGGGCGGCAAGGCCGTGCACTACCTCTGCGACGAGCGCTCCGACTGGTACCCGGACCTCGCCGACATGGCCTCGAAGATCACCCACCGCACCAAGGCGGTCGTGATCATCAACCCCAACAACCCCACCGGCGCGGTGTATCCGAAGGAGATCCTGGAGGGCATCCTCGATCTCGCCCGCCGCCACGGGCTGATGGTGTTCGCCGACGAGATCTACGACGAGATCCTGTACGACGACGCCGTCCACCACCCGGCCGCCGCCCTCGCCCCCGACCTGGTGGTGCTCACCTTCTGCGGGCTGTCCAAGACCTACCGGGTGGCCGGCTTCCGCAGCGGATGGCTGGTCGTCTCGGGGCCGCGCGAGCACGCCCGGGACTACCTGGAGGGCCTCACCATGCTGGCCTCCATGCGGCTGTGCGCCAACGCGCCCGCCCAGTACGCCATCCAGGCCGCGCTCGGCGGCCGGCAGTCCATCCGTGAACTGACCGCTCCCGGCGGCCGGTTGCGCGAGCAGCGGGACCGGGCCTGGGAGCGGCTCAACGAGATCCCCGGCGTCTCCTGCGTGAAGCCCAAGGGCGCCCTCTACGCCTTCCCGCGCATCGACCCCGAGGTCCACCCGATCCTGGACGACGAGAAGTTCGTGCTCGACCTGCTGCTGCGGGAGAAGATCCAGGTCGTGCAGGGCACCGGCTTCAACTGGCCCTCCCCGGACCACTTCCGCATCCTCACCCTCCCGCACACCGACGTGCTGGACACCGCGATCAGCCGCATCGGCCGTTTCCTGTCCGGGTATCGCCAGTGACCCGGCCCGCGGATGGGTAGCACTCCGGCATGAGCGACCGCCCGCTGCTGCTCCTGGACGTCGACGGCCCCCTCAATCCGTTCGGCGCACGGTTCGTCCGCCACCGGGGCTATGTGACGCACCGGATGCTGCCCGACTGCCGGTCGCCGCTGCCCCACGCGAGCCGCCGGCGGGCGGCTCGGGAGGCGAGGGTGCGGCTCCATCCCGGGCACGGCGCGCGGCTGCTGGCGCTGCCGTACCAGCTGACCTGGGCCACGGCGTGGTGCCGGCAGGCCAACGAACTGGTGGCGCCCGCCATAGGACTGCCCGGCGACCTGCCGGTGGTCGAGTGGCCGTCGGCCCGCTGCGGGCGGAGCGCCGACGGCGTCCACTGGAAGACCCGGACGCTGCTGGAGTGGGCGGCGGGCCGTCCGTTCGCCTGGGTCGACGACGAGCTCACCGGGCGGGACGCCGACCACGTGGCCACCCACCATCCGGGCAGCGCGCTGCTGCTGCGGATAGATCCCCGCAAGGGGCTGCGGGAGCGGGACTTCGGCCGACTCGAGCACTGGGCGCGGACCCTGGGCTGACCGCGGGCGCCGCGGGCTGCCGGCCGTCGCCCCGTGCGGAAGGCGCACCGTGCGGGAGGCGCCCCGTGCGGGAGGCGCCCCGTGCGGGAGGCGCGTGCCGTCTGCGATGCTCGGATCATGGCCGACTTCGACGATCTCCTCACCGAGGGCGCCTCCGTGCCGACCGACGGCTGGGACTTCTCCTGGTTCGAGGGCCGGGCCACCGAGCAGCGGCCCTCCTGGGGGTACGCACGGCTCCTCGGTGACCGGATGGCCCGCTCGCGGGCGGCGCTCGACGTGCAGACCGGCGGCGGCGAGGTCCTCGCCACCGTCCACCGGGCGCCGCCGCTGCTCGCAGCGACCGAGGCCTGGCCGCCGAACGTTGCCATCGCGCGCCGCACCCTGGCGCCGCTCGGCGGGAAGGTGGTGCAGGTCGGCGAGGGCGACGGGCTGCCGTTCCGCGACGGTGCCTTCGACCTGGTGGTGAGCCGCCACCCGGTGGTCACCCGCTGGGACGAGGTGCGCCGGGTGCTGCGGCCCGGCGGGGTGTACCTGTCGCAGCAGGTGGGGGCGGCGACGGTGCGGGAGCTGGCCGAGTTCCTGCGGGAGGGCCGCCCGGAGGACCGCCCCACGGGTCCCGCCGGACCGGCGGACCCGCTCGCCACCCGCTCCGGGAGCACGCCCCTCGCCACGGTGGCCGCGGCCGAGGCGGCCGGCCTGGAGGTGACCGGCCTGCGCCAGGAGGCGCTGCGGATGGAGTTCCACGACATCGCCGCGGTCGTGCACTTCCTGCGCAAGGTGATCTGGATCGTGCCCGGCTTCACCGTCGAGGAGTACCGCGACCGGCTGGCGGTGCTGCACCGCTTCATGGAACGGCACGGTCCCTTCGTCGCCCACTCCCAGCGGCACCTGATCGAGGCGCGGAGGCCGGACCATGACTGACCGCGCCGCAGCCGGCCCGACGCCGGCCCAGCGGCGGATCGTCGAGGCGGCGGACCCGGCGACGGGCCGCCTGAAGGGCGGCTCCGCCCAGCTCGCCGCCCTCGTCCGCCTCGGGCTCGCCTTCCGTCATCCGCGGCCGCCGCACGCCTGCTACCTCACCCCGGCGGGCCGCCGCCTGCGCGACGGGGCGACGGCGGAGCGCGTCCCCGGGCCGGGCCCCGCGTCCGGCCCGGCATCCGGCCCGGCATCCGGCCCCGCGTCGGATCCCGGGCCCGCCCCGGACCAGGCGCCGCGGCCCGCGGAGCCGCGCACCGGCGTGTTCTCCGCGCGCCTCGGCGGCGAGAGCGACGCCCCCGCCCGCACGGCCGAGGTCCGCGGCGCCTGGCAGGGGCTCGTGGAGCTGCGGCGGATGACCAACCAGGACGCCGCGGTGGACCGCCCGTGCGCCTGGGAGCGCTCGCACCTGCCCCAGGCGGCGGCGATCGCCCTGGAGGCGGCGGGCTGCCGCCCGGCCGGCCCGAACACCGGCGGCTACCGGGTGGAGACCACCCCGCAGCCCGAGGCGGTCGCGGTCCGCGCCCCGGACGCCGCCCTGCTGCGCGCCTGCGAGGACGCCCTGAACGCCTCCGGCTGGCACGCCGGCCCCCATACCGAGCCCCGCACCGGCATCCGCTACCTCCTCGCCTCGCCGCGCCGCCGGTAGGGCCCGTCCGACGGCGGGGACGGCACGGCGTCCGGCCGGGGCGTCGCCCGCGGCACCGGGGACGTGGTCCCGCCGCGGTGGACCCACAGGAGGGTTCCGGCGAGCATCACGGCGCCTCCCAGCAGCCAGGGCAGCGGGCCTGACGGGAGCACACCGATGATCAGGCCGGTGAGGCCTGCCACCAGTTGCAGGGTGAGGGACTGGACGGACAGCGCGGTGGCCCGGCCGGAACGCGCGACGCGGCGGTGCAGGAGGTCGTTCTCGTTCGGCTCGGCCGCGCCGAGCCCGAGGTGGACCAGGCCGAAGCCGACGGCCGCGAGGACCATGGAGCCCGCTCCGGCGAACGCCGCGGTGGCGCCGAGC
This sequence comes from Streptomyces sp. NPDC047130, assembly GCF_040643475.1. NCBI lineage: Bacteria > Bacillati > Actinomycetota > Actinomycetes > Kitasatosporales > Streptomycetaceae > Streptomyces > Streptomyces sp. NPDC047130. The sequence goes on along the minus strand of NZ_JBEYUK010000037.1, from coordinate 34,742 downwards.
AGCAGCAGGCCGCCCGCGCCGGCGCCGAGGCCCACCGTCACCGCTCGTTCGCCGCTGCCCGCGAGCCGGGCGGTCAGGGGTGCGAGGTGGCTGCCGACGGCCGCGCAGACGAACCCGGCGCAGGCGAGAGCGGCGAAGAGCACCGCCCCGGACTCCGACGCGCCCGTGAGGGCCGCGGCACGTCCGGGCGTGAGCAGTTCGAGCGCGGCCAGGGCACTGCCGGCGGCTCCCGCGCTGAGGAACACCCGGCGGACCAGCGCGTCACGGCCGCCGAGCCGCAGCCCGTCCGCGACGGTGGCCGGGATGCCGCGGAGCACGTCGCGCAGGGTGGCTGCCGGCCGGGGCGGCTCCGGCAGAGCGGTCAGGACGTACAGCACGAAGACGATCTCGACCGCCGCGCCCAGCAGCATCGGAAGGGAAAGAGGCAGCACCAGCCCGGAGGTCGACCCGCTCAGGCGGGAGCCGAGGTCGGGGCCGAGTCCGAGCAGCCAGGGAAGGGCTCCGCCGAGCAGGGTGCCCACGGCGAGCGCGGCGGAGGTCGCGGATCCGCCGCGGGCCAGTCCGGTGCGCAGTTCGGCGTCGGGCCCGTCGTGTGCCTGGACGGTGTCGACGTACCAGGCTTCGGCCGGTCCGCTGGACAGGGCACGGCCCGCGCCCATGAGGGCCATGCCGAGGCCGAGCAGCCAGGGTGTCGTGCCCAGGCCCAGGAGGGTCAGGGCGGCCAGGTTCAGCAGGCCTGCGGCGGCCAGGACGGTGCGGCGGCCGAGGACGTCGGCCAGTCCTCCGGTGGGCAGTTCCAGCGCGGCGGCGGTGACGGAGTGCGCGGCGAAGAAGCCCGCGATGACCACCATGGTCATGCCGCGCTCGGTGAACAGCAGGACCAGAGGAGCGATGCTCAGTCCCAGCGGCAGCCAGAACAGGACGCAGACCGTGACGTAACGGCGGCGTGCGGTGCGCGTGTCCGGGGTGCCGGTCATGACGCGTCCTCCGTATCTGCCCCGGCGGCGCTCCCGCCCGTCACGGGGATCGAGTAGGCGTCTCCGCTCCCGGCCGGCCACGACGGGAGAGTAGAGCAGGCCGGGGAATTTCCCCACGTGTTTTCCGCGCGACCGCTTCCGGCAGCCCGTGCCGATCCACCCAGGACGCGCGGGCCCTTTCCCCGGGCGGGCGCCCGTCGGATGATGCACGCATGGTGTTCTCGTCCTCGATGCGGTGGTGGGTGCTGCCCAATGTCGTCCTGCTCGCCGGGATGGCGGCCTGGGGGGTGCTGCGGTATCCGGATCTGCCGGAGCGGATACCGCAGCACTTTGGGCCGGGCGGGGTGGACGCGTGGGCCCAGAGGTCGGTGGGGAGCGCCCTGGGGGTGGTGTTCGTGTTCGCCGGGGTGACGCTGCTCCTCATCGGCTGCGCGGAGCTGACCCTGCGGGTGACGCCGCGTGACGAGATGCGGCCCGACGCCGCCCCGTACGCGGTGACGCCGACGGCCGCGTCCCTGCTCAACAGGCCGGCCGACAGGGCGTCGGCCCGCCGGATCGCCCGCTCCCTGCTGCTGCTCAACGCCTGTGTCGGCCTCTCCTTCCTCGTGGGATGCTGGACGCTGTGGCGCTCCGTGCCGGAAGCGGACGTGCCGCCCTGGGTGTTCGCGGCGATCCTGCTGCCGTTGCTCGCCGGGACCGGGGCGACCCTCGCGGCGGCCCTCGCCGACCGGAGGCGGTGAGGGGGCGCCCGACGGCGGGACGCCGGGCGCTCCGCTACGCCTTCGCGCCGTCCTCCGTGAGCCACTCGGCGAGGACCGCGGTGTGGCTGATCTCCACGTCGCGCGTGGCCGTCAGGAGGACCACCGGGCCCTCCTCGGCCAGGGAGCGCAGGCGTGCGGCGGCCTCGCGGTGGGCGTCGTCCTCCAGTTCGGCGCGGTAGCGGCCGCGGAACTCCTCGTACCGTTCCGGGTCGTGTCCGTACCACCGGCGCAGCTCGTCGGAGGGGGCGACCTCGCGCAGCCACGCGTCGAGCCGCGCCGCCTCCTTGCTGACGCCGCGTGGCCAGAGACGGTCGACGAGGATCCGCGCCCCGTCGTCGGGAGAAGTGTCGTAGATCCGGTGCTGGGTGATCCGCCTGTCCATGGTTCCACTCTGGCGTCCGGAGCCCGCCCGCGCCGGTCGGAAACTCCGGTGCGGTGGGCGGCGGGCTGCTGCGAGCATGCCGCCATGCGCACCGCTTTCGAACAGATGGTCGTCCGACACGCCTTCCGCCTGCCCGCCCCCACCGGCCCGGCCGGGGACGGGAGCGCGCCGGCCCGGCAGCTGGACTCCGCGCTGCTGTCCGTCGGTTTCACCCTGTCGGGCGAGCTGCTGCGGCACCTGTCGGGGCTGGCGCCCGAGGTGGTGCTGCCGGTGGCCCGGCGCACCCTGGACACGGTCCGGGAGCTGGTCGGCGACCACGTGCGGCACAACGTGTACTTCAAGGCGTTCCCGGACGGCGTTCCGGAGACCGTGGAGTTCTGGCACCGGTGCCTGATGAAGGCGCTGGACGACGAGCGGGCCCGGCCGGGCGTCGTCGCGCGCCTGCGCGACGGCGTCCTGGACCTGCTCACGCTCCCCTCGTACGGCCGCTACCAGCACACCTACGAGGAGATGCTCGCCGTGCACGACGAGCTGATCGCCGCGGCCGGGGACCGCGTCACCGTGCTCCACCTCGGCGGGCCGCCGGAGGAGGAGACGACCGCCCTCTACCGGTCGCTGGCGGGCAGTCGCACACCGCTCGGCGAGGACGGGCTCGAGGACCTCCGGCTGCTGGCGCGGCACTGCGCGGCCGGGCCCGAGCCGGAGGCGATCCCGCTCCGCGAGAACCGGGCGGTGCTGAACGCCGCGCGGGTCGCCGCGGGCGTGCACCCGCTGCTGGACACCGTCACCGACGTGCTGCGGCTGGCCTGCGCGCTGTCCGGCGCGCCGGTCACCCTGGAACAGCCGGTGCGGTTCCGCTCGCTGCCGCGTGCCCAGCGCCGTGTGCTGCTCGCCGGTCTCGACGCGGTGGTGGCGGCGGCCCCGGCCAAGCTGGCCGACGTGCGCCGGCACCGGGAGGCGTGGAAGCGCCTCGGGGAGCGCCTCCATCCGCACGAGCATCCCCGGTGGCCGCACGCCGCCGCGGTGTTCGAGGTGGCGCGCGGGGAGCGGCGGGCGACCTCCTTCGACGGCCGCGTCGACGAGCTGCTGGCCGCCGGGGACGCCGCCGGGGCCGCGCGGCTGCTGGAGGCGGCTCCGGGACGGCTGTTCCGGGCGCTGGACCGGCTGGTGCTGGCGGCGCCGGACGAGGCCGGGCGGGAGGCGGTGCGAGCGGCCGCGGAGCGGGCCGCGCCCCAGGTCTCCGGCCGGGTCCTGCTGTCCGTGCGCGGGCATCTCGCGGCCCGCGCGGGGCGCTTCGGCGAGCAGCGGCTGTTCCTGAACCGTTCGGGACGCGCCTGGGTCACCCCGGACACCCGGCCCGGCCTGCCCGCCGACGTGCGGGACGGGCTGGTCCGGGTCGTCGACGACGAGCTGCGGCGCCGTCTGCCGGACGCGGGACCGGTGCTGGTCGAGCCCGCGTTCCTCGACGTCGCGCTGCCGCTGAGCGGGAAGAACGTGTCGTCCGGCCTGGGCGTGCTGCCGCGCGGCTCGGTGTCGGCCGTCGAGGGCGGACTGCTCCGGTTCTTCGTGCACTGGCGGCAGGCCCGCCGCACGACCGACTTCGACCTCTCGGCGCTGATGCTCGACGAGGAGTACCGGACGGTCTCCTGGCTGGACTGGACGGCGCTGACCGCGGTCGGCGGCGCGCACTCCGGCGACGTCACCGAGGCGCCGCACGGCGCCTCGGAGTTCATCGACCTGCGGCTCGACGCCGTCCAGGGCGCGTTCCTGGTGCCGATGGTGCACGTCTACAGCGGCGAGGGCTTCGAGGAGGTCGCGGAGTCGTTCTTCGGCTTCATGCTGCGCGACGCCGAGCAGGCGGGGCGGCCCTTCGAGCCGCGGACCGTGCGGATGAAGTCCGAGCTGCGCGGTCCCGGACGGGTCGCGCTGCCGCTGGTGTTCGTCCGCGGCGAGGACGGCGTCTGGCACGCGCGGTGGACGCACCTCCACCTGCGGGGCACGCCCTCGCACAACCAGGTGTCGGAGCACCAGGTGTCGGTGGCCACCCTGGTGCGCGGCGTCGTCGCGCGCCGGCAGCCGACCGTGGGGCACCTGACCGGGCTGATGGCGGACAACGGGGTGAGCGTGACGCTCTGGGACGGCGGGGCCGTGCCCGACGGGCCGGTGACCTTCCTGGGTCTGCAGCGGCCCGAGGGGCTGCACCCGGAGTCCCGGGTGATCACCCCGGAAAATCTCCGTGACCTGATCCCCGACTGACGGTTAGGGTGGGGGCACGGCGAGGCCATGACGGGGCTTCCTTCTGATCGCCTGCACAGCGAATGAGACTAGCCCTGTCGCTTTCCTCGCCGTTTTCTCCTGCCCTCAGGCGCCCAGGGCCGCCGCCGGCCCGGCCCCCTCCTCCCGCGCGGCGTCGTAGGCCACCCGGCTCCGGGCGATGGTGCCGCGGTGGCGTTCCGCCCACGCGGTGAGCTGGAGCAGCGTCTCGTACAGTTCCCGCGCCACCGGGGTGATCGCGTACTCCACCCGGGGCGGCACGGTCGGGTACACGGTGCGGGTGACCAGGCCGTCGCGCTCCAGGTTGCGCAGCGTGAGGGTCAGCATCCGGCGGCTGATGCCGGTGACGGCGCGCTCCAACTCCGTGAAACGGATGGGTCCTTGGGCGGTCGCGACCAGGATGCCGACGCTCCACTTGCCCGAGACCCGGTCGAGGACCTCCTGGACCGGGCAGGCCTCCGCCGTCACTGCCTGCGAGGTAACACCGGTGTTCCGCCGGGACATGGAAGTGCCTCCTTACGCCGGGCCCCCATGGTCACCCACGATGTACTCCGTTACAAGTCGTGCACCATGGCCCGTACAGGGGAGTTCCTGCCATGCCGTCGCTCAAGACCCCGTCCCGTGAGGCGTCCGATCCGGCCCCGCCGCACGCCCGTTCCCGTTCCCTGTCGCTGCTGATCCTGTGCGCCGGCGCGCTGATGACCATCCTGGACGGCAACATCGTCACGGTGGCCATGCCCGCGATCCAGCGCGACCTCGGCTTCTCCGCGCCGGGCCTGGCGTGGGTGGTGAACGCCTACCTGATCCCGTTCGGCGGGCTGCTCCTCCTGGCCGGGCGGCTGGGCGACCTGCTGGGCCGCAAGCGGATGTTCACCGCCGGACTGGCGGTCTTCACGGTGGCGTCGGTGCTGTGCGGCGTGGCCGACGGGCAGGCGGCGCTGGTCGCGGCGCGCGCCCTGCAGGGCGCCGGCGGGGCGATGACCATGGCGGTGGTGCTCGGCATGATCGTGGCGCTCTACCCGGAGCAGCGCGAACGGGCCCGCGCGATCGCGGTGTTCAGCGCCGTGGGGGCGACCGGGGCGGCGCTCGGCACGTTCCTGGGCGGGGCGCTCACCCAGGCCGCCGGGTGGCACTGGATCTTCCTGATCAACCTGCCCGTCGGGCTGGTGGCCTGGGGCGCGGCGGTCCGGGTGCTGCCCGCCGACCGGGGTGCCGGGCGCGGCCGCTCGGCGGACTGGGCGGGGGCGGCGCTGGTCACGGGTGCGCTGATGACCACCGTCTACGCCATCGTCGGCGCGGGCGGGCGCGAGGCGGGCGGCACGGCCGCCCTCGCCGCCCTGGCCGTCACGCTGTTCGCCGGGTTCGCCCTGCGGCAGGCGCGGGCGGCCCACCCCTTGCTGCGTCCGGGCATCCTGCGCTCCCGCGTCCTCGCCGGGGCCAACGGAACGCAGATCCTGATGCTGGGGACCATGTACGGCTTCCAGTACATCGGCACCCTCTATCTGCAACGCGTCCTCGGGTACGACGAGTTGGCCACCTCCTTCGCCTTCCTCCCGGCGCCGCTGCTGATCGGCGCGCTGACCCTGGGCCTGGCCGCGCGGATCGTGCAGCGGTTCGGGCCGTACCGGGTGCTGCTGGCGGGGCTGGTGCTCGCCACCACCGGCATGGCGGTGCTGAGCACGGCTCCGGCGGACGGCTCGTACCCGGCGGACGTGCTGCCGCCGCTGCTGATGCTGTCGGCCGGGTTCGCGGTGGCCATGCCGGCGCTGACCGGCCTGGCGATGTCGGGGGCGGCGGAGGAGGACGCGGGACTGGCCTCCGGGCTCTTCAACACCACGCAGGTGGTGGGCGGTTCGCTGGGCCTGGCGGTGCTCACCGCTCTGGCGGCGAGCCGCACCGAGGCGCTGACCGGAGCGGGCGCGCCCCTGGTGGAGGCCACGGCGGACGGGTACCGGCTGGCGTTCACGGTGGCCGCGGGGCTGGGCGCGGCGGCCCTCGCGCTGGCCGCGGCGGTGCTCCGGCCGGGGCGCCCGCCGCGCTGACGAGGGCGGGTGGGGCGGGTCCCGAACGGCGGAGGTGGTGCCGCCGTTCGGGACCCGCCCCCGTGGCGCCGGCACGGCCCCGTCCGCGTCGCCGGAAGACCGCTACCGGGGCCCCGCAGGACCGCTACCGGGGCCCCGCAGGACCGCTACCGGGGCCCCGGAGGGCCCCGCCTCCTGATCAGTCCCCGGCGGCGATCCGCGCCAGCCGCCGCGCCTCCGCGCGGGTGGAGCGGGCCACGGCGTCCTCGTCGACGGTGAGCAGCCGTCCGTCCTCGACCACCGGCTCCCCGCCCACCAGCGACAACGTCACCGGCGCGGCCGCGCCCAGGACCAGCGCGGCGACCGGGTCGGCGATGGAGGCATGGGCCAGGGTGTCCATCCGCCACAGCACCAGGTCGGCCAGCTTGCCGGGCTCGAGGGAGCCGATCTCGGCCTCCCGGCCCAGCACCCGCGCGCCGCCGTGGGTGCCCAGCCGCAGGGCCTGCCGGGCGGTGAGGGCGGCCTCGCGGTGCGGGCCGAGGCGGTTGACCAGGAGGGCGTTGCGCAGCTCGGTGTGCAGTTCGCCGGACTCGTTGGAGGCGGTCCCGTCGACGCCGAGGCCGACCGGGATCCCGGCGGCGAGCATGTCCGGGACCCGGGCGATCCCGGCGGCCAGGCGGGCGTTGGAGGACGGGCAGTGGGCGACGCCGGTGCCGGTGCGGGCGAACGCGGCGATGTCGGCGTCGTTCATGTGCACGCAGTGCGCCATCCACACGTCCTCGCCGAGCCAGCCGGTGGACTCGAAGTAGGCGGTGGGGCCCATACCGAAGAGCTCGTGGCAGAACTTCTCCTCCTCCACGGTCTCCGAGCCGTGGGTGTGCAGCCGGACGCCGAGCCGACGCGCCAACTCGGCCCCCTGGCGCATCAGTTCGGTGGAGACGGAGAACGGCGAGCAGGGCGCGACGGCCACCTGGGTCATCGCCCCGAACGAGGTGTCGTGGTGCGCGGCGACGGTCTCCTCGGTCGCCGCGAGGGCGCCGTCGAGGGTCTCCACCGCGAAGTCCGGCGGCAGCCCGCCGTCGGACTCGCCCCGGTCCATGGAGCCGCGGGCCAGGGTGAAGCGGACGCCGGTCTCCCGGGCGGCGCGGACGATGGCGCCGGACAGGTCGCCGGTGCCGCGCGGGAAGACGTAGTGGTGGTCCATGGCGGTGGTGACGCCGCCGCGCGCCATCATCGCCAGCGATCCCTGGGCCGCGGCGTGCACCATCGGCTCGTCGATCCGCGCCCAGGTGGGGTAGAGGGCGACCAGCCAGTCGAAGAGGTTGTGGTCGGTGGCCAGGCCGCGGGTGAGCCACTGGTAGAAGTGGTGGTGGGTGTTGACCAGGCCGGGGGTGACCAGGTGCCCGGTGCCGTCGATCCGGCGCACCACGTTCCGCAGCCCCTCGGGGGCCTTCCCCTCTCCCACGGATTCGATCACCCGGCCGGCGACCACCACGTGTCCCGAGGCGTACTCGGTGCCGTGGGCGTCGACGGTGGCGACGGCGCAGTTCTCGATGACGATGCGGGCGGGCTGTTCGGCGGGGGACGCCATGGTCGGTCTCCGGTGGATCGGCGGTGTTCCGGGCGGGCGGGGTCAGAGGTTGGTGAGGTCCACGGGGATCCTGGCCTCGGCGCCCTCGCGCAGGACGGTGGCCTCGATCAGGCCGTAGGGCCGGTCGGCGGCGAAGTACACCTCGTTGTCGTTCTCCAGCCCGAACGGCGCGAGGTCGACGAGGAAGTGGTGCTTGTTCGGCAGCGAGAGGCGTATCTCGTCGATCTCCGGCCGGTTCTCGATCACCCCGGCGCCCATCCGGTGGAGGGTCTGCTGGAGGGAGTACGAGTAGGTGTGCGCGAACGCGTCCAGCAGCAGGCGCCGGGCCTCCGCGTAGGAGGCGTCCCAGTCCGGCGCGGTCTCCCCCTCGGCGCCGGTCCAGGAGTACCGCCAGCGGGTGGAGACGTCGGTGGCCAGGATCCGGTCGTAGGCCTCGGGCAGGGTGGTGTACCGGTCCTTGCGGTAGCCCCAGAACTCGGAGTCGGTGGAGTTGAGCACGGTGAGGCCGGTGAGCCCGGAGACCACCTCGCTCCGCTCCCCGTCGTGGACGACCTGGGTGACGCGGGTGCCGCCGCCGGTGCGGGCGAAGGAGTGCCGCGTGCCGGGCCCGCCGATGCGTTCCCAGGCGTACTCCTCGATCCGGATCCGGGCCCGGTGGATGGGCTCCTGGGAGCCGACGAAGTGCCGGGCCAGCAGCAGGCCGAACTCCTCGGGCGAGGCGATGCCGTGCTCCTTGGCGAAGGCGTACACCGTGTTCTTGGTGGTGTCCGTCGGCAGCACGTGGGCGTTGGAGCCGGAGTGGTGCACGTCGTCCATGTCGCCGGAGAGCGAGACGGACACGTTGAGGTCCTTGATGTGGTGGCGCTCGCCGTCGCGGGTGATCCGGACGACACGGGTCTCGGCCTTGCCGTACTGGTTCTGTCCCAGCACGGCGACGCGGGCGGGGGTCTCGTTCTCGGCCATGGGCGCTAGCTCCCTCGGTATACGGAGTAGCCGAACGGGTTGAGGAGCAACGGAACGTGGTGGTGCTCGCCCGGCGTGACGGCGAAGGCGACGGTCACCTCGGGGAAGAACGCGGTCCCGCCGCGGCCCCCGTGGTAGGCGCCGACGTCGAGGACGAGGCGGACGTGGGTGGTGCCCGCGGGCGGGCCGGGCAGGTCCTTGCAGCGGCCGTCCGCGTCGGTGACGGACCCGCCGAGCTCCTGCCAGGGCTGCTCGGGCCCGGTGCGGGCGGCCAGGGAGACGGCCACGCCGGTGGCGGGGCGGCCGATGGTGGTGTCGAGGACGTGGGTGGACACGGTGGCGGGGGCGCCGGTCGTCATCGGCGTGCGTCCTCCTCGGGCGGGCCCTCCTCGGCGAGGCGGGCGAGACGGATGCGGTTGATCATGCCCAGTTCGACGCGGACCACTTCGCGTTCCCGTTCCGGTGTGTTGCCGAGCCGGGCACGGGCGGCGTCCCGCATCTCCCGGGCGCCGCGGCCGGTGGCGCAGATCAGGAAGACGTGGCCGAACCGCTCCTGGTAGGCCAGGTTGAGCTCGAGCATCTCGGCCTTGAGCGCCTCGGTGGCGCCGGCCATGCCGCGCTGCTCGCGGGCGGAGACGGGGTCGCCGGGCCTCGGCCGGCCGATCGGCGGGTGTCCGGCCACGGCCTCGGCGAGGCCGTCGTCGGTCAGGGCCGCCGTGGCGGCGTCGTTGGCGGCGTACAGCGCCTCGGCGTCCGGGTACGGGCGCCGGGCGAGCAGGTGCTCCGCCCAGGAGGCGGAGGCGCAGATCTCCCGCAGGATCTCCCGGGCGCGGGGCTCGTCCAGGGAGTTGAACCGGGCCAGGCCGCGGGGAGGCGGCGTCGAGGGGCTCGCTGTCATATCAGGCAGCCAACCCCACCGGACCGCCGGGCGTCAACATTTTGTTGAAGTTCCCTCGTGGGGGTCGGCGCCTCCGAGGGGGAAGCGGTCCCGCTCCCGCCAGCGGCGCCCGTCGTACACCACCAGGTCCACGGCGTCCACGCGTTCGGTCAGCGGCAGGGAGCGGGCGAGCGCCGCCTCGATGGCGTCGTGCCGGCCGGCGTCGCCGCTGTTGGCCACCGTGACGTGCGGGTCGAGGTCCCCGAACAGGCCGCCGTACGGGGCCTGTTCGGGCCACCGGGCGGTGACGGCGGCGGTGAGGGCGCGCAGCGGGGCGTCCGGTTCGGGGCGCAGCCACAGGACGCCGGGGAAGCGCGCGCAGCCGGCGAACCGGAGCGTGAAGGCCGGGTGCGCGGCGAACACCCCGGCGAGGGCGGCGCGCACGGTCCCGTCGACCCGGTCGTGCGGCAGGAAGGGGAAGAGGACGGTGGCGTGGGCGGTGCCGCCGTGGCGGGCCGCGGTGTCCCAGGCGCGGCGCCAGGGCGCGACGAGGCGGTCGAGGCCGGGCAGCGCGACGCTCAGCGAGGTGGTCCCGACGGGGACCGGCCAGCCCTCGTCCCCGCGTTCGCCGGTCGCCCCACCGGTCCCCGGGCCCGTCCCCCGCGGATCCGCCGTGCCCGCCGTCACGCCCCGCTCCCCCACGGGCGGCGCCTCCCGGCGGCCCGGCGGACGGGGACGCGGGTCCGCCTCGTGACGGTCGTCCTGGGACATGCGTGGCTGCGGTGCACGGCGCTCACGATAGCGAGGAGGCGGATCCGGGCCGCGCGGTGCCCGGCACGGTGGGCCGGTGCTACAGCCGGCGGTCCCGGTGCTCCCTCAGGAGTTCCTGGATCTGCTCCAGGCTCTCCTTGTCGAGGCCCGGGCCACCGGGGGGGCCGGCCAGCCGTCCGGCGGTGTGGAGGTCGTAGGCGCGTTCCTCGTCCTCTCCCGGGACACGGGCGTACTCGTCCTTGTCGGAGAACCCGACCGTCCTGTCGACGGCCTTCGCGATGAGCCACGTCATGACGAACGAGAAGGCGGCGACGGCCAGGACGGCGACGACCTGCCTCCAGAGCAGGGAGAGGCCACCGCCGTGGAAGAGGCCCTCCTTGCCGCTGACGCCCCGCGCGGCGAAGAGACCGACCATCAGCAGCCCGACCAGGCCGCCCGCGCCGTGGACCCCGACCACGTCGAGGGTGTCGTCCACGTTCAGTCGGTACTTCAGGGTCACCGCCCAGGCGCAGAACGCGCCGGCCACCAGGCCGGTGATCAGCGCGCCCACCGGGTCGATCTCGCCGCAGGCGGGGGTGATGGCCACCATGCCCGCCACGGCGGCGGAGCCGATGCCCATCATGGTGACCTTCCTGGTCCTCACGTACTCCACCAGCGGCCAGGTCGCCATGGCGCCCGCCGCCGCGAGCTGGGTGTTGAGGAAGGCGGTGGCGGCGGTACCGGTGTCGCGGAGCGCCGAGCCGGCGTTGAAGGCCAGCCAGCCGAACCACAGCAGGGCCACCCCGATCATGACCAGCGGGATGTTGCTGGGACGCGGCTCCTTGCGCCGGAAGTCGGCGGGCCCTCTGATCACCAGGGCGGCGGCGAGGCCTGCGACACCGGAGTTCAGCTCCACCGGCAGGCCTCCGGCGAAGTCCAGGGCGCCCAGGTGGGCCGAGATCCAGCCGTGCTCCGTGTCGAACACCCAGTGCGCGATGGGCACGTACACGATCAGCAGCCACAGCACGGAGAACACCAGCCACCCCCGCATGGAGGCCCGCCCCGCGATGGAACCGCTGATGAGCGCCACGGTGACGATGGCGAAGCCCATCTGGAAGGTGGCGTAGACGTAGGTGGGGAAGGACGCCGTGAGGGTGTCCGGCTCGATGCCGCGCAGCAGGGCGTGGTCCAGGTTGCCGATGAGGCCGACCCCGCCGACGTCCGGGCCGAAGGCGAGGGTGTACCCGACCAGGAACCAGGCGATGGTCACGAAGCAGAGCGAGGCGAAGCTCATCTTGAGCATCACCAGGATGTGCCGGGTGGCCACCATGCCGCCGTAGAAGAAGGCCAGGGCGGGCGTCATCAGCAGCACCATGGCGGTCGCCGCCAGCATCCAGGCGGTGTCGCCCGAGTCGTACCCCGGTGGCATGGCGGCGGCGAGGACGGTGGTCATGAACGTGTCTCCTCAGGGTCGACGGGGACGGGCCGTCACGGTTTACGCAGGTCGGGAGCCGGGTGTCCGATGAGCAGCCGCCTGACGGCGTCCCATCCGGCGCGGACCGCCTCGGCGACCCGGGGCTGCTCCTGTCCGAGCACGCGCACCCAGGCGCCGCAGTCGTCCGGCAGCACGCTCGCCCCGTGGAGGACGTCGCGGGACTCCATCGACCCGTGCAGGACGTCGGCGATCTCCGCGGCGGGGCGGGCGGAGCTGATCACGTAGAGCGAGGCGACGTGGTCGTGCCCGGCGAAGACGCCCGGTCCGGTCACCCCGCCCGGCTGGTCCGGCCGCAGCCGCAGGGTGTCGACGGCCAGCAGGGCGCCGTCGGGCCGCCGGATCTCCAGGTCGTTGGTGAGGACGGTGTAGGCGTGCCGCTCGCCGCGCGCGAGGCGGCCGGCGGTGAACGTCTCCGCGTAGATCACCGTCGCCCCCTCGCTCACCGTCAGCTCCACCCCCTGGTGGAAGCGCGAGCCGCGGAACGGGATGACCGGGTCGGGGAGGTACTCGACGTAGGCTCCCTCCTCCGCCGTGAGGTGGACGCGCTGGGTCGCGTAGTCGTCCTCCATCCGGTAGACCTTGGTGGCCGCCTGCGTCGTGAACAGGGCCTGGGTGCCCGGGCCGCACCGCAGGTCCTGGCGGTAGCGGTCGGCCTGGGCGATGCCTCCGCCGGTGGCCATCACGTAGGTGAACGCCATGCCGGGCAACGCCGGGTCGACGTGGAGCGGGCGCATGATCTGCAACGGCGACTTCTGGTACCGCGCCACCAGCTCGGTCCGGTCCCCGCGCCGCGCGTACCCGAGGTCCAGGATGCCCACCTTGGCCGGCGAGCCCGGTCGCAGGGTCCGGGGCTCCGAGGAGAAGGCCGCCGTCTCGGGCGGGAGCCGGACCGGCTCGTAGTGTTCCGGCGCGAGCCGGTCGTGGGTCGCCGTCATCTCAGGTCAGGACCTTGTGCCGGGCCTCGAGGAAGGCGGCCACCTCGTCGACGCCCTTGCCCGTCAGACAGTCGGTGAGCACCACCGGTCCCTCGCCGCGCACCCGGTGCGCATCGGCCTCCATGACACCGAGGTCCGTCCGCACGTAGGGGGCGATGTCCACCTTGTTGATCACCAGCAGGTCGGAGTCGGTGATGCCGGGGCCTCGCTTGCGCGGCATCTTCTCCCCCTCGGCGGTGTCCAGCACGAAGACGAAGAGGTCGACCAGGGCCGGGCTGAAGGTGAGGGTGAGGTTGTCGCCGCCGCTCTCGTAGAGGAGGACGTCGACGTCGGGGTGGCGCTCCAGCATCTCGGCGCCGGCGGCCAGGTTCATCGTGGGGTCGTCACGGACGGCGGTGTGGGGGCACGCCCCGGTCTCGACGCCCACGACGCGGTCGCCGTCGAGGACCCCCTCCAGCGTCCGGCGGACGTGCTGGGCGTCCTCCTGGGTGTAGATGTCGTTGGTGATGACGGCCGGTCGCCTGCCCCGCTCGATCAGGACGGGCACCAGGGCCTCGATCAGGGCCGTCTTGCCGGAGCCGACCGGGCCGCCGATCCCGACGCGCAGGACGTTGTCTCGCATGGTGTTTCCTCTCCGGTGCGGCCGCCGCGCACGGCGGCCGGTCAGGTGGCGAACAGGCGGGCCTCGGCCCGTTCGTGGCGGGCGGACATGACGTCCACCGCGAAGGTGGTGGCCCCGAGGTCCTCGAGTTCGCGGGCGAGTGCCGCCCTCGTGGTCTCGACGACGACGGGCGCGGCCTCCCTCAGCAGGGTCTGGGCCCGCCGGTGGTCCGTCAGCCGCAGCCTGAGCGCGGCGCCGGCGAAGCTCGCGCAGAACGCGAACAGGTCGGAGGCGACGGCCTGGCCGGCCGGGACCCCGTTCGCCGCGTGGACCACGCCGGCGGCCACGGCCTGGGTGCCGGGGACCCGGCGCTCCGTCGCCGCCCGGTGGTAGCGGACGATGCCGTCCGCCCCGAACACCTCGGCCGCCAGGTCGAGCAGTTGTCGGCCGGTGCGGGTGGCCGCCTGGCGCGTCTCGCGGTTGAGCTTGGTGGCGTACAGCCGGGCGTCGACGGCGGCGACCGCTTCCCAGTCCCGTGCGGTCGCCGCCCGGTGGGCGAGGGCGAGCGCGGTGGCGTCCGCGGGTCCCACACCGTGCCGGAGGAGGTCGTGGAGCAGGACGGGGAGCGAGCGGGGGTCCACCGCTCGCTCCTGCGCGAAGCCCTCCAGTCCGTGCGACAGGGTGTAGAAGCCGCTGGGGAACGCCGAGTCGGTCAGCTGGAGGCTGACCAGGAGACGGTCCAGCTCCGTCGCCTGGGCGTCCTCCGCCCGCGCCGCCGGCCCGCCGGCGGCCGTCTCCTCCTGGTACACGCGTCAGGCCAGGAAGTAGAGCTGGTTGAGCGGCAGCTTCTGGGCCGGCTCGATCGTGACCACCTCGCCGTCCACCGTGACCTGGTACGTCTCCGGGTCGACGGTGATGTCCGGCACCACGTCGTTGCGGACCATGTTGTGCTTGCCGATCGTGCGGGTCTTGCGCACCGGCAGCACCGTGCGTTCCAGGCCCAGCTTCTCCGGCACTCCGGCGGCGATGCCCGCCTGCGACATGAACGTCACGTGCGTGGCCTGCATGGCTCGCCCGTAGTGGCCGAACGAGGGCCGGTAGTAGACCGGTTGCGGGGTGGGCAGCGAGGCGTTGGGGTCGCCCATCTGCGCCCAGGAGACGACGCCGCCCTTGATCACCATCTTCGGCTTGGCGCCGAAGGAGTGCATCGGCCACAGCACGATGTCGGCCAGCTTGCCCGCCTCCAGGGTGCCGACGTAGTCGGCGACGCCGCTGGCCACGGCGGGGTTGACGGTGACCTTGGCGAGGTAGCGCAGGACGCGCTGGTTGTCGTTGCGGTCGGAGTCCTCGGGCAGCGGGCCGAACGCCTCCTTGCACACGTGCGCGATCTGGAACGCCCGGGTGACCGACTCGCCGATGCGTCCCATGGCCTGCGAGTCGGAGGAGATCATGCTGATGATGCCGCGGTCGTGCAGCACCGTCTCGGCGGCGATCGTCTCGGCCCGTACGCGGCTGTCGGCGAAGGCGACGTCCTCGGGGATGCCGTGGCTCAGGTGGTGGCAGACCATCACCATGTCCAGCAGCTCGTCGACCGAGTTCTTGGTGTACGGCAGCGTGGGGTTGGTGGAGGACGGGAGGACGTTGGCCTCACCGGTCACCCGGAGGATGTCGGGGGCGTGGCCGCCGCCCGCGCCCTCGCTGTGGAAGGTGTGGATGGTGCGGCCGTCGATCGCGGCGCGGGTGTCCTCGAAGAAGCCGCCCTCGTTGAGGGTGTCGGTGTGGATGGCGACCTGGACGTCGTGCCGGTCGGCCACGGACAGCGCGGTGTCGATGACCGCGGGGGTGGAGCCCCAGTCCTCGTGGACCTTGAGCGCGGCCGCGCCGGCCTCGATCTGCTCGTCCAGCACTCCGGGCAGGCTGGCGTTGCCCTTGCCCATCACGCCGAGGTTGACCGGGAGGTCCTCGGCGGCCTGGAGGATCCGGGCGAGGTTGAACGGCCCGGGGGTGCAGGTGGTGCCGTTGGAGCCGTCGGTGGGGCCGGTGCCGCCGCCGAACAGGGTGGTGATGCCGTTGCTGAGGGCCTGTTCGCACTGTTGCGGGGTGATGAGGTGGACGTGCGAGTCCATCGCCCCGGCGGTCGCGATCAGGTGCTCGCCCGCGATGACCTCGGTGCAGGCGCCGATGACGAGGCGCGGGTCGACGGCGTTCTGCGTCTGCGGGTTGCCGGCCTTGCCGATGCCGGCGATGAACCCGTCCTTGACGCCGATGTCGCACTTGACCACGCCGAGCACCGCGTCGAGGACGACCACGTTGGTGATCACCAGGTCCAGGGCGCCCTGGGCGGCGGTGGCCTGCGGGTCGGAGGCCATGCCGTCGCGCATGGTCTTGCCGCCGCCGTAGACCACCTCGTCGCCGTAGGCGCCCGCGCGGAAGTCCTTCTCCACCTCGATCACGAGGTTGGTGTCGGCGAGGCGGATGCGGTCGCCGACGGTGGGCCCGAACATGTCGGCGTACTGCTTGCGGGTGATGACCGGCATGTCAGTGGGATCCCCTCTTCTTGGACTTCTTGCCGTCGGAGTCGTCCTGCGCGGCGCCGTCCTCCGGTCCGGCGCCGTGGAATCCGCGCTGGAGGGCACGGGCGACCGCCTCGACCCGGGCCGGGTGGGACTTGACGCTGCCGTTGAGCAGGCCGCTGAAGCCGGTGAGGCGGCCGGTGCCGGCGTACGCGCACAGTTCGACCTCGTGCGTGCCGCCCGGCTCGAAGCGGACGGAGAGGCCGGCCGGGATGTTGAGGTGCATCCCCAGGGTCGCGTTGCGGTCGAAGTCGAGGGCCGAGTTGGCCTCGAAGAAGTGGTAGTGGGAGCCGACCTGGACGGCCCGGTCGCCGGTGTTGCGGACCGTCACCTTGACGGTCCGCCGGCCGGCGTTGATCTCGATGTCGCCGTCTCCGTACTGGTACCGCGGGGGAAGTGTCATCGAATGCTCCTGGTGAGGAGGGGGGCGTGCGGATCCGCGTCCGGTGCGGCGGCGCCGTCGTGCGCGGGAACGGTGGTGTGCGGGGCGCCGAGGGCGCGGGGGGCCGCCGTCGCCTCGTCGGGTTCCCGGCCGCGGGCGGCCGGGCGAACGGGATCCCGCGGCTCCGGGGCGCCGGAGTGCCCCGTGGCGCGCTCACGGCTCCCGCCGGGCGGGCGGCCGCGCCCATGGTCACCGCCGTGCGCAGGGTCGTCGCCGTGCGCACGGTCGTCGCCGTGGCGGTGACCGTCGCCGTGGCCCTCACCGTGGGCGTGGCCGTGTCCGCGGGCCTGTGCGTGACCGCCGCCATGGCTGTGACCGTGGGCGTGGTCGTAGTCATGGTCATGGGCGTGGGAGCGGCCGAGTTCGTGGCCCGCACCGTCGCCGTGGCCGTATCCGTGGGTCCGTGGGCGACCGCCGCCCTGGCCGTGACCGTGGCCGTGGCCGTGGTCATGGGCGTGGCCGTCGCCGTCGCCGTGGCTGTGGGCGTAGCCGTGGGCGTGGTCGGCCGTGAGCCCGCGGCTCAGGCCGTCGTCCCCGTGCCGCTCCCGGCGCTCCCACGCCTGGCGCGCCCGCGCCTCGAGCACTCCGGCGACGGCGGACGCGGTGAGCAGCGGTCCGGCCGCCGCGCAGCACGAGGGGTCCGGAACCGGCGGCGTGACCCATGCCGCCGGGAGCAGGGTGACGTGCTCCGCGCCGAGCAGGCGGCAGCGGCGGACTCCCCCGGCCGGATCCGGGTCGCCCCCCACGAGCGCGACCTCCACCGTGCGGTGGCGTCCGTACTGGCGGACGAGGCGGGCGATCCGGTAGAGGTCCGCGTCGGCGAACGGGTCACCGGAGGGAGCCGTGACCAGCAGGGCCTCCTCCGCCGGGACCTTCGTGGCGGCCGCGCGCAGCCAGCCGACGAGATGGTCCGCGGTGCCGAAGGGCTCGGCCAGGACGAGGCCCTCGCGTTCGTCCTCCGACAGCGCGCGGAGGGTCCGTGCGGCGTCCGCGGTCAGTCCGGGATCGCGGCCCAGGGTCATGGGCACGACGCACACCCGCTCGCCCCGTTCACGCAGCGCGGCGACGCTGCGGTACAACGCGCGCCCCCGCGCGACCACGGGCACCCGGGCGTCCAGCAGCGCGCGCAGGGCCCGCCCGTCGTCGCTCTCGTGTCCGCCGACGGCGACCACTCTGTCCTGCGGCACGCCGTCAGCCTCCGACCGGGTCGTGGCAGGAGACCAGTTTGTTGCCGTCGTCGAAGGTCGCCTCGACCTGGAGCAGCGGCAGCATCTCGCGGACGCCCGGCATGGTGTCGTCCTCGGTGATCACCTGCCGGCCGAGTTCCATGCAGTCGGCGACGCTCTTCCCGTCGCGGGCGCCCTCGAGAATGGCCTCCGTGACGAGGGCCACCGTCTCGCTGTAGTTGAGCTTCAGGCCCCGGCCGTGGCGCTTGCGGGCCAGGTCCGCCACGACGTACACGAGCAGCTTGTCGATCTCACGGGGTGCCAGGTTCATCGGATGTCGCCTTCCTCGGTTTGCGGTGGCACGCTCGGCCGGGTGCCGGGTCGGTCGTGGTCGCTCACCCGTCCTCCAGCCGGGTGATGCGCGGCAGGAGCGGCACGGCCGCCAGCAGCGCCCAGGTGGTGATGTTGAACGGCCAGGTGAAGGTGTGGCTGCCGAACACCGTGAAGAGCACGGAGAGGGAGGCCGTCAGGCCGGTGCTGGCGGCCGCGGCCAGAACGGCGTAGGCGTAGTTCCAGGGCGAGGGGCGCAGCAGCACGACACCGAAGGCCAGCGCGGTCAGCACGGCGTTGTAGCCGTAGATGCCCTCGCCGATCAGCGCGGCGGGCGCGCCGAGCGCCCACGCGGTGAGGAGCCCGGTGGCGCTGCCCACCACGGTGAACAGGCCCACCTTCCACCCGGCCAGGAACAGGCCCGCCAGCATGATCAGGCCGACGTACCAGGTGCCGGCGAAGAAGATCTGGCCGATGTTCGTGAAGAAGCCCTGCCACAGGTCGGACCAGCTGACGACCGGGGAGGTCGGCGTGGCCGGGGTGACCGCCGTGGCGGGGGTTCCGTGCCAGACGCGTTCGAACGAGGGCGCGCCGAGGACCATGACCAGGGACACCAGGCAGAACGGTCCGGTGAAGGCCTTCAGCCCGACCGGGACCAGGAGGTGGTTGAGGGTGGCGGTGACCAGGGTGCACATGACGGCGGCGCACACCGCCATGACGTACGTCGAGAGGTGGTGGCCGAGGTACACGACCATGGCGATGGCGCCGAGCACCCCGCAGTAGGTCATCAGCCCTTGCTCGACGCTGTCCCGGCGCACCGCCAGGAGCCGGGCGGTGAGCGTCGAGGCCACCGCTCCGATGCAGGCGAAGAGCCCCATCTCCCAGCTCTCCACCCAGAGGGCGGCCAGGATCACCGCGGAGGTCCACACGCTCGCCTGGAAGTCCACCTGCCCCACGCCGCGCAGGGCGCCCAGGGCCGTGCCCCTGAGGTCGCCGGACTCCCCTGCGGTGCCGCCTGCGGGCTCGGTGCGCGTCGTCACGTCGGTCCTCCGGGAACTGGTACCGCTGCGCCGATCGGGCTGTTGTGCCCCCGCGCGGTCGCTGTCGGCGGCTGACTTGGCGCCGACCGCCTAGGGTGACCATATGTGGCATTTCGGCGGATTTTCCCGCCACGCGCACCCGGATCACACGAACGGCCCGCAATGGCCGGTGATCGCGGTCGTGGCGGTCGGCGGCGCGGTGGGCGCCGCACTGCGTCTCGGCGCGTCCACCGTGTGGCAGAACGGCAGCGACGCCCGGCTGGTCTGGCGGACCGGCGCGGCAGCCTTCCCGTGGACGACCCTGCTGGTCAACGTCGTCGGATGCTTCCTGATGGGCGTTCTGACGGTGGCGTTGAAGGAACGGTTCACGCACGCGCCCCGGCTGCTGAACCCGATGCTGGGCACCGGCGTCCTCGGAGGCTTCACCACGTTCTCCTCCTACACGGACGACGCACGGCGCCTGTTCGAGAACGGTCAGCCGGGCTACGCCCTGTGCTACATCGTGCTGACGGTGGCGGCGGCCCTGGCGGGCGTCGCGCTGGGCGCGGCGCTGACCCGTGCCGTACTGGCCCCCCGTCAGGGCCGGGCCGCCGGACCGGGGAGCGACCGCCGATGAACCATCTGCCGCTCGTGCTGCTGGGCGGAGCCGTCGGCGCGGTCGCCCGTTACCTGATCGCGGCCGTCGCGGGCAGGCGTCCCGGCGGTGCCTTCCACTGGGGAACGTTCCTCGCCAACATGGCCGCCTGCCTGCTCCTCGGGTTTCTGGTCGAGGCGGGCGGCGAGGACGCGCTCGGTCCGACCGGCCAGGCGCTGCTGGCGACGGGCTTCTGCGGTGCGCTGTCCACCTGGTCGACGTTCTCCAACGAGGTGATGTCCATGGCGGACGGCAGGCGGGTGGCGGGGGCCGCCGGATACCTCCTGGTGACGGTCGCGGCCGGCCTCGGGCTGTCCTTCGCGGGCGCGGGGCTAGCCGCGGCCGTGTGGTGATCGCGGCCGTCACCCGTCCGGCGGACCGGTGGCGCCGGGCCCTGTCCCGGCTCGACCGGGCCCGCGGGGTCAGGGCCCTGGTGGCCTTCGGCCTCTCGGTCGGACTGGTGACGGCGGGAGCGGGGATCCACAACGGCGTCTTCGCCGCCATGGGCTGCTACGTCGACGCCTACGGCGCCCGCGATCCCTATCCCCGGCGCGGTCCCCTGCTCGTCGTCCTGTCCGCCGGGTTCGCCGTCGCCTTCCTGGCGGGTTCCCTCGCCGCCGGGCAGGTGTGGGCGATGGTGGGGGTCCTCTCCCTGTTCGCGGCCGGCGCCACGCTGCTCGTCGGTGCGCTGCACCTGAGCGGGCCGGGCAGCTACTTCGTGGTGCTGGTGGCCGCGCTGACGGCCTTTCTGCCGCCGGTGGGCATCGCCGACACGGCGGTCCGGATGGGCTTCCTGCTGTTCGGAGCGGCCGTCTCCTGGCTGACCATCATGTCGGGCTGGATCCCGCGCCCGCACGGGCCGGAGGACGGCGCCGTGGCCGCCGCACTGCGCTCCGTGGCGGCCTACGCGCAGGCGGCGGCCGTGGCGGACCGGGGTGAGGGGCCGGCGGCCGCGCCGCGCGAGGCGTACCAGGCGGTCCACGGCGGCTGGTCGGCCGTGCAGGACTCCCGCGGTCTGCGCGGCGGCGCGCTCCCGCCGCGCCTGCTGGAGCTGTACGCCCTCATGCTCCGGCTGGAGACGGTGCTCGACGCGGTGACGGACGCGGCGGAGCGTGAGGACGGGCGGGTACCGGCCGACTGGGCCCCGGCGCTGCGCGAGGCGGCGGCCGCGGTCGCCGGCGGACGGGTGCCGCGGCGGTGGCCCTCCGTGGTGGACGCGGAAGCGGCGGGGGCCGCGCCGCCGCTTCCGGGCCGCGGCACGGCACTGCCGCCCGACCTGCTGCGCGCGGCGCGCGGTCTCTGGCCGAGACCCCTGCCGACGGGGGACCGGGTGCGCGCCGAGCTGGGCGACGTGCTGTCCCCCGCCTCACCCGCGCCGTTCCTGGCGCTGCGCGTGGGGCTCGCCGTCGCGGCGGGAACGGCCCTGGGCGCCCTGCTGCCGCTCCTGCATCCGGCCTGGGTGGCGCTGGGAGCGGCCGCCGCCCTGCAGGGCGCCGCTCAGCAGCCCGTCCGGCGTTCGTGGGGCCGCCTGACCGGCACGGTGGCCGGGGCCGCGCTCACCGCCGTCGTGTGCCACTTCTTCGAACCCGGCGTCCGGGCGACCGTGGTGACCGCCACCGTGGTCCACGCGGCGGCCCGGGCCGTGCCCGCCGGCGCCATGTTCACCCGGATGCTGCTCAACACCCCGGTGGCGCTGCTGCTGGTGGCGGCCGTCCTGCCGGCGGGGACGAGCGTGGCGGAGCTCGCCCTCTACCGCATGCTCGACCTCGCTCTGGGACTCGCCGTGGGCCTGACCGCGGCCGTCCTGCTGCCCCGGGTGCCGGTGCGGCGGGTGTGCGAGGCCGTCTCCCGCGCCGTCGCCGCGGCCGGGGCCGCCGTGGGCTCGCGGCTGCGCACGGGGGCCGCCGACCCCGGGGTGGAGGGCGTCGCCTGGCGGCGCATGGACGACCTGTGGACCGTGCACGCCTCGGTGCCCGCCGAGGAGCTCCGCCCGACCGGCACGGCGGACCGGCTGTGGCCGACCGTGCTGGCGGTGCGCCGCCTGCTCGTTCCCCGCCTCCTGGGCGGCGGGCCCCGACCGCCGAGCCCGGCCGACGGCGCGCGGGTCGGCGCCTACCTGGAGCGGGCGGCGCTCGCCGCCCGCCGAGGGCTGCCCGGGTCGCCCGGTGTCCGGTCGGCGCTCCCCGACCGGCCGCCCGTGGTCCTCGCCGGGCACGGGCCGGACCTCCACCGGCGGCTGGAGGCGCTCCGGCGGGCGCTGCGGGGCGACGAGCCTGCCGGCGGGCCCGGGACCTGACCGGCAGGGCCGCCCGCCGCGCTCACCCGCCTGCCGCACCCGGCGTGCGCTGCTCCGCGCGGGAGGGCATGGTGGGGCTGCGTCGGCGGCGGCCACGTGCGGCGGCATGCCTCGCACGGGGACCCGGCCCGGGTCCGCCACGCCGAGAACCCATGTCGCGGGCCGGTGGGAGGACCGATGCACGACAAGCCGTTGAGCAGGCTGACCGGGAGACTGCGGGACCGCCGGCGGAGCGGTGCGCGGACGGCCCACGGTGATACCGGCCCCGACGCGTTCGGGCTGGACGAGGACAAGGTCGGGGGATTCACCGCCGGGACGCTGGGGCCGGAGGACGAGGCGAGGCTGGCGGAGGAGGTGGCCGCCCTCCTGCCGCTGCGCTGGTCCCTGTCCCCGCGTGCCGAGGAACGGTTGAGCCAGGTGAACGACCGCGTGGGCGGGGACCGACGGCTGTTGGAGTGGCTGGACGGTCATCCCGGGCTTCCCCGGCTGACGGCACGGCTCCTCGTACTCGCCGAGAACCTCGACCACTTCGGCGAGAACACCGCCGTGGTCGACGCGGTGCGCGCCCGGCGGGGCCGGTCGCCGTTGCCGGAGGAGTTGCGGGGCGTCCTGCCGCCCGGCACCGACGAGGAGACCCTGCCCGACATCGCCCAGCGCGTCGAGGAGTTGCTCGGGGAGCGTCGCCCCCAGGACGCGGCACGGCTCGCCCTGGCCACGACCGACTGGCTCCGGGGCGTCGCCCGGGACGCGGCGCCGGACTCCCCGGAGGTCACCGGGATGAGCGAGCTGATGGCTCATCTCCACACCGACATCGCCCAGGCGTCCGCGCCCTGACGCCGGGGCCGCGCGCCCTCCGTCACCCGCCCGGCGCCGCCGCGCCGGTCGTGGCGGCCGGCCGGTGGCGCGGCCGGACCACGGAGAACAGAGAGAGCCGGCCGCGGCCCACGGGCGCCGGGCCGTCGTCGTTCCGTCCCAGGACCAGGAGGCACTGGTGAGCACACCCCGTCCGTCCATGCCGGCCGAGAGCCGCACGCCCCCGCCGGCCCGGGTCTCCCGACGGCCGGCCGCCGAGGGCCCGGCCGTGCGCACGACCCGCCTCCTCGCGGTCTCCCTCGCGGCCGGGGCCCTGTGCGCCTCCGCGGCCTGTTCCGGCGGGGCGGGCACCGAGTCCCGCACCGCTGCCGGGCCGGGCGAGCGTCCGGCGGTCGCGGCGACCACCACGCCCGCGTCCCCGTCGCCGTCCCCCGCCCTGACCGAGGAGGGCGCGCGCCGGGCGCTGATCACCGAGGCGGACATCGAGGACGCCTGGAACCGGGTCGAGCCGGCGACCGCGCGGGCGTGGCGCGACCGCATGCTCCTCGGCAAGGTCGACGCCGCCCGGTTCCTCACCGGGAAGTCGGACGTCCCGGAGTGCCGGCGTCTGGTCGACGCGCTCTTCGACGAGACGCTGCTGGGCCGTCCCTCGGGCGCGTCGGCGCTGACCGGCTTCGAGCAGGACGACTCGCGGCTGCTCTACCAGGTCGCCGCCTACCGGAACACCGACCTCGACGCGTCGATGCGGTGGCTGCGGTCGCTCCCGCAGAGCTGCGACAGCTTCACCCTGACCGGCGACGGCGGCGGAGAACGGACCGTCGAGGTGGTGGAGACGGCACTGCCCGACGAGGGCGACGCCCGCCAGGGACTGACGGTGACGGTGCGGGGCGACGACGGCGGGGAACCGGCCACCCTCACCCTGGGGGTGGCGGTGGTCCGGATCGGCGCGAACGCCATCACGATCACCCAGGGCGGCCTGGACGGTGTCGAGGAGAGCACCACCCGGTCGGCGGTGCGGCAGGGCGCACAGCGGCTCGAGGACGTCCTCGCCGGCCGCACGCCCTCGGCCGACCCTTCGGTCTTCGACTGACCGGCCGGCCTCCGGCGGACGGCGGAAGGGCGGCGGCCGCTCCGCTCAGCCGGCCTGGTCCGGGCCCGTCCCCCCGTCGCTCCGCCTGCCGCCGGCGCGCTCCGAGGCCAGCTCCGCCTGCGCCCGGTTGAGGTAGTTGTAGACGGTGAACCGGCTGACGCCGAGGGCGCTCGCCACCGTCTCGACGCCGTGCCGGACGGCGAAGGCGCCACGGGCCTCCAGGGTGCGGACGGCCTCCTGCTTGGCCCTGCGGTCGAGCTCGGCGAGGGGCCTGCCCGCGGTGCGTTCCATGGCGGCCAGGACGTGGTCCAGCGAGTCGGCGAGCTGCGGCAGCCGCACGGCGACGGCGTCGGCGCCGCCCCAGCGCAGCACCACGTCGTCCGCCCCGGCCTCCCCCGGGGGAAGCAGCACGGCGCCCATGGCGTCGGCCAGCGGCCGCACCGCGGCGACGAACTCCTCGCGCCCGCCCTCGGCGGCGCCCTCCGCGGCGCTCACCCGGCGTCCCGCCCGTCGTCGTCCACCACGCTGACCTGGAACGTCACCCGCGTGGCCCCCGCCTCCAGCGACCGGCGCAGCACGGCGTCGACCGCCGTCAGCACGGCCGGGGATCGGCCCTCGGCGGTGGTGCCGAAGGGGCCGACGTCGACGGAGTCCAGCCCGTCCGCCGTCTCCACGGCCTCCCGGGCCGCGACGGCGTGCCCGGGCACCTCGTCGAGGTCGAAGGGCTCGGTCGTGAACTCCACCCGCAAACGCATTCCTGCCCCCAGCGCACCTGAGCACCGGGCCGCCTCCGCCGCGCGGCCCGGCGGCGACTCTAACGGACGGCCACCGGCGGGCGGATCGGCGGGCGGGGGCTGTCGGCCGGACGCGGTCGCAGCGAGTGGAGCAACTCCGGCTGCGAGGTCACCGACGGCCGGGCCCACCCGGAGTTCGCCCCGGAGCTCACGGGACGCGGGCCCGTCGGGGGCCCGACGGTCGACCCGTACGACCGCACCGGCCCGGTCGGCGAGGACGACGAGTGCGGGGCGTACGACCGCGTCTGACCGACCGCGTCCGGCCGACCGCGTCCGGCCGGTTCGCCGCGCGCCTCCTGCTCCCTCAGGCGCGCGGTGACCATCCGGGCCCTCGCGGAGGGCTCCTTGGGCGCCTCGCCCGCGGTCCCGTCGGCGCTCTCCCGCAGGAACCGGGCCAGTTCCTCGTCGGACAGGTGCTCGGACACGGTCCATCCCCCTCCCTGGCCGCCTCGCTCACGGCAACCGAAGAGCCGAAGCGGCAGGGTTGGGGACCGCCCCCGGCGCGGCGGCAGGGGGGCACGGGGTACGCCGCGCCCCCGGGTGCTCCCCGGGTACTCGTCCCGCCCGGCCAGGGGTGCTCCCCGGGTACTCGTCCCGCCCGCCCCGGGGTGCGGACGGGTCCGCCCCGCCGCAGCCTGGGAGCATGAACCGACCCGACATCGTGGTGCACCCGCCGGGGCTCGACGGCTCCCGCCGGGTCACCCTCGGCGACGAGACGCTGGGCCTCGCCTCCCACCTGGACGACGTCCGCGAGATCCTCCGGCTGGCCGACCTCGACGTGGGCGACGTGGAGTCCGGCGAGGGCGTCGACTGGCAGGGCGGGGGGCCCGGGGAGTGGCCCGGGCTGGAGGATCACCCCAACCTCAAATGAAGCTCAGAGAACGCGCCGGGCCCTTCAACCGCCTTGCCGCCGAGGCGCATGGTGGTCCGCACGGGGTCCGCCGGCACGGGGGCGGCGGACCCTGTTCCCGGCCACGGGGGAGCCGGAGGGAACACGGGGGAACGCGCCGGGGGCTTCGGGGGAGGCTCCGGCGCGCACGCCGGGTGCGGCGGGGATGCCCGCGGCGGCCGCCACCCGAGGAGGGCACGGCCGACTTCCAGGGCCCGGAACCCGACTCCTGCGGTACGGAATCGTCGAAACATCGCCGAAAGCCCGTCAAGGGACGGACAGCGGACCGCCCGCAGGAGCACCATGGGATGTCCGACCGCAACACGCCCTGGAGTGGCCATGTCCGAAAAGGTTCCGGTGCGTTGCCCGGCCTGCCGGCGGGAGCACGTCTACCGGGTACCGGCGTTCCCCTGCGTCTGCGGCACGCCGGTGGCCCCTGCGCTGGACGTCTCGGCCGAACCCACCCAGCTGACCCGGCGCGTGTGGCACGAGAGCTGGGTGACGGTGCCCTGCCCGACCTGCTCGCTGCGCACCCAGTGGCCGTGGCCGGAACTCGGCTGCCCCTGCGGGGTCGTCCTCCGGCTCCCGGTGCTCACCCCGGGCGCCACGGGAGCCCCTTCGGCGGGCCGACCCGCCTTCCAGCCGGTGACCATCCGCACGCCGCTGGACGCGGTCACCGCGGCGGCGCTCTACCTGCGGTGGCTGGGCCACCAGGACGTGCGCCGGTCCGACCGGCGGCCGCCGTCCGGCGTCGGCCTGGCGGCGCCCGGGCTGATCGCCCATGTCGACCCGGGGCCTCGGGTCTCCTCCACCCGGGAGGTGGAGTGTCTGTGGCTGACCGCGATGAGCGAGTCGGCGCTGGGCGTCCACTTCTCGCTGGCCGGCTACGACCCGGCGGCCATGGAGCTGGCCGAGCGGCTGGTCACGCCGCTCTTCGTGCTGGACCGCACGGGCACCCCGCAGGCCGTGAACGACGCCGCGGACGCGATGGCCGAGGGCTGACCCGCCACCCGCCCACGGCGGCGGCACCCGCGGCGTGCCGAGGCGATCCGCGTACCGGGAGCGGGGCCGAGGGCGGGAGCGGGAACGGGAGCGGGACCGGGAGCGAGGGCGGGAACGGGAGCGGGACCGGGGCGGTCGGCTCACGGGAAGAGCGCCGCGGCCAGGCGCGACATCCACCCCGGCGGCGTCCCCGGCTCGACGGGCCACGCGGCCACGGCCTCGGCGGACAGCGGCTCCGGCACGACCTTGCGGATCAGCACGCCGTCGACGGCGCCCCGCTCGGCCAGCAGCATCGAGTCGTACACGTCCTTGCCGCGCACGAATCCCCGCTCGGCGTGGTCCAGCCGCATCCACTTGAGCTTCCACGCCAGGGAGAGCCCGGGGCTCGCGGTGCGCACCGGGACGGGGCTCCGGCCGCCGCCGCGCGGGACCGGCGTCCACACCGGGGAATCGGGCATCACCTCGTCCCGCGAGAAGTCCAACTGCACCGTGCCGGACGGCAGTCCGTCGGCGTGCCAGGGCACCAGCAGGCGGACGCCCGGCCGGCCGACGTAGGCGTAGGCCCAACTCCGGTCCTGCCGGGCCCCGTCGGCGTCGAGGACCACGCCGCCGCCCACCGAGGGCTCCTGCCGTATCCGGTCCAACAGGTCGTGGTACGGCGGGGCTTCGGGGTCCACCGGGCCCGGGTCCCACTCGGCCACCCAGCGCAGCCCTTCCGGCGCGACCAGGGGGCGCCGCCCGAACGTGCCGAACTCCTCGTCCCGCCACATCTCGTAGCGGGCGGCGCCGTCGGCGGCTTCCGGCCACTGCTGGACCACGTCCAGTTCGTCGACGTACGGGAAGGGGTCCAGCCGGTCCACCTGGCCCTGGTCCTCCAGGACCACCCAGTCCAGGTCGGCGGGTTCCCGGGCGGCCTCCCCCAGCCAGGCGGGCAGGGTGGCGCTGCCCCGCAGCACCAGTGCGTCGCTCCACGGCGCGTCGGCGATCAGCCACAGCAGGCGGTCCAGTGCCGCCCGGTGCGCCTCGGCCCGTCCCGCCTGCCGCTTCGGTCTCTCCACGGCGGTGAGACTAGCCGCCGGTCCCGACACCGCTCTTCCCGCGACACTCTCGACACCGGCTTTTTCCACGGCAGTTGACGTGGTCTTCCAGGATCGCCGCCGTGGTCGAAAGCGGCCCGGATCCGCCTTTTCCTTTTCCCTTCCCCGAATGACACTTCGGCCGTCGGAAGGCGTGGGAGAAGGGCCGGTCGCGTTCCGCCCGATAAGCCGGTGCCCCTTGCCTACTATTGGCCAGGACACGACATGCGAGAGGAGCGGTGACCGTGCCCCACGACGTCCAGGACCCAGCCGACCACCGCTCCGGCCGGACGAACGAGCAGGTCGTCGGCCGGGAGGATCTGCTCGCCGACGCCCGGCGCAAACTCGGCCAGGGCGGGGGCGTCCTGCTCCACGGACCGGCCGGAATCGGGAAATCGACGGTCCTGCGGGCACTGGTGGCCGAATACGCCGGAAAGTCACGGACGGTGCTGCGCTGTTCGGCGACGGAGTCGGAATCCCATCTCCCGTTCCTGGCCATCGCCGATCTCCTCGGCCCCCATCTCGACCGGGTCGCCGACCGGCTGCCGCCCACCCAGCGCACCGCGCTGGAGGCCGCGCTCACCGGGCACGGCGGGACGGCGCTGCAGCCGGACGGGCAACACGGGCTGGCCCTGCGGCTGGCCGTGCTGGCCGCCTTCCGCGCGCTGGCCGCCGACGGGCCGGTCCTGGTGGTCGCGGACGACCTGCAGTGGCTGGACCGCGCCAGCACCGAACTCCTGGGCTTCGCCGCCCGCCGGAGCAACGGCACCCGGGTGCGGATGCTGTGCGCGTTGCGCACCGGGACGCCCGACGGGCCGGACGTCAACGTCTACCTGCGCGGGCTGCCCCACGACTCGGAGGCGCTGCGGGTTGCCCCGCTGGACCGCGCGCACATCTCCGCCCTGCTCGCCCGCCGCGGCCTGACGGGGCTGCCCCGTTCCACCGTGCGCGCCATCGGGGCGGCCAGCGACGGCAACCCGATGTTCGCGCTGGAACTGGGCCGCGCCCTCGCGGAGAGCCCGACGCCGCCCCGGCCGGGGGAGCCGCTGCCGGTGCCGACCTCGCTGCGGGCCCTGCTCCTCGGGCGGCTGGACCGGCTGCCCGCCGGGACCCGGCGCACCCTGCTGGTGGCCGCCGCCGGCGCCCGCCCCACCCTGGAGCTGCTGCGCGCGGCGGGCCGTGCCGATGCCGAGGAGGACGTCGCCCGGGCCTGCGCGCTCGGGGTGCTGGTCGCCGACCCGGAGAACCAGACGGTCCGGTTCACCCACCCTCTGGTGCCGTCCGCGCTCTACGCCGCGGCCGACGGCCCCGAGCGGCGGGCGGTGCACGCGGCGCTCTCCCGCGCGGCCCTCGACCCGATCGAACGCGCCCGGCACCTCGCGCTCGCCACCGCCGGAGCCGATCCGGAGGTCGCCGCCCGGCTCTCCGAGGCGGCCGGACTCGCCCGTGACCGGGGCGCGCCCTCGGTGGCGGCCTCGCTGGGCCTGCTGGCCGCGCGCCACACCCCGGAGCCCGCCCCGCACTCCCCCGGCGCCGACTCCCCCGACGCCCACCGGCTGCGCGCCGCCGAGGACGCTCTGACGGCGGGCGAGGCCGACCTGGCCCGCGACATCGCCCACGACGTGCTGGGCCGCGCCACCGGGGCGGCCGAACGGGTCCGGGCGTGGACGGTGGTGATCGACGCGGCCGGGCAGGCGATGACCGAGGTGGACGCCGTCTTCCCGCAGGCGCTGGCGGACGCGGGCGACGATCCGCGTCTGCTCGGCCTGGTCCACCACCGGCTGGCCTGGCAGGCACTGCTGGTCGAGGGCGACAGCCGCCGCGCCCACCAGGAGGCGGCACGCGCCGCCCGGCTCGCCGCCGCGGGCGGGGACCGCCGCACCGAGCTGCTCTCGCTGGCCTTCCAGGCCCACATGGAGGTGCTGCGCGGCCATCCGGACGCCCCCGCCACCATCGCGCGGGCGCTGCAGGAGGCTCCGCAGGACGAGGCGGTGGCCTGCGACCACAACGGCGCGGGCGCGGTGCACTGCCGCTGGATGGTGATGGGCGACCGCCTGGACGAGGCGCGGACCACCGTCACCGCCCTGCTGCGGGGCGCGCGGCGGCGCGGCATGGTCGAGGCGGAGGTGCAGTACCTGCGGCTGCTGGCGGAGACCGAGTTGCGCTCCGGGCACTGCGGACGCGCCGTCGACCTGGCGCGGGAGTCGCTGCGGCTGGCCCGGGACACCGGGATCGGCGAGGCCGCCGCCGGAGCGCTGGCCGCCCGCGCGGAGGCGTCCGGCGGCGACCCGGTGCCGGCCGAGGAGCTGGCCCGGGAGGCGGTGCGGGCGGCGGAGCGCGACGGCGACCACCTCTTCCTCGCGCACGCCCTCTCCGCGCTGGGTCACGTCCGGCTGACCACGGGCGACCACGCCGGGGCGGTGGAGGCGCTGAGCCGGGTACGGGTGCTCGAGCGGCGGGTGGGCATCGACGACCCGGCCGACGGGCGCTGGCACGGCGACCTCGCGGAGGCCCTGGTGCGCACCGGGGAGACCGCGGAGGCGCGGCGTCTCGTGGCGGAGACCCGGGTGCGCGCGGAGCGGCTGGGCCGGGAGGGCGTGCTGGGGGTGCTGGACCGGGCCGAGGCGCTGGTGCTGGCGGCCGAGGGCGACCACGCCGGGGCGGAGCGGCTGCTGGCCCGGTCCCGGGAGCGGTTCGCCCGGCTGGGGCGGCGGCTGTCCGAGGGGCGCACGCTGCTGGCGCTGGCCGAGGTGCGGACCCTGCGCGGAGCGAGCGGGGCGGAGCCGCGGGAGGAGGCGCTGCGGCTGTTCCGGCGGTGCCGGGCCCTGCCCTGGCTGCGGCGGGCCGAGTCGGCCGCGCAGGCGGCTCCGGTCCCGCCGGCCGCGCCCGCGGCTCCCGCCGTTCCGGCCGCCGGGGGCGGGGCGGCGGTCCTGCAGGGGCTCGCGGCGATGGAACGGCAGGTCGCCGGACTGGTGATGGAGGGGGCCACCAACCGGGAGATCGCGGGGCGGCTCTTCGTCAGCGTGAAGACGGTCGAGGCGACCCTGACCCGCGTGTACCGCAAGCTGGGGATCCGCTCCCGCGTCGACATCGTCCGCCTGGCCGCCGGAGGCTGACGTCACCTCCCGAGGCCGACGTCACTGCCGGAGGCCGACGTCGCGGTCGGAGGCCGACGCCGCCGCCGGACGGTGACCTCGCCCCCGGAGGCTCACCCGCCGCCGGGGCCGGTCCTCCGCCACGGGACGGGGGCGGGCCGAGAGGGAAAACCCTCGGTCCGCCCCCGCAGGGCAGTCCCTCATGTGCGCCGGGTGGGCATCCTCCTAGGCTGACCTTGACCCCAAGGGGCCGAAGACGGGGGGGCGTTGCGGACGACCACGAGCGAACCGCAGCGCCCCCCATCCACGTGCGGAAGGACGGTCACCTTCCCTTCCGGTGCCGGCCGCGTCCACCGCTCTCGCCGAAGTCGCCGGCGTCCACGCCGGACGAGGACTCCATGCCGGGGGCGTCGAAGCCCTCCGTCTCGATCCGCTCCTTGCGGACCCGGCCGGTGACGGTCTTGTTCTGGACGCGCTCCTCCGTGGTGAGCCGCACCCGCTCGACCGGGACCACCTCGGTCTCGACCACGGGCTGCTCGGCGTGGAGCGTCACCTCGTACTCGGCCTCCTTCAGCGGCTGTCCGGAGAGCGCCGAGGAACGGTTGGCCTCGGTGATCGGCTCGCGGACGACGCGGACCTCCTCGTACCGCAGCGGAACGCTCTGCTGCACCTCTTCGGTGTCGACGTACTTGTGCAGCCTGGCCCGGCCGCTCTCCTGACGTTCGACCCGGACGTGCATGCGCTCCTCGGAACGCGTCATGGCGTTCTCGGCCGTCTCCTGGCCGACGTCGCCGGCGCCGGAACGCGCGCGGGCCTCGGAGGCCTTGCCCCGGCCCTCCATCCCCGCGGTGCGGCCCTCCGCGCCGGTGCCGCCCGCGTAGGCCCGGCCCTCGTCGGCGTCCCCGGCCTTGCGGCCCCGTGCGGACGCCTTGCCGGCGATGCCTCCGGCCACACCCCCGGCCGCCCCGGCCGTGCCCGCGTCCATGCCGGTCCGGCCGGACGTGGAGGCCTGGCCCTTGCCCTCGCCCTGGCCCGTGGACTGCTGCCAGGACTCGTTCCAGTCGACGCCGTAGTAGTCGTACAGGCGGTGCTCCTCCTCGCGGGAGAGGTGACCGCCGCTGTCGACCACGACGTCGGGGGCGTCCTTGACCTTGTCCTTGGTGTACGGCACCTCGAGGTGGTCCTCCACCAGCGTGGCGTCGCGGATCGGGACGAACGTCTCGCTGCCGCCGAAGAGGCCGGTCTTGACGCTCACCCACTCCGGGCGGCCGGTCGCGTCGTCGAGGAAGACGTGCTTGGCCTCGCCGATCTTCGCGCCCGTGCCGTCGTACACCGGATGGTCGAGGACGGCGGGGATCTGGTCTCGGGTGATCATTTCATCACCCTCCTTCCACACTCGGCTCGCCCAACGGGTAGACCCGGACAAAAGCAGTGAAACGGTCTTTTGCGCATCAATTCACCGGGGCGTGTGCGCGTGAGGCGGTGCGGAACGGGGACCCGGATCGCACTGTGGACACGAGCGACGACAGCGCGTGCACCGCCCCGTCGGCGGACGGCGGGGCGGTGCGGCGGATCCTGGTGACCGGGTGGTTCGGCTTCCTGCACGGGGAGGCCACCGCCGGGGACGTGCTGGCCCTGGAACGGGTCCGTCAGGTCCTCGACGGGGCGGGCCTGCCGTACGACGTGGCCTGGAGCCCCGGCTTCCGGCCCGGGGAGCTCTCGCCGGGGTCGGCGGACCCGGCTGCCTACTCCCACCTGGTCTTCGTCTGCGGCCCGCTCCACGGGTGGCAGATCGAGCAGCTCCACCGGCGGTTCGCCGGGTGCGTGCGGGTGGCGGTCGGGGTTTCGGTGATCGATCCGTCCTCGGCGGCGGTGCGCGGCTTCCACCGGGTGCTGGCGCGGGACTCCGGCGGGGTCGCCGCCCCCGACCTGGCGGCACGGGCACCGGCCGCCTCCCCGGTGCCGGTCGTGGGGGTGGTGCTCACCCACGGGCAGCAGGAGTACGGCGGGCGGCGGCTGCACGAGGCGGTGGGCGCGACGGTGACCGACTGGCTGGGCGGCACGGACTGCGCGCGGGTGGAGCTGGAGACGCGGCTGGACACCCGGGACTGGCGGCTCGCGGCGACGCCCGGGCAGCTGGAGTCGCTGCTGCGGCGGCTCGACGTGGTGGTCACGACGCGGCTGCACGGGCTGGTGCTGGGTCTGCGGGCCGGGGTGCCGGTGCTCGCGGTGGACCCCGTGGCCGGGGGCGCGAAGGTCTCGGCGCAGGGGCGGGTGTGGGGGTGGCCGGCGGTGGTGCCGGGCGAGCACGTGTCCGAGGACGCGCTCGAGCGGTGGCTCCACTGGTGCCTGGGCGCGGAGGCCCGCGCCGCCGCCTCCGCCGTCGCCGCCGCCACCCCCCGCGACCCCGCCGACACCCTCCTGGCCGCCCTCCACCACGGAAGCTGAGCCGCACCCCGCCACCGCCCGGCCCGCCCCACGGGCCCGGGCCCCCCGCGACCGCACCCCACGGCCGACCGACCACCACCCGGGCGACCGCCCGGCCCACCAGCCCCGCCGTGGAGCCGGAGGGGCGACGCGTACGATGGCGCCGTGATCGGCAGGCCTGGGGGACCGCGGCGCCGCCCCACGGGGTGGCTGTTCGCGCTGCTCGTGCCGGCCGTCCTCGCCGGGCTCCTGGGGATGCACGGCCTGGCTCCCGGCGGCGCGGTGACCCCGCCGCACGGGGCCCGCACCGCGCACGCGCCCGCGGCGACCGCCGGGGCCCACGCGTGCCCGGACACCGGCGGCGGGCACGGACACCTGGCCCACGCGGACGACCTGTGCGCCGCGGCCGGCGTGGGGTCCGCGTACGCGCCGCCCCCGCTCGCGGACGCCGGCCCCGCCGCCGTGGCGGCCTCCCCGGCCGTCACCCCCGCTCCCGCGTCGGCCACACCCGCCCGCGCCCCGCCCGACCTGGCGGAACTGCAACTCCTGCGCATCTAGAGCGGCCCGCACGGCACCCGCGCACGCATACCCCCCGGGGGTTGCGTCGGCGTGCCGTGCCGCTGCCGTACCCGCTTCGCACACAGCACCGGAACTCTCCGCAGGAGGAGTCGCACAGCCATGCTCGACAACCGTTCACTGACCCGCCGCACCACCGCCCTGGTCACCGCCGGGGCCGCCGCCCTGGTCCTCGCGGCCTGCGGCGCCGACCAGGGCTCCGCCGGCCACGACGGCCACTCCCCCGCCTCGGCACCCGCCCCGTCGCCCACCTCGGCGCCCGCCTCCCCCGGCGCGCCGAACGCCGCCGACCGGGCCTTCACCACGGGGATGATCCCCCACCACCGCCAGGCCGTGGAGATGGCCGACCTGGCGCCCGGCCGGGCCGGGTCGGCGGAGGTGAAGGACCTCGCCGCGCAGATCCAGAAGGCGCAGGGCCCGGAGATCACCACCCTGACCGGCTGGCTGGAGGCGTGGGGCGAGGAGGTGCCGGGCGAGGACGCCACGCACCACTCGGCGCACGGGTCCGGCGGGATGATGTCCGCCGAGGACATGGAGGAGCTGCGCGCGGCCTCCGGCGCCGCGTTCGACGAGGCGTTCCTGCGGATGATGATCGAACACCACGAGGGCGCCGTCGCCATGGCCGAGGAGGAACTGGCCGACGGATCCCACGGCCCGGCCCGGCGGATGGCCGAGGACATCGTCGCCTCGCAGTCCGCGGAGATCGACCGGATGCGGGAGCTCCTCGGACGCGACTGACCCCCGCCCGGGGACGAACCCGGTGGGGCGGGCGCCGCGGTCCCGCATCCCGTCCGCGGTGCGGTCCTCGGCGATGCCGACGGCGACCCGGTCGACCGCGGCCAGCAGGCCGCCGAACACCAGCGCCACGACGA